>JBBDNT010000191.1:0-7737 GCA_040877445.1 Planctomycetaceae bacterium
AGCCCCCGTGCCGCGCGACGGGGGCTTTCGCTGCGCGAAGCGCCCCCGCCACCCGGTCGCAGCGCCCAGAGAATCGCCGACTCGCTCGCCCATCACTGGGGGCGATCCGCCGAGCGACGTCGCCCGAAGTGGAAGCCGTTCCACGGCGGATCGACCCCAGCCATCCCACGACAATCGCCGCCTACCCCGGCGAGATCAGTTCCAGTAGCCGGTTGTCCTGCGGATACGGGTGCCCGAGGTGCTGGCGGAACCCTTCGCCGTAAGGCGTGCCGATCACCGACCCGCGCGAGGCGCTCCACCGTTCCAGCGAGGCGATGAAGTCGTCCATGCCATGCTGCCGCTTGAGCCACGCCCGCTGGCTTTCGTGGCAGGCGAACATCTTCCGCTTGAGATCGAACGCCGCCGTCACGTCGACGACGAATTGCGCCGGTTGCGGGTCGCCAAAGATGTCGGTCGCGTCGACGGCGTCGACGTAGTACAGGTGCGGAATCTTCGACGATGGCGGGGCGGGGTCGAGGGCGTGCGTGTCGTAATTCGGGGCCGAACAGGTGAAGCAGGCGTCGCGGACGAGCCGGCTGGTCGCCTCGTGATCGCACATGTAATCAGCCGGCGGATGGGTGATGACGACGTCCGGCCGCGCCTTCCGCACCGCCTCGGAAACGCGCTCGCGGGAGGCGTCGTCGACGAACACGCGGAAATCGCGGAACTCGAGGCAGCCGCAGTCGGCCCCGATCACTTCGGCGGCGCGGCGGGCCTCTTCGCGGCGGACGCGGGAAATCTCGGCCGCGGGCAGCTCGTCGCTGCCGTTGTCGCCGGGGGTCATCGTGAGAATGGTGACGTGGCAGCCGCGCTCGCGAAGCAGCGCGAGCGTGCCGCCGCACAGGTACTCGGCGTCGTCGGGATGGGCGTGGAGGGCGAGGATGCGGGGCGGGGAGGAGGAACGATCGGGACCGGTCATCGGGCTTCCTTCGATGGAACCACGAGCGTTCCGCAGGAATCGTCAGCCGCCCACGGGAGCGCGGAAGTGCTTCGGTTCGCGCGCGGCGTCAGGCGGCGATCATAGCGCTGAGTGGATTCGCCGTCCACTTCAGCGACATGGCGCGCTCCCCTGCGCTCGCGGCGGCGCCGCTCGGCTTCGGGTCGCGGCTAACCGGAAGACGTGATGACGCCGTCGCGCCGTGTCATGGGCCGAAGGCCGCTTCGTTCCGCATCGATTGGCCCATGTCGTACAAGTGCTCGGTGGAGGGGGCGACCTGCGGCTGCAGCTTGTAGGTGAACTCGTGCCGGTTCGTCACCTTGAACGGCAGGAAGTTGTCCGTCGCGAAGTCGAGCGGGAAGTATTGGTACCAAGGCGTCGGCACCTTCTGGAACACGGTGAGAGTCTCGTAGCCGTCCTTGACGAGCGTGATCTCCCGGGTGGCGTAATAGATGAAATCCATGGACATGGGGGTGTGCCCCTGTTCCTCGCCATCGACGAGCACCATCGCCCCCGGCGGATCGGAATGAACCGTCATCCGGCGGTGCATGCTCTGGCAGCCCGCGAGCGCGCAGCCGGCGAGTCCGGCGGCGAGCAGCAGGCTCGACCGCCAGGGGCTCGGTGAATTTCTCATGGCTCGCAGCGCTCCACGATGAAACGGGCGAACGAGTGGCGCGGAGAGCGGAAGGAACGACGATTCCGCCCCGCTGAGAGTCGCAGGGCGGCGAATTCTAGCGGCCGAAGCCGCTTCGGCCAAGACCATTTGCCCCCCCGCGGCGGGTGTATAAACCGGAGACAAGGGTAACGCTCGTTCGGAGACATGGGTAACACATTCGGGGTTGCTGTTTCGCTTCCATTTGGAGGGGAGACAGCATGTCTTGGGAAGAGCGTTCACTGATGTCGTTTCGATTGGAGTTCGTGAGTCTGGCGATGGCGGAGGGTGCGAACGTGCGCGCGTCGTGCCGGCGGTTCGGGATCAGCGCGAAGACGGGTTACAAGTGGATCGCGCGGTATCGTGCGACGGGGGAGGCGGGTCTGTCGGACCGCTCTCGTCGTCCGCGGAGTTCGCCGCGGGAGACGTCGGCGGAGCTGGCGGAGCTGGTGGTGTCGTTGCGGGGGAAGCATCCCGCGTGGGGTGGTCGGAAGCTGAAGCGTCGGCTGGAGGATCTGGGTCATGCGGAGGTTCCGTCGGCGAACACGATCACGGAGATCCTGCGTCGGTCGGGGCCGCTGGACGGTCCGGGAGCGAACGAGCCTCAGTTTGCCTGGGAAGCGTGGACTTGCGGGAAGCGAGCCAGAGCAAACGCCACGCCTTGAGCGTGAAGCGTAGTGGCTACTCGCCGACGTCCGCGGTGGCGGGCAACGAGTCGAGGGAAGAGTAGTGTCGGGGGACTGAAACATCAACCTGTGACCCATGTCTCCGAACGAGCGTTACCCTTGTCTCCGGTCTAAAGAAAAGCCGGGGGAGAGGGGACTTCCGCCGCTCGCGCGGCATCGAGCATCGCAAAGTGCGTCGCGCCCGCGTCGCCGTGCCGACCGGCTTTCGCCTTGCATTCCCGCCGTCACACGCCATGATACGGGGTGGAGTGGGAACAGCGGCGATCGCCGAACCGACGAATCGGAGGAATCACGATGACGCGGCGGATCAACGGCTCATGGAAACTCGGCGGCGCCCTGGCCGTGGCGATCGCCGGGACTTCGACTCTGGCGACGAACGCCGATGCCCAATTCGGCCCCGAACCGATCGAAGTCCGCAGAAGCCGGGGGGTGTCGATCAATCTCCCCTTCATCCGCGTGCGGACGGGAGGAGGAACCGCGGTCGACGCGCCCTTCGTCCGCCTGCGAACGGGACGCTACTCGGCGCCGCCGCCGTTCGCCCCCTACGGTCCGGTGATGCCGGATTCATACGGACCTTACGCACCGTACCCCGATGGCCCCTTCGCGCCGCTGGTCCCCTACGGCGCGTCGGTTCCCTACGGTCCCGAAGGCGCGGCGTCGCCCGACGCCCCGATCTTCGTGCCGCGGGCGGACGTTCCCCGGCAAGGAGTGCCGATTCGGGTGTTCGTCGATTCGTCCGCTCCGGTGATGGTGCCCGTGCGGAAAGATGGCGACCAAAGTCATGCGGTCGCCGAGCCGACGCCGATCGGCGGTCGCGCGCCGATCGGAGGTCCGGTGCCGGCCGAACTGGGAGCGCCCTCGGCGACTCCGCTGCCCCAATTGAATGCGCCATCGAATGCACCGGCCCCGATCGTGCCGACTCCCGCGGTCGATGATCCGGGGCTTGTGATTCCGCCGCTTCCGGCACCCAGTCGAGGCGCGGCGACCGACGCGGCGAACGCGGCCGACGGCGAGCCGGAGGAAACGGTCATCAAGCAGCGTTCCGCGCAAAAGCCGCCGGAAGGCCCCGCCTTCGAATCGCCCGTCCCGGAAGCGCCCGCGCAGACGCGCGCCGCGAACGACGATGCCGTCGGCGGCGACGTTTCCGGCCGTGAGGTCGCCGGGCGTGTTCCGCAGCTCGTCGTTCCGGCCGCGGGAGAGGCGGCCGCTCCCGTCGCGGAGAGGCCTTCCTACATCGTGATTCCGTCGGCCGGGAACGAACGCGTCCGGATCGGCCCGATCGCGGCGGGACAAGCGGCTCCGGAAGGGACGACCGAATACGAACTCGCGCCGATGCCGCACACCGACGTGCCGGCGTACTTCGAACCACAGGCGGGGACGCACCTGTTCGCGTTCCTGCATCCGCGCACAGGCGGGACGGTGGCGGTCGAAGTCGCGTTGCCGGAAGGGCGGCCGAGGCTCGACGTCGCGGCGGACCGCGTGACGTTCGACTATTCACGCGGCCGGCGGGTGACGATCCACTTCCCCGCCAGCGGCGGCGCTCGAGTCGCCCACGGCCGCTGATCGCCGCGAAACCGAAAGCGTGGTTTCGCGCGACACCGCGCGTCAGTTCGTGCCGCCGAGTGCCGCTTGGGGAATGTCCCGCAGCTTCTGTCCGACGACGGAAATGTAGTACAGCGGTTCGCCGGCGATGTTCAACCGGTGGCAATACCGCTTGTACGCTTCGATCTGCAACACGCCCTTGCGCGTCATCCGGCTGATGAGGCCCGAGAACTCGCTCTGGTCCTCGTCCTTGAGGAAGTCCTCCTTGATGTTGAAGGCGATCCACCCCCCGTCTTCCACGAGGTTGTAAGCGGTGTAGAACGCGGCCTGCGGAATGTCGCCGAAGCCGAGCGCCGCCACCGTCGTCAGCGAGTTGAATTCCGCTTCCCGCAAACTGTGATGCTCGCCGTCGTCCAGATCGGTGAGGTCGGCGACGAGGTAGTCGTTGTAGACCCACGGCCGGTCGCGGCGGGCGGCCTCGGCGGCTTCTTCGATGATGTCCACGCCGACGATGTTCCGCGAGCCGAGGTTCTGCACCGCCTCGCCCATCATGCCGTTTCCCGCCCCCAGGTCGAGCACGCGGAGATCCTGCGGGTCGCCACCGTGCTCGACGAGCACGTCGCGCAGCAACTCGGCGACTTTCGACGGGGAATTGCACCGCAGCGTGCGGTAGAAGATCGTCTCGTACAGCCCGGGAATGCGGTACACGTCGCTGTAGTCGTGAAAGCGAATCCGCCGCCATTCGCCGTCGATCTCGACCTCGCACCACTCCTCGTCCTGATCGAGCTCCGTTCGGCCGGGGAACCGAATCGGAAACGGGCCGTTCTCGATGATTTCGTCGAAGCCCGCCGCGGCCGCGGTCTGGGCAGGTGTCTGGTCGGTGGCGTGGGTCGTCATCAGGCATGGTCCTCCGAAAGGGCGTCCGCGAGGAAATCGCGGAAAAGTGCCGGCGGGCTCTCCAGCCCGCCCCACCATCCCACCATAGGGAATGGGCCGGTGAGTGCAACCCTTTCGGCGGACGCACTTTCTCAGCGGATGCTCCGCGGCGCCTTCTGACCTTCGGGAATCAACGTCACGTAGTCCCGCCCTTTCATCCGCTGTCGCCAGTCCGCCTTCACTTCCGCCAGCACCCGCGGCTGCTCGAACAGGTCGAGCGCCGTCGCCGCCAGCGATTTCGACGCGAACAGAATCCCCTTCTCGCCGATCGACGAGCCGATCACCGCCACGTTCTGCCAACTATGGCCGGGAGACTTGTACACACGGCAGACCGTCCCCAGGCTGCCGGTCGGAACGCG
Source organism: Planctomycetaceae bacterium (assembly GCA_040877445.1). GTDB lineage: Bacteria > Planctomycetota > Planctomycetia > Planctomycetales > Planctomycetaceae > JBBDNT01. The sequence goes on from JBBDNT010000191.1 coordinate 5,152, forward strand.
ATGGCTCACGTCGCCGACGTCGGTCGAGCCTTTGTCGGCGGGAGGGTTCGGCTCCACCGGCGTGACCCCCGTCGCCAGCGCCTGAGGAAAGCTCGTTCCGAACTGCTCGCGGAGCGGCTCCTGCAATCGCCGGGCGAACGCGACTTCCTCTTCGGTCCACGTCGGCGGGCCGAGCGCCTGCATGTTCGCCACGATCCGCTCGGCCAGCGGGAGGTTCGGCACGTACTCGTGCACGTCGCTGTCGATGCGGACTTCGTGCTTCGTCTGCGTCATCAGGGCGGCCCCTTCGGCGATCTTCTCGAGCCACTCGAAGTTCCGCTCGACGTCGGCGTGGCGGTCGCCCCGCACGTAGTACCAGACCGTCGCCACCGGCGGGACGACGTTCGGCGCTCTGCCGCCGTCGGTGATGACGTGATGAATTCGCGTGTCTTCCGAGACGTGCTCGCGCATGTAGTTCGCGCCGATGTTCATCAGCTCGACGGCGTCGAGCGCGCTGCGGCCCGATTCGGGACTCACCGAGGCGTGGGCCGGCGTCCCGTGAAACGTGAACTTCGCCGAAACCACCGCCTTGCTGCTTCCCATGTTCGCCGCGTTCCGCGAGATGGGATGCCACGACAGGCAGGCGTCGAGATCGTCGAACAGCCCGGCCCGCGCCATGTAGACCTTGCCGATGCCCTGCTCTTCGGCCGGCGTGCCGTACAGCCGAATCGTCCCGCGGATGCCGTGCTTCGCGAGGGCCTCCTTCACCGCCAGCGCCGCCCCGAGCGATCCCGCTGCGAACCCGCTGTGCCCACAGGCGTGCCCGTTGGCCCCCTCTTCGACCGGCTCGCGATAGGAAACCACCTTCTGCGACATGCCCGGCAAGGCGTCGTACTCCGCGAGAATGCCGATGATCGGCTTCCCACCGCCGTAACTCGCCATGAAAGCGGTGGGCATGTCCGCCACGCCTTTTTCGACTTCGAAACCAGCCCTTTCGAGCGTCTCGATGAGCAACCCGCTCGACTTGTGCTCCTGCAATCCGAGTTCGGCGAACTCCCAGATCGCCTTGTTGACCCCCTTGATCGTCTCGGCTTGCGCGTCGACGTGTTCGATCGCCGTTTCCTGCGACGGACGCAGCCGCGGCGCGGCGCTGGCCGATTCGTCGCCGCGAACCTTTGCGGGAAACGGAACAAGGGAAATCAGGCCGATGCACGTTACGGCGAGGACGATCCGGCGCATGAATGCGAGCCTCCGGTTGAGATCGAGGTTCTGGAACGGAACGCGCCGCGCCGTTCCATCGTCTTCCGACGTTCGTTCCTTCGTTCTACAAAAGCCGGCCGCCGCTCGCCACCGACTCGCCATCGCCCGCCGCTTGCCCGTTTCGACCGCCGGCGGGGTGGCGGGGGCGCTTCGCGCAGCGAAAGCCCCCGTCGCGCGCCACGGGGGCTTCCGCGTTGCGGAGCGCCCCCGCCACCCGTCGAATCGCCTTCGTCCGCGCGAGCCGCCCCGTCGTCAGCCGCTTGCCCGATTCGACCGCCGGTTCTATCATCGCGGCATGTCCCGCAAGCTGCACGTGCATTTGCTGCCGGATTTGTGTGCGCCGGAAGCGCTGCGAGGCGGCGTCGCCGTCGTCATCGACGTGCTGCGGGCGTCCACGACGATCGTTCACGCCCTCGCCGCCGGCGCGACGGCGGTGTATCCGTGCGCGTCCGTGGGCGACGCGCGGCGACTGGCGGAACGGCTCGACGGCGCGGAGACCGTAAGACGGACTGCCAATCCGTCCGCCGGCGTGGGGCAGGCTTTCCAGCCTGTCGCGGAAGAGGAGTTGCGACCGGAGCATCGGGCAGACAAGGATGTCTGCCCCACGGGTCTCGGACGGACTGCCAGTCGGTCCTACGGCGTGGGGCAGGCTTTCCAGCCTGCCGCGGAAGAGGAATTGCGACCGGAGCATCGGGCAGACAAGGATGTCTGCCCCACGGGCCTCGGACGGACTGCCAATCCGTCCGCCGGCGTGGGGCAGGCTTTCCAGCCTGCCGCGGAAGAGGAGTTGCGACCGGAGCATCGGGCAGACAAGGATGTCTGCCCCACGGGTCTCGGACGGACTGCCAGTCGGTCCTACGGCGTGGGGCAGGCTTTCCAGCCTGCCGCGGAAGAGGAATTGCGACCGGAGCATCGGGCAGACAAGGATGTCTGCCCCACGGGCCTCGGACGGACTGCCAGTCCGTCCTACGATGTGGCGGCGTCGGCGGACGTGGAAACGATCCTCCTCGGCGGCGAACGTCTCGGCGTGGCGATCGAGGGCTTCGATCTCGACAATTCCCCCGCGAGCTATTCGCCCGCACGCGTCGCCGGCCGCACGATCGTCTTCACCACCACCAACGGCACGCGGGCGATCGAGCGCGCCCGGCAGGCCGACCGCATTCTCATCGGAGCGTTCTCCAATCGCGCGGCCCTCGTCGAAGCGCTCGTCGACGAACACCGTCCGGTGCATTTCCTCTGCGCCGGGACCGATGGCCAGGTCACCGCCGAGGACGTGCTCGCCGCGGGGATGCTCGTCACGTCGCTGGCGGAGCGGATCCCGACAGCGACCCGGACCGAGCCAGGGGG
>JBBDNT010000191.1:7747-19826 GCA_040877445.1 Planctomycetaceae bacterium
CGCTCGAAGGCGCGTCGCTCGAAGCCGTCCTCGACGAGGAAGCGTGCGTGGCGGCGGCGTTTCATGCGGCGAATTCGGGCGATGCGGAACGCCTGTCGGTGCTCCGCGGCAGCCGCGGGGGAAGAAACCTGATCGCCCTCGGCTACGAGGCCGATATCGAACTCGCCGCCCGCGTCGACACTTGCGGCCTCGTGCCGGAATACGATCCGCTGGCCGGGGCGCTGGTGGCGCGAACTTCGGCGGCGGACGGGGGGTCGGGGCGGGAGGGACGACGCGAAACCGCAAGCGATCCACTGACCACGGACAACTGACGGCGGACCAACAACAATGACCAACCGCATGGAAAAGATCGTCGCCCTCGCCAAACGGCGGGGGTTCATGTTTCAGTCGTCGGAGATCTACGGCGGCATCCAGGGCTTCTGGGACTACGGCCCCTTGGGAACGGAGTTGAAGCGCAACGTCCGCGAGGCGTGGTACCGCGACATGGTCACCACGCATGACGAATTGGCGGTCCCGCCGGGCGCGCCGAGCACGTTCTCGATGGTCGGCGTCGAAACGTCGATCATCATGCACCCGCAGGTGTGGAAGGTCAGCGGGCATTATGATCTGTTCGTCGACAAGATGGTCGATTGCCGCGAGTGCAAGGCTCGCTTCCGAGAAGACCACATCCCGACGAGCGAATGTCCGCCCAAGCCGTCGAAGCATCCCGGTGAGCACGATAAATGCCAACTCACCGCCCCGCGCGAGTTCAACCTGATGTTCAAGACCACGCTCGGCGCGCTCGGCGGCGAGGAGGACGCCGCGTACCTCCGCCCCGAAACCGCTCAGGGAATGTTCGTCAACTTCAAGAACGTCCTCGATTCCACCCGCGTCAAGCCGCCCTTCGGCATCGCGCAGGTCGGCAAGAGCTTTCGCAACGAAATCACCCCCCGCAACTTCACCTTCCGCTCCCGCGAGTTCGAGCAGATGGAGATGGAGTTCTTCTGTCACCCCGGCCAATCCGCCGAATGGTACCGCTACTGGCGCGACCGCCGATTCCAGTGGTACCTGAACCTCGGCATCACCAGCGACAACCTTCAGCTTCGCGACCATGCGCAAGAGGAACTCGCCCACTACTCCGTCGGCACGGCCGACATCGAGTACGCGTTTCCGTTCCTCGACGCGGGCGAATACGGTGAGTTGGAAGGGGTCGCCCATCGCGGCGACTTCGACCTCCGCTCGCACGCGGAAGGAAAGCTCGTCACCGGCCCGGACGGCTGCTTCGTCATCGAGACCGACGCCAACGGCCAGCCGAAGTACAAGGGGAGCGGCAAGGATTTGCAGTTCTTCGACGACCAGACCCGCGAGCGATACTACCCGCACGTGATCGAGCCGGCCGCGGGGGCCGACCGCGCGACGCTCGCCTTCCTGTGCGAAGCCTTCACCGAGGACGAGGCCCCCGACGACAAGGGAGCGATGCAGACCCGCACGGTCTTGAAGCTGCACCCCCGGCTCGCCCCGATCAAGGCCGCCGTGCTGCCCCTCATCAAGAAGGACGGCATGCCGGAAAAGGCGGCCGAGATCTACCGCGAGTTGAAGCGTGCCGGCCTCGCGACATACTACGACCAGCAAGCGGCCATCGGCCGCCGCTACCGCCGCCAGGACGAAATCGGCACCCCCTACTGCATCACGATCGACGGCCAAACGGCCACCGACGACACCGTGACGCTCCGCGACCGCGACACACTGGAACAGATCCGCGTGCCGGTGAAGGAGGTGGTGGAGACGGTGCGGCGGCGGATGGAGGGCTAGTCAGTTGTGGGTTGTGGGTGCCTTTTGCTTGCGCATCCACACAATCCAAGCCTCATTCCGCCGTACTGGCTCTCGACGGAACCCAACAATTCGGGAATCACCGTGGGCCAAGTCAAGTCGCACTGTCGGGAGCACTCGTCTTGGTTCTGCTTGCATCGATCGCTTCCGTTGATCAGACGGCTCTCTCAACCAATCGCGCCCAACAGCCGAAGTCTATTCATGAACTTCGAGAAGTCTTGGAGAGTCTTCATGTCGCTCTCAGGAATCCCTTCGGGTTCAAAGTGCATGATGTCGTTTCGGATCTCGCGAATCGCTTCGAGACGTTTTACGAACTCCACCCGATCAAGCGCCAGTCCAACCTTCAGCCATCGCTTCTCATTCTCCAGCAGCCGGACGTATTCACCGAACGTCAGATCGCTGACAGCAGCCACCTTCCGATCCTGGTCATCAGGATCCTTCACATCGGCCAGTTCAGATGCGGTGAACTTCCCGTGAATGAGCTTCCGGATGCTATTCTCGATTTCGCCGACAAGGAGAAAAGGCTCGCCCAACTTGCGAAATTGCTCACTGAAATCCGTGGCGGTCACAATGCCGCAAATCGTACGATCTGGTGCCTGCACCAAGACGTAATCGTGTTCCGAAATGTCACTGATCACGGTAAACAAAGAATCGTCAATTTGGACGATACGTGGTTGCTCGATGCATTCGCGGACAAAGACGCACTCCTGCTTCAATGCCAGCCGGCTTCCAATCGTCTTCCAACTAATGATCCCTTTCACTTCTCGATCAGACGTCATGACCGGCAGTTGAGAGAAGTCGTGTGTCAGCATTAGAGTGACTGCTTCACTAAGCGGGTTGTCTGGCTTGATTGAAACAGGTTTTCGATTCGCAGACTCAAGACGTCCGATCCGGAAGGTCTCCTGCTGGGGGGACGGGTCTCTTTTTGAGCCGGCGCGAATGAAATAGATTTGCGCGTCGATGAACGCAAACTCGAAATCCGGATCCGTATCGAGTTCGGCGTCATCTAACGACTGCCGTATGGTGCTGACAGTGCGAGATCCTCGCCGAGTGACGCCAAACCACGTCAGAAAGTTGCGAACGGTTTCCGGTGGCGGAACAACGCCTTTATCGATTTGCTCGCGAATAGTCCGCAGTCTTTCGGTCAGCATAGAATCGTCCCCGAGAGGTCTGCTCAATACCGCAGAGACATTGGTGCTACAGGAGTCGTCCCGCCTGCCTGCCGAGCAGGCGCGGATCATGAATTGACGATTAGAACACGCCAATGAGCGCGCGTCAATGAAATTTTCGCGGCTGATTGCGGTTGGTGCCGCGATATCTGGGGCGAGAACGACCTCGATCGCCGGAGGGGGAGCGCCGCGGGCATTCCGTGGGACGTGCGGGCCAGCAGAATGGGGATGATGTGCCCGTCGATCCCCGGTTGAGTCCTGAGAATCATCGAGCGTCTCGAGAATTGGCCGGAAGTGAGTGGAGCAAGACCGCTATCGGGGAATCTCGTGGGTCATTGGAGGATTCGGACCGGCGATTTCCGCGTCCAGTTCAGGATCGATGGGAAAACCGTAATCGTCGAACGAATCGGGCATCGAGATGGGTTCTATGAAGACTGAAGCGTTACGAAACGTCCGTACGATGACTCTCGACGGCAAGTCCTACGTCCTCGTCGATCCGCAGGAGTATGCGCGGCTCCTGGAGGATGCAGGGAAGATGCCCTCGCTACCCGACTCTGACGAGCGAGGGAACTATCCGGCGGTCGAATACGCTCGAGCGTCGCTGGCGCGCAAGATCATCCTTCGCCGCCAACGGACCGGATTGAGCCAGGCCGAATTGGCACGGCGCGCCGGAATCAGGCCCGAAACTCTGATCCGTCTCGAGCGGGGAATCACGACGCCCGGAGTGGCGACCGTGGACAAGATCGACAGGGCGCTCGCAAGGGCAGAGGAGCGGCGGCGGATCGACGGGGAATAGCCGGTTTGATCGCGAAACCGCAAGCGGGTGCGGGGGGCGCGATTCAGAACGAGCCGTCGCCGCCGAAGTTGTAGCCTCCCTCTGGTTCGGCGAGGCCGCTGAAGTTTTCGAAGCGGAGGAATTCCTTCCGCCATGTCAGCGGGACGATGCCCACCGGGCCGCTGCGGTTCTTGGCGATGATGACCTCCGCCAGGCCGTGCAGCTCCGGGTCTTCCGGGGTGTAGACTTCGGGGCGGTGCAGCAGCATCACCACGTCGGCGTCCTGCTCGATGGCGCCCGATTCGCGAAGGTCGGCCAGCCGCGGCCGCTTGTCGCTGTCCTTCCGCGTTTCGACGCCGCGGTTGAGCTGCGCCAGTGCGATCAGCGGGACTTTCAGTTCCTTGGCGAGAAACTTCAGCCGCCGCGTGATCTGGGCCACCTGCTGCTCGCGGGGGGCGCGGCGATCTTCCGGCTCGATGAGCTGCAGATAGTCGATGATCACCAGGCCGATGTCTTCCTTCCGCTTCATTCGACGGCAGATGGCGCCCATCTGCGACATCCCGCGGCCGGGGGTGTCGTCGATGAACAGCGGCATGTCGGAAAGCTCCTGGAGCGTCTCCATCATCCGGTGCCGCTCGGCTTCGTCGAGATTTCCGGCCCGCAGCTTGTGGCCGTCGAGGCGGGCCCGGATGCACAGAAACCGCTCGGCGAGTTCGACCTTCGACTGCTCGAGGCTGAAGATCAGCACGCCCTTGCCGTACTTGGCGGCGGCGGCCTCGGCCCAGTTGCAGATGAGGGCGGTCTTGCCCATGCTGGGACGGGCGGCGAGGACGATCAGTTCCGACTTCTGGAAGCCGTTGGTCAGTTCGTCGAGCTTGAAGAAGCCGGTCCCCAGCCCGCTGATGGTCCCCTCGGTTTCGAGGCGGGCGTTGATGGCGGCCATCGCGTCGAGGAGGATGTCGCCGATGGCGAGCTTGTCGGTGGCGTCCTGCGATTCGAGGATGCGGAAGATGGACTGCTCGGCCCGTTCGAGGACCGATTGCGTTTCGTCGCCGGAGTCGTAGCAGTCGCGGAGGATGTCGGTGCAGGCGTTGATGAGGCTGCGGTGCACCCACTTGTCGCGAACGATGCCGGCATAGTACTTGGCGTGGGCCGCGTGGGGGACCGCTTCGAGGATCTCGTGAATGCGGTCGAGACCGCCGATTTCCTCGAGGTCTCCCTTCTGGGCGAGGGCTTCGGCGAGGATGACGGGATCGACGCGGCGGCCGGTCTCGTGGAGGGTGAACATCGTCGCGAAGATGCGGCGATGCGCGTCGGAGTAGAAGTGGTCCGCCTGGATGAGGTCGGCGACTTCGTCGATCGCGTCGTTGACGAGCAGGCAACTCCCGAGGACCGAGCGTTCGGCTTCGAGGTTCTGCGGGGGCAGCCGGTCGACGGCGGAGCGCGGAGCGTGTCCGACGGACATGCGGAAAGCCTCCCTGCGGGAACGAAGGAAGAAAGAAGAGCCAGGAATGAAGAACGAAGAAAGAAGAAAGAAGAACCAAGACGCAAGCGGCGAGGAACGGATCCCGGCAGGGAGTGCGTCTTGGCCTGCGACCGTCCCTTTTCTTTCTTGCTTCTTGCTTCTTCTTTCTTCCGTCTTCTTTCTTCGAAATCCTCAGCCGGCGGCGGGCACCACCCAGACCTTGACGTCGGTCTTGACGTCGGGGTGCAGCTCGACCTTGACGGTGTACATGCCGAGTTCCTTCAGCGGGCCTTCGAGCTTGAGGTGGTCCGGCTCGACGGGATATCCGGCGGCCTGCAGGGCCTTGCTGATGTCGGCGGCGAGAATCGAGCCGTAGAGGTGCCCTTCCTGATTGGCGTTGGCCTCCAGGGTGACGCTGTACTTGCTGACCGTCTCGGCCAATTGGCGGATCGACTTGATTTTCTGCTTCTGCACTTCGAGCTGGCGTTGGCGGTGCCCCTCGACCATTCGTTTGTTGTGCTCGGTGGCGACGGTTGCGAGCCCCTGGGGGAGAAGGAAGTTGCGGGCGTAGCCCGGCTTGACGCGGACGATCTCCCCCTGCTCGCCGAGCGCATCGACGTTTTCGGCGAGCAACACTTCGACGGAATTGCTGGTGGTCCCGGCGACTCCGGGGCCTCGGCTGCGGGTTTTCATGTCTTGTCAGTCGTCAGTTGTCAGTTGTCAGTTGCCACGCACATCGGCGGCACCCCGTGAGTGCAGCGGCGCGCAAACGGTTCGTGATTCGAAATGCTCAAAACGGGACGTCGTCGTCGGGGATGCCTCCGGAGGGAGCGTCGGAGTAGTAGTCGTCGGCGGGACCGGCGCCTTGGTCGTCCGGTTGCTGTTCGCGCGGCGCGCCGCCGCCGCGATTCGCACCGGCGGCGCCGCCTCCTCCGCCTCCACCGCCGCCATCCCCTTTGCTCCCGAGCATCTGCATGTACTCGCCGACGACCTTGAGCTTGCTGCGCTTCTGTCCGGTCTCCTTGTCGTCCCACTGGTCGAGGTGCAATCGGCCTTCGACCAGGACCGGCCTTCCCTTGGAAAGATATTCGCCGGCGACTTCGGCGGTGCGGCCCCAGAGGGTGACGTCGACGAAGGTGGTCTCCTCCTTGCGGGTGTTCGACTGCTTGTCGAACCATTGCCGCGAGACCGCCAGGCCGATCTCCGCGACCGCGGTCCCCGAGGGAATGTAGCGGACCTGCGGATCGCGGGTCAGGTTGCCCATCAAGATGACGCGATTGAAACTCGCCATTTCGTCCCTTTCCGGATGACCGGTCAATCCTCGTCGTCGTCGGTTTCGGTTTCTTCGACCACCGCTGCGGCGACCGTCGCCGGCACTTCGGCGGGCTCTTCGTCGGAAGTGATCGCGGCGACGAGGGCTTCGAAGATCTGCGGGGGCTGGCTGATGACGAGATGCCGCAACACGAGATCGCTGAGCTTGACGCCGCGGTCGAGTTCGGAGAGGTTCGGGCCGGCGTACTTGAAGCACACGAGATAGTGCAGCCCCTTGCGGTGGCCTTCGATCTCGTAGGCCAGCTTGCCGTCCTGCCAGGGGCGATGGGTCACGATCTCCGCCCCGATCTTCTCCAGCAGGCCGAGAATGTGGCTCGCCACGCCGTCCGGATCGGTGGCGAATTTCCCGCTCTCGACGAGGAACATTCCCTCGTACAGCTTTTCTTTGCCGGCGATTGCCGCGGTTTCCGCCAAGGCTCTTCTCCTCGAATTTCAGGGGCGGCCCGCCGCTGATGTCGCGCGGCCGCCGGATAGTACCCTTTTTACAGCAATCGCCGGAAAATTCAACCGCCGATGGGCACGGCGACCGCAACCTCGTGCCGGTGGGCACAGCCCACCCTACGACTCCGCAGGGGCGTTCACGGCGTTCATGGCCGCGTCCAACCCCTCCGTCACCCACAGTTCGACTCCATCGGCCGCCCGCAGGACGACGTGCTCGGCCGCCTCGCGCTCCGGCTCGCGAAATCGTCCCAGCACGTAATCGGTCGGACTCATCCGTCCGGGGGGGCGTCCGATGCCGAGACGCATCCGGGCGAACTCCTGCGTCCCCAACTTCTGAATGATGTCGGCCAGTCCCTTCTGTCCCCCCGCGGAACCGCCCGGCTTCAATCGAACGCGTCCCGTTTCCAGATTCATGTCGTCGCAGACGACCAGCAGATCGGCGGGTTCGACCTGATGGAAGTCGAGAACCTTGCGGACGCAGCGGCCGCTGAGGTTCATGTAGGTTTGCGGCTCGACGAGCAGCAGTTTCTCGCCGCCGAGGAAGACGCCGACCGTTCGCGCCTCGAAGCGGCTCGCCCCGGAGAGCGCTCCGTGCCGGCGGGCCAACTCGTCGACGACCGCGAAGCCGATGTTGTGCCGGGTGCGGTGATACTCCGGGTCCGGGTTCCCCAGGCCCACGACGACTTTCATTGCGGAAAGACGAGTTGCGAGTTGAAAGTGACCAGATTCCGTTACTCCCCTTCGCCTTCTTCGCCCTCCTTCTTCTCGCCGATCACCTCGGGCTGAGCGCCCTCGGCCGTCGCCGCTTCGGTGACGACCTCCTCTTCCACCGTCTCGACGACCTGCACGACGACCAGTTCCGGCGAATCGAGGACCGTGACGCCCTCGGCGATGGTCGCGGGGTCGATGTCGCCCACGTGGATCGCGTCGCCGATCTGCAACTCGTTGATGTTGAGCGTCACCGTGTCGGGAATGGACAAGGCGGGACATTCGATGTTCAACTCGTGCAACGGCTGCTCGAGGTGCCCGCCGGAGAGCGAGCCGGGGGCGATTCCCTTCAGCTTGATCGGGACGGAAACCTCGACCCGCTCGTCCGCCGAGACGCGGAGCAGGTCGAAGTGCTGCACCTTCGCCCCCCACACGTCCCACTGGACCTCGCGGAGCATGGCCTTCTCGCTGCCTCCCTCGAGTTCCAGGTCCACCACGCGATGCCCGCTGTGCAAGATCGGGGTGAGTTGATCGGCGGCGACCGCGACCGCCACCGGATCGGTCCCGTGGCCGTACACGTTGCCGGGAATCACTCCGGCGCTCCGCAAGCGGCGGGCGTCGCGTGTGCCGCGGCCTTCGCGCTTGCGGGCGACGAGTTTGGGATCCTCTGCCATCGGTTTCCGCCTTTTCTGCCGCCGCCTGTCCAGGAATTCCAAACGGTTCGCGCGTTCGCACAACCGCCCCGCGAGACGCCGGCCGGAAATCCCGTCGCCGATCGCACCACCCGGGGAATCGATGAGAATACTGCCACGGCAGTCGAACTGCAACCGAACCCGGGCGGGAAATTCCGGCGGGCACGGCAAACCTTCCCGGCTGCTTCGCTTCAGGCCGCTCGGCGGGCGGGGGTGGCTTGGCGGCGCTGGCCCGCGTAGCGGCCCACGCCGTTGATGCGGCCGTGAACGTCGTCGAGCACCCAGTGGAACAGCAGCAGGTGGATGCACTCGACCATCCCCATGTCGTCCAGCGGCACGTGCAGCGACTCGGTCGCCAAGTCCTTCAACTTGCCTCCGGTGAAGCCGGTGACTCCCCACGTGCGGAGTTCGTGGCGGTTCGCCCATTCGACGGCCGAGAGAATGTTCGCGCTGTTTCCGCTGCCGCTGATGGCGATCAGCACGTCTCCGGGCGAGGCGAAGTTCTTGAGCTGCTCGACGAACACGCGGTCGAAGCCTTCATCGTTGCCCCAGGCGAGAATGTAAGGGGTGTTGTCGGTGAGGCTGAGGACCTTCAGCCGCTTCGCGTCGTCGTTGGTGAAGTCCTCGCGGACGAGCGAGCTTTTGCCGAGGTCTTCGCAGAAGTGCGACGCGTTCGACCCGCTCCCGCCGTTGCCGCACAGGAACACGAACCGTCTCTGCTCCCAGGCGGCGAACACGTCGTCGGCGAGGCGCTCGGCCTGTTGGATATCGAGCTTGTCGAACTCGGCGGCGCAGCGGGCGAGGTAGTCCGCCGCGGTCAGACGGGCGCCGATCATCATGGTGGGGTTCCTTCACTTCGGAATGACGAAACGCCTCCATTCGGAGGTCTCGACATTCATTCTTGATTCGTCGTTCGGATCTCGTCTTTCGACATTCGATCATCGCGCCTCACCGGCGGCTGTAAAATTCGAAACTGATCCCCGGACGCGGCGGCGGGCGGCGATGACGGGGCCGATGCCACCACGGCGGCGCGGGGTGATAAGGATAGTAGTGCTCTTCCACGATGACCGGCGGCGGCAACGGCGCCCGCACCACCTGCATGACGCCGGGGGTCGCTTGCATCGCCTGCATCACCGCGGGATCGACCCCCGCCTGCTGCATGCGGATCAGGTCGTGCGATCCAGGAGGGAATGCGACGCCGCGGCTGCGTACTTGGCCGGCGATCACGTCCGGACTCACGCCCGCCTGCGTCATCGCGATCGCGTCGTCCACGGTGACCGCACCGACGGCGACCGGCTGCCCGACCACCGTGGGAATCGCCGCGTGGCGCTCCGCCTCCTTCTTGTCCATCGAATCGCCGATGACCGTCCCGGCGAGCGTGCCGACTCCCCCGCCGATCAGCGCCCCGGCGACCGGATGCCCGCCGCCGGAGCCGATCAACGTGCCGACGCCGGCCCCGGTCAACCCGCCCACAAGCGCGCCGCGATCGCTGTGATACGGCGAGGCGCACCCGGCGACGAACGGCAAGGCGAGTGCGACGGCGGACAGCGCTGCCGATCGTCGAAGCCGGCGGCGTGCGAAACTCGGGGAGCCGGAGCGTGAGCAACCTGGCAGCGGAAAGCGGGCGGAACTCGGAAAAGGGACGAAGGGCGTCGAAGCAGCGCGGGCGGACACGTCGTCCGTCATCTTGATCTCCGTGAAGAATGGGTCCATCCGATCGGCCGCGAAAGGCCGTTCGACTTGGGCGGGAAGCGACGCGGGGGGCGGATTATTCCCGCCGATCGATTTTCCGTCAAGACGCATCCGACGGTGCCGAACGAACGGGCCCCGAACGATCGCGACGGATGTGATCGGCCTCGGGATCAGGTCGTCTCGAATCGGCTGTGCGACGCGAAGGATCTCAGCGCGGCGAAGCCGCAACCGAGTCGAGTTTCGACGCAAAGACGCCAAGGTGCGCATTGAAAAAAGCATGGCGAGCCTCCCGCGTCAGCGGGGGGAGGCGATCGAACCACCAAGTCACCAAGTCACCAAGTCACCAAGTCACGAAGACACGAAGACACGAAGACACGAAGACACGAAGAACGAACCGAAGTCATTTCTCGTCGCGGCGCCATCGTTTCACGTCCGCACTTTCTGCGCGAATTCGCGACCACGGATGACACCGATGGGCACGGATGCGATGACGATCCGTGCTGATCCGTGCCCATCCGTGGTGAAGATCCCGTCACTCAATCGCTCAACCCGCCGTAGCGGCGGTCGCGCGTGGCGAAAGCGCGCAGCGCTTCGTGCAGATCCTCCTCGCGGAATTCCGGCCAGCAGCGCGGCGTCACCCAGAATTCGGCGTAGCTGATCTGCCACAGCAGGTAATTGCTGACCCGCATTTCACCCGCGGTGCGGATCACCAGGTCCGGATCGGACATGCCCGCCGTGTAGAGATGCCGGGCGACCGTCTCTTCGTCGATCGCCTCCGGCTGCAGCGTCCCCTCGCGGACCTTGTGGGCGATGGCCCGCATGGCGTCGGCGATTTCGCCCCGGCTGCCGTAGTTGAGCGCGAGGCAGAGCGTCATGCCGGTGTTGTCGCGGCTTTGCTCGATGGTCTTGTGCAGTTCGCGGCGGACGTCGTCGCCGAGACCTTCCTCGCGGCCGATGGTGGTGAACCGCAGCCCCTGCCGCATGATCTCGGACCGCTCCTCGATGACGTATTGCTCGAGGAGGTGCAGCAGCAGGTCGAGTTCCTGCCGGGGACGCTTCCAGTTTTCGCTGGAAAGGCAGTACAGCGTGAGCTGTTCGAGACCGAGCTTCGCGGATTCGCGGACGATGGCCCGCACCGTGGCGACGCCGCGGCGATGCCCCTCGATCCGCGGAAGGTTTCGCGAGGAGGCCCACCGCCCGTTGCCGTCCATGATGACCGCCACGTGCCGGGGAAGCCGGTCCGCCGCGAGGCCGAGTGCGGCGAGTTCCTCGGCGGTGTAGGTGTCTGCGGTGGTCGGCATGGCCGTTGTCGAGTCCGCGGATCGGTCACAGCGCCTGGAGTTCGGACCACTCCAGTTGCCGTTCGGATTCCGATCGTTCGACGTACAGAATCTGCTCCCAATAGGACGGCTCCTCGTGCGGCGCCAGAATGCCGAGCCGGACGTGGTCTTCGTGAATTTCGAGCACGGTCACTTCGATGTCGTCACCGATCACCAACCCCTCGTTGACGCGACGGGTCATCGTCTGCATCGGGCAACCTCTTCCTGCGATTCTGCGGGACACGATCACGGGATCGCGCGGACGGGGCGCGCTCGAAGACGAACTCGAAACGACCTCCCGCCCGCGACGCGACCCATTGTGACCAACGCGATCGATTCCGGCAAGCAGCGCTCGGCGAGATTTTCGACGCGGCGATTCGACGAAGCGCGACACGGTGCGCGCACACCCCGTCAGCAAACCTCGCGCGCCGACGGAAGGAGCGCCCGCTGACGCGATTCGCGCGCACTCGGCGGTTCGATGGTTCCGCGGCGAATGGATCGAACCGCGGAGATCGCGGAGCACTCACCGCGGCACAGCCGCATCCGAACGTGACACGAAAGACGGAAAGATCGAAGACAAAAAATGCGTGACAGAAAGACGAGGTGAAGAAACGAGGGCTGAAACATTTTCGCTCCGGCGCCAGCCTCTTCGTCTTCGCGTCCTTGGCGACCTTCTG
>JBBDNT010000192.1:0-19714 GCA_040877445.1 Planctomycetaceae bacterium
CCCCCCCCTACCGCCAGTGCGCCGCTTCACTCTGGTAAGGCATTGCGAATTCCGAAGCTCCGACCCCTTTCCGCTCACTTGGCCGGCGAAGCGGAATGGCGGTAGACCAGCACTTTCGAATCGTCGCCGCCGTACTTGACGAACATCACCACGCCGTGCGTGCCGACCGGAGCGGCGACGCCGCCGAAGATGGCGCTCGCCCGCAGGTCGCTGCCGACGGTGGCGAGGGGCGGCTTGTCCTCCGTCAGCTTCTTCCATTCGTCGGCGGTCACGTCGTACTCGAAGAACTCGCCGCGGCGGTTGAAGACGAGGTATTTTCCGGAGATCGGATCGACCGTGAAGATGGTGTGCGTGACGCCGACGGTGAAGGGGGCGTCCTCGAGCGGCTTGACGTTTCCTTCGGCGTCGAGCTTCCACAGATTCTTGCTGGAATAGCCTTGGCTGTCGTTTCCGCCGCCGAACACGACGACCTTGTGCACGGGATTGTAGCGGGCGATTTCGTGATAGGCGTAGGTGCCGAGCTTGTCGGCCAGCGTCCGCCACTCTTTCTTTTCCAGGTCGTAGAGGTGCAGCCCGTCGCCCGACAGGAACACGACCAGTCCGTTCATATCCGGAAAGTATTCGAAGCCGCGGGTAATGTGCCCCTTGACGCGGAGCCGGTCGGGAATGTCGGTCACGAGCCGCCAGTTGCCGTCCTTGTCCCACGCGCGGATGTCGGTGCGGCCGTAACAGGCGCGGAAATAAGTTCCGGTGGCGGGATCAAGCGCCTGATGATCGTACGCATGCACGAAGCCCCAGCCGCTGCGGCGCTCGGCGTCGTACTCGGCGGGGATCTCGAGTCGCGTCCAGCGGTTCGTCGCTTCCGAATACTTGACGAAGCGGTTGCCCCCGCCGTGCCCCTGGCCCGAAAAGACGAACTCCCGCGTGATCGGGTTCCAGACCGCCTCGTCGGTGTATTGCAGGGCGTGGTGACCGCCGTCGGAGAACACCTTCAGATCGAGGTTCTCGGTCTGCAACTCGCCCCACTCGCCCGGCTCGAGCGATGCGGCGAGTTTTCCCAACGCCGTCGTTTCGTCCGCCATCGAGGCGGGCGGTGCGAAGAGGACGCTCCAGACCAGGAACGCGGCCGGGACGCCCGCCGCGGGGAATCGGCGCAACATCGTTCGATCTCCTGACGAGAAGGGAAGCTGCTTCGGACGATCCATCGGTGCGCCGGTCCCCCATGTTGCGCGGAATCGGCGGCGGGATCAAGCGTCGGCCCTTGACCGAGCGGCCGGCGCGACCGATCATGGTGGGACCGAACAATCACCCGATCGCGGAGTCGTTTCGATGCCGGTTCGCATTCGTCGTCTTTCCCTCTTGCTTGCGGCCTTGTCGGCGTCGGCGGTCGTGGCGAGCGCTCAGTCCGAGTCCAACCCGAGTCCCGATCCCGCCGCGGCCAAGTCCGCCGCGGACAAGCTCGTCGGCGTGTGGGTCGGCTCGATCGTCCTGGACGAAGAGAAACTCTCCCGCCAGTTGCGCGGCGACGGCATTCCCGCCGATCGGATCGGTCCGGCGGTCGAACAGGCGGCCGAGCGCGTCCGCCAGACGACGCTCGAACTCGAATACGAATCGGACGGCACTTACCGGGCCGCCTTTCGGAACGGCGACCGTTCCGAGACGAACGCGGGCAAGTGGGAGGTCGTCGGCGTGAGCGACGGAATCGTGACGGTTCGCACCACCAGTTCCCGCAACGTGGACGACGGCGAACGGTCGCCCGGCCAAGGAACGCCGGACGTGGAGACGGACGCCGAGGGAAAAGAGGCGAAGGTCGAGACGTTCACGCTGGAACTGATCGACGCGGACCACATCCGCATGAAGCAGCCGCGGCTGGAAAAGGCGCACATCAAGCACTTCGACTTCACCCGCAAGAAGCCGGACGCGGACGCGTCGCAACCGACGAACGGCCGGTTGGATTCCTGAACCGGAGAACGCGGTCGGTCCCCCCACCGTGCGGCGAGCCAAGGGCGCGCTGAACGATCAGCGGCCGAATTCGAGAGTGCGCGTGAAATCCGAATCACGAGATCCGAAACGAATTCGAAGCACGAATCTCCCAGTCCTCTCGAAGCTGAATTTCGGATTCAGGATGGGGCGGAAATCGGCAACCTATTGTTTCGCAGCGCCTAATTCCGGCGGCACTTCGCCAGCAGCGGCTCGATGATTTCCTCGGGGACGAAGTGGCGGAGTTGGTCCGCGCTGTCTTCCTGGCCGAGCTTCGCGACCTGCTTGATCAGCGAACTCGAAATGTGGGTGAACTTGTCGCCCGACATGAGGAACACGGTTTCGAGCGCCGGTTCGAGCACGCGGTTGGCGAGCGACATGGTGAACTCCGATTCGATATCGGTCAGCGTGCGGACGCCGCGAAGCATCACCCCCGCCCCCAGCGACGTCGCGAATTTCACCGCCAGCCCCGTGAAGCAGGCGACCTCCACGTTCGCGAGCGGTTCAAGGACGCGGCGCGTGAGATCGAGCCGCTCCTCCGGCTGAAACAGCGGCTCCTTGTCGGGGTTGATGCCGATCGCCACCGTCAGCTTGTCGAAGATCCCCGCCCCGCGGCGGACGATGTCGAGATGCCCGAGGGTCAGCGGATCGAAGCTGCCGGCGTACACGGCATGGCGGGGATCGAGCATCGGGTGAGTCCGTGGAGGAAATCCGACCGCCATCCGCGGCAGACAGGGCAATGTGCTGCGAGGCGGGTGCGCGACGATTGTAACGGAAGCGACGCTGATCCCGTACCCTCGGTTCGCAGTAGCAGAGCATCAAACACGATTTCGCAGGTCGATCGAACGAGCGGGTAGGACGGAATTGTATTCCGTCGTGCCCGCTCGCCGGTGAGACGTCCCGCGTCCGATGGTTTCCGATCCCGATGATGATCGTTTCCACGAAACGGTGCGGTTCTGCTGGCGGACGGAATACAATTCCATCCCACGGCATCGCCGGCTGCGGTTACTCACAGTTTCAATGCTGATGCCGCAGTGGAAGTCAGAAGTCCGCGGCGACCCGCCTCGACTCTCGACTCTCGACTCTCACCGGCACCATTGGTCGATCAGCTTGCCGTACATCGCCGTGCCCGCGTCGAGTTGCTGAAGCGCGATCCACTCGTCGTGCGTGTGCGCCTGGGCGATTCCGCCGGGGCCGAACACCACCAGGTTCTTAAGCGCGGTGAGCTTCGTGCCGTCGGTGCCGTAAGAGACCGTTCGCGCCCGATCGCGGCCGGCGAGTTCGAGCACCTCGCGGACGAAGGGGGAGTTCGGGTCCATGTACAGCGGCTCGCCTTGAGCGCGAACCTCGAATTCCAGCCCGTTCTCCTCCGCGGCGCGGCGGGCCCGATCGACCAGCACGCTGACGTCCTGCCCCGGCATCGCCCGGCAATAGACGGTGCACACGCTGGAGGGGGGCGTGACGTTGATCGCGTGCGTGTGGTCGTTGATGCCGATGTTCCAGCTCACCGTCGGCGGGTCGAATTCGTCGTTTCGCCAGGCGGGGTCTTCGAGCAGTTCGTCGTGGATCCGCCTCATCTCGACGAGATACGGGATCATCGCGAGGTTCGCGTTGACTCCCTTCCCGGTGCTCGAATGCGCCGCCCGCCCGCGCGACGTCGCCCGCACGCTGCACGTGCTTTTGTGGGCGTAGACGACTTCGAGTTCGGTCGGCTCGCCGATGACTCCGCGGCTGCCTCCTTCGACCATCTCCTGGAACAGCCGGCTCCGCGCGGCGACGTCGCTCGCGCCGCGGTAGCCGACCTCTTCGTCCGCGGTGCAGGTGACGTAGATCGGCTGCCTGAGTTCGCTCGGCGAGACGCGTTCGGCGGCGGCCAACATGCAGGCGAGCGAGCCTTTCATGTCGCAGCTTCCACGGCCGTACAGGCGGCCGTCCTTCACCGTCGGGTCGAACGGCCCATGCTCCTTGGTGTACCACTCGTCGGCGGGAACGACGTCGGAGTGACAGAAGTACGCCATGCCGCCCGTGCCGGTTCCTTTCTTCGCGACGATGCTCGCCTTTCGAACTCCGTCGGGATCGTCGAATTCGAGCCGCTCGGTCTCGAACCCCAGCCGCCTCAAGGTCTCCTCGGCGTAGTCGCTGACGGGGAGATTGGAGTAACGGCTGGTGGAGTCGAAGGCGACGAGTTCGCGAGCGTAATCGAGGGCGTTCATGGGGGGCCTGCCGCTGAAAGAACCGAAACGGCGATGGGGATTGCGATGGGCGAGTCGAATGGCCGGTTGTGGATCGAGCCGCGATTATCCGATGACTGGTCGCTCTCGTGCAAGGAAGTGGGCGCGAAACCGCAAGCGTTCGGGCGGCCGAATCGAGTGATTCGATTTCGAGATGGAAGAATGGCTCGCCCCGTCGTTGCGTGGTTCCGAATCGGGCGTTATCGTTTCGACACGCTCCCGCCCGCGATTCGTGTCCAACCGCGGGCGGGATCTGTTCCACCTGATGGCGCAATCCCTTTGGGGGCGAACTCATATGGCGACGGCGTGGGCGAGTTGGAGTGATTCGAGTGGGCAATCCAAGCCGGAGGCGGTCGCGCTCGCGATGCCGATCGGGCTGGCGATGCTCGACAGCCTGACGGAGTGTCGCACGCCCGCGGCGCTGTTGAAGGCGCGCCTGCCGGAGATCGCCGCCGAGTTCTCCGTGCAGTGGGCCGCCATCGTCGAACGCACGCCGGAATGGCAATTGATCGCCCAGGCCGGGCGGCAGGGCATCGGCGACTTGCCGACCCGGTTCCTCGAGGAAGCGCTGGACCGCGAGGCGGCCGGCATGGCGAAGCTGCCCGCGCCGGAAGGTTGGTCGTTGATCGCCGCGCCGTTTCCGTCGAAGACATCGCCGCCGCGACTGCTGATGCTGGCCGGCCGCGGAGTGACGGCGGAAGCGATGCCCGCGGCGCTGCTGGTCGCCCGGCTGCTGGCGGCCTGCACCGACGTCTGCGGAGACCGCGAGATCAACGATCGCCGCGTCACCCGCTTGAAACGAACGCTCGAGATCGCCGCTTCGCTCGCCGCCGTCCACGAGACGCAGCCGCTGTTGGAGCGCCTGGCGGAAGAGGCGACGCGGCTGCTCGAGTGCGACCGGGCCAGCATCTTCATCCGCGACCGGAAGCGCGGGCAGCTCGTCGCCTGTCCGGCGCTCGGCGTCGAGGGGAACACGCTCCGCCTGCCGGACGACGCGGGCATCGTCGGCGAAGTGATTCGCAGCCGCCAGGCGGTCCGCGTCGATTCCGCCTACGACGACCCGCGGTTCAACCCCAAGGTCGACAAGCAAAGCGGGTACAAGACGCGGAACCTGCTGTGCGTCCCGCTCCGCGACGGAAACGGCGACGTGCTCGGCGCCTTCGAGGTGATCAACCGGCACGCCGGACCGTTCCGTGCCGAGGACGAAGAGGCGCTCGATCTGCTCGGCGGACAGGCGGCGATCGCCATCCTCAACACGCGGGAGCGCGAGCAACTCGTCCGCAGCCGCGAACAACTGGCCGAGCAGGTGACCCGCGGCGTGCGGATCATCGGCGAAAGCCCGGCGATCGTCGCCCTGCGGAAGACGATCGAGCGCCTTGCCGGGACCGATCTGCCGGTGCTCGTGCTGGGGGAAAGCGGCACGGGAAAAGAGGTCGTTAGCCAGGCGCTGCATTACCAGGGAGCGCGGGCCGAACAGCCCTTCATCGCGGTCAATTGCGCCGCGATCCCGGAAACGCTGCTCGAAAGTGAATTGTTCGGCCACGAAAAGGGTGCCTTCACCGATGCGCGCGAGGCGCGGGCCGGAAAATTCGAATTGGCCGAAGGGGGCACGCTGTTTCT
Organism: Planctomycetaceae bacterium; assembly: GCA_040877445.1. Classification (GTDB taxonomy): domain Bacteria; phylum Planctomycetota; class Planctomycetia; order Planctomycetales; family Planctomycetaceae; genus JBBDNT01. The sequence continues at coordinate 5,832 of JBBDNT010000192.1, forward strand.
CGACGAAATCGGTGACATGAGCCTCGGCGGGCAGGCGAAGCTGTTGCGCGTGCTTGAGCAGAAAGTCATCACCCGGGTGGGAGGCTCGCAGGTGATTCCGATCGACGTCCGCGTGATCGCCGCGACGAACTCGGTGCTGTCGGAGAAGGTCCGCGAGAAGAAGTTCCGCGAAGACCTGTTCTATCGGTTGAGCGTGGTCACGCTCGATCTGCCGCCGTTGCGGAAACGGCCGGAAGACGCGTTGCTGCTGGCGGAGCACTTTCTGGCGCAGTTTTCGATGCAGGCGAACCGTCCGCCGATGAAGATTTCGGCCGAAGCCCGCCGGCGACTATTGGCGCACGAGTGGCCGGGCAACGTGCGCGAGTTGCGGAACCTGATGGAGCGGATCGCGTTCTTGGCGACGGGCGATGCGGTCGAGCCGGACGACCTGGCGTTCATCCTCAGTCCGGAGAGCCGTTCGCCGTTGGAGCCCTCGCTCGATCTCGGACTGGCGGAAGCGACGCAGCGGTTCCAGGAGGAATTCATCCGCCGCGCCGTGCAACGCGTGAGAGGCAACATGAGCGAAGCGGCCCGCCTGATGGGACTGCATCGCTCGAACCTGTACCGCAAGATGCGGCAACTCGGCATGGAGGAGGCGCGCGACGGGGACGTGTGACGAGTCGCGAGCACGACTGAGAGAACGAGAAGGAAACCACGAAGTCGCGAAGGAAGAAGAAAAACTCGCGCAGGAAGAACGAAACCCGACGCACCCGAGGACGCGGAAAAGACCGGAGACGAACGGCGCTCGATGAACTGCACCGAATCGCCGGCCTCCATCGGTGGCATCCGTGACATCCGAATTTCAGTAGTTTCCAAGTTCGGTTGCTACGGCCTCGATGGCGCAAAGGCCCTTTATGCTGAAAGGGTCACGTGATGCCATCGCGACTCTACCCTGCAACGGTTGCACAGCCGCGAAATGGCTGAGAACCTTCGCGGGCCGCCACCCGATTGATGAGTCCCCCCGCCCGCAAGACGTCGACTTCCCGCGGCGACAGATCGTGCCGAACGGTGAATGCCTCGCCCTCGTCGACCTCGACCGGGAACTCCGCCGACTCGTCCAGTCGCCGCAGTCCAGTGAACCGCAAGCGGCGGCCCGGTTGCAGGCGGTCGTAATCGGCCGGGTCGGCGAACGTCGCCGGCAGAATGCCGAAGTTCACGAGGTTCTGGCGGTGGATGCGGGCGAAGCTTTTCGCCAGGACGATCCGCAAGCCGAGATACCGCGGCGCGAGCGCGGCGTGTTCCCGGCTCGATCCCTGCCCGTAGTTCGATCCGCCGACGACGGCGTGACCTCCCGTCTCGCGCGCCTCTTCCGCCCGCGCGGGATACGAATCGTCGATCGCCTCGAACACGAACCGGCTGATCGCCGGGATGTTGCTGCGATAGGGAAGCACCCGGCTGCCGGCCGGCATGATCTCGTCGGTCGAAATGTCGTCCCCCATCTTGAGCAGCACCGGCAGCTCCAGTTCGTCCGGCAGTTCGTCGAAGTCCGGAATCGCCGCGATGTTCGGCCCCTTTTCGAGCGTCACGCGGCGGGCCTCTTCGGCAGGCAGCGGCGGTTCGAGCAGTTCCCGCGAGAGGATCGGCCGCTCCGGCTCCGTCGCCCGTGGATAGGCGAACTCCAACGTCCGCGGATCCGTGACGACGCCCATCAGCGCGCTCGCGGCCGCGGTTTCGGGACTCACCAGGCAGACGCGATCGTCGGCAGTGCCGGATCGTCCCGGAAAGTTCCGCGGCACGGTCCGCAGGCTAAGCTTTCCGCTCGCCGGCGCCTGCCCCATCCCGATGCAGCCGTTGCAACCCGCTTGGTGAATCCGCGCCCCCGCCGCGATCAGCGACGTGAGGTGCCCGTCGCGAATCAGGTTGAGGAGGATCTGCCGCGACGTGGGGTTGACGTCGAACGACACCGCCGGCGGCACGTGCCACCCTTTCACGATCTCCGCGGCGATCGCGAAGTCGCGGTAGCCGGGATTCGCCGACGAGCCGACGTAGGCCTGGTAGATCGGCTCGCCCGCGACCTCGCGCACCGGCCGGACGTTGCCGGGACTTGTGGGCATCGCGATGAGCGGTTCGAGCTGCGAAAGGTCGATGCGGTCTTCGCGGTCGTAGTCGGCGTCGCCTTCGGGAAGCAATTCGACGAAGTCGTCGCCGCGGCCCTGCGATTCGAGGAAGCGGCGGACTTCGCCGTCGGCGGGGAAGACGGTCGCCGTCGCGCCGAGTTCGGCCCCCATGTTGGCGATCACGTGGCGATCCATCGCGGAGAGCGACTTCAGTCCGGGACCGTGATACTCGATGACGCAGTTCAAGCCGCCGTCGACGCCGTGCCGGCGGAGCATCTCGAGCACCACGTCTTTCGCGCTCACCCAGTCGGGAAGTTCGCCGACGAGTTCGACGCCCCACACGCCGGGCATCTTGACGTAAAACGGCTCGCCGGCCATCGCGAGGGCGACCTCGATCCCCCCTGCCCCGATCGCGAGCATCCCCAAGGCTCCCGCCGCGGGCGTGTGGCTGTCCGAACCGAGCAGCGTCTTTCCCGGTTTGCCGAACCGCTCCTGGTGCACCGGATGACTCACGCCGTTTCCGGCGGGACTGTACCAGATGCCGAACCGGCGGCAGGCGCTTTCGAGGAAGAGGTGGTCGTCGGGGTTCTTGAAGTCTTCCTGGATGAGGTTGTGATCGACGTACTGGGCGGAGAGTTCGGTGCGGACGCGATCGAGCCGCATCGCCTCGAGTTCGAGCATCACGAGGGTGCCGGTGGCGTCCTGCGTGAGCGTCTGATCGATTCGGATCGCGATTTCGTTCCCCGGCGTCATCTCCCCGGAGACGAGGTGCGACTGAATGAGCTGGCGAGTGCAGTTCATGAGTTCGCGGTGCTCGATTCGAGTTCGCGGCGCGTCCGTCTTCATTGTATCAGCCCAGTGCGGGACGATGTCGTGTCGGAATCATCTTCGGCTGCGGCCCCCGCCGCGCGGGCGTCGAGTTTCGAACCGCCTCCGTCGTGCGTGACCGGTTCGCGACCACAAGGTGTGGGGTGGTATCCAAACGGGATTTCTTCGCTTTGCGCGCCCGGGGGAATAGGCAAGGAAGTCCGTGTTCGCTGGAGAAAGCACTGGAGATGCGTCGGTTTCACGATGCTGGAAATCGTCAAGTTGGGGAATCTGCGGGGCTTTCGCGCGGGCCGTTTTCGAACAGCCGGTGATTGTTCGACGAAGCCGTCGGCGGAAATGATCGGCACGCGGATCGATCGGGACACGGATCGTCTGTCGGAATGAAAGGCCCTCCACCCTGAGCCGGGAAGGTTGCGCGACGAGTTGTTCGAAATCCCGGCGCGGCCAAGTCGCAACCGACGTCGGACTTCGCCGCCGATGGAAATCTCCGCGTCCTCGGCGTTCTCCGCGGTTCGAATCCATGCGCCGCGGAAGCATCGAACCGCCGAGTGCAGTCGAGGACGCGGAGAAGTCCGAAGACGATCGGCCTTCGACGAATTCCGCCGAATCGCTTGCCTCCATCCGCGGCATCCGCGGCATCTGCGGTCACGAAGTTCGGCACCCGGGCATTCCTCCACGATTCACTGCGAGAGCGTTACAGGCACTGAATCCGGCGGGGTTGGGCGGAAAATTCCGGTTCCGCAGCCGGAAAACTCTATTGACTCGGCAAAATCGCTATATATCCTATATTGTGCAGATTAACATTCCCGGGGCCGGAATGAACACTGCCGTCGCGTCCAGAAAATCCCGCCACCCGCACCCCCGAATTGGAGCCATCCCACCATGCCCTCTCCGACCCGCCCCGCCTCGATCCACGCCCTCAGCAGTCGCCCGCCGAGAGCGCGACGCGGGTTCACGCTCATCGAACTGCTGATCGTCGTCGCGATCATCGCGATCCTGATCGCCGTGCTGTTGCCGGCCGTTCAGCAAGTGCGCGAGGCGGCCCGCAGTTCGTCCTGCCAGAACAATCTGAAGCAGATCGGCCTCGCCCTCAACAACTACCACAGCCGGCACGGACGATTTCCCGCCGGATCCTACGGCACGGCGGGCGGCGGGGCGGAATTGACGTTCGACTCGGTGCAACTGCCCGGCGGGACGTCGATCTCCGACTGGACCTTCGACGGCACCCAAAGCTGGCACACGTTGATCCTCAATCAGATGGAGCAGCCCACCGCCCCCATCAGCGGACAATCGATCATCCCCAGTTACTTCTGCCCCAGTTCCCGCGCCACCGTTCCCGCGCCCGAGGGATACGGCTACTCCAACTACCGCGGAAACATGGGGACGACCGGGATCGACGGCGTGCTCCATTTCGACAGCCGGATTTCCGAAGGACAAATTGGCGACGGCCTCTCGAACACCCTGCTGGCGGGCGAGGCCCTGCTCGGCTTCTGGGGTGACGGCGGCAGCGCCGGCGCCCTGGTCGGGGACGAGAGCCCCCTGTTCGATGAGCACTCGGTCGTGGACGGCAACCACGTCCTCGGCTTCGGAAGCTGGCACGGCGACATCGCCCAGTTCGTGTACTGCGACGGTTCGGTGCACGTCATCGGCAAGACGATCGCCCCCGCCGTTCTCCAGGCGCTCGCCACCCGCAACGCCAAGGACGAGATCGGCGAATACTGAATCGGTTAGCCGCGACCCGGAGTCGAGCGGCGCAGCCGCGAGCGCAGGGGAGCGAGCCGGACCCGACATGCTGCGAACGAAATGGACCCGAACGCTTCGAGCGTCCGGGTCCATTTCGCGCATTCGCCGTCGGCACGTGTCGAAATCCTCCCGAATCGGTAGAATGGCCCGCTGCACCTCTCTTCGCGGCGCGCCAGGAACACCGACATGAGCGTTCGACCGATTCTGATCGACGGCGAATGGACCCCCTCCGCCGCCGAGGAGACGTTCCGTCCCGCGAACCCGGCCGCCCGTCAACCGCTCGACGACGAATATCCCGTCAGTCCCCGCGACGAAGTCGAGCGGGCGATTCAGGCGGCGGCCGACGCCTTCGCGGCGACGGCGGGTTGGCCGGGCGAACGATTCGCCGCGTTCCTCGACGCGTACGCCGCCCGCATCGACGCCCGTGCCGATGAAATCATCGAACTGGCGCATGCCGAAACCGCGCTGCCGGTCGCGCCGCGCCTTCGCGAGGTCGAGTTGCCGCGGACGGTGAATCAACTCCGCCAGGCGGCTTCCGCCGCGCGGGAAGGCTCGTGGTCGCTGCCCACGATCGACGTGAAGAACAACATCCGCTCGCTGCACGCGCCGATCGGGCCGGTGGCGGTGTTCGGGCCGAACAACTTTCCGTTCGCCTTCAACTCGATCGCGGGGGGCGATTTCGCCGCCGCGGTCGCCGCGGGCAACCCGGTCATCGCCAAGGGGCACTCGCTGCATCCGGGCACGACGCGGCTGTTCGCCGAGGAGGCGCAGGCCGCGACGGAAGAGACGGAAATGCCGGCCGGCTTCGTGCAACTTCTGTATCGCACCAGCCACGAGGACGGCGCACTGCTGGTCTCGCATCCGTTGATGGGGGCGGCCGCGTACACCGGCTCGCGCACCGGCGGACTCGCGCTCAAGCAAGCGGCCGACCGCGCCGGCAAGCCGATCTACCTCGAATTGTCGAGCATCAATCCGGTCTTCGTGCTGCCGGGGGCCGTCGAGGAGCGGATTCAGAAACTCGTCGACGAGTTCACCGCGAGTTGCCTGATGGGGGCCGGGCAATTCTGCACGAATCCCGGCCTCGTCGTGCTGCTGGAAAGCCCCGAGACCGACGCCTTCCAGATGGCGGTCGCCGCCCGCTTCGACGCCACGCCCCCCGGCACGCTGCTCGCCGAAAGCGTGCTCGAAGGACTGGCCGAATCGGTCGAGCGATGGCGGGCCGCCGGCGCGAAGCTCGTCACCGGGGGCAAACCGGTCGAAGGCCGGCTCGCCTACGCCAACACGCTCTTGCGAATCGAGGCCGACGCCTGGCTGAAGGATCCGGATGCGCTGCAAACCGAAGCATTCGGCAACGCGACGCTGTTCGTCATCGCCCGCGACGCGGAAGAGTTGCTGGAAGTCGCGAACAGCCTCGAAGGCAACCTCACCGGCGCGATTTACTCCGACACGCGCGGCGGCGACGACGCGCTCGCCGCCAAGGTCGAGCGCGTGCTGCGGCGGAAAGTCGGGCGGCTGCTCAACGACAAAATGCCCACCGGCGTCGCCGTCAGCCCGGCGATGAATCACGGCGGCCCGTTCCCCGCGACCGGTCATCCCGGCTTCACGGCGGTCGGCGTTCCGGCCTCGCTCCGCCGCTTCTCGGCGCTGCACTGCTACGACAACGTCCGCCCGCAACGCCTGCCGATCCCCCTCCGCGATCCCAACTCCACCGGCGACACATGGCGACTGATCGACGGCCTGTGGACGCGCGAGGCGGTCGTGAAGAAGCCCTGAGCCAGAAATCGCGCCAACCCCACGCTTGCGGTTTCGCGCCGGAATGAATACGGGGATCGAATCGCCATGACCGGCATCCTCCAATTCATCACCCGCCGGTCGGGCGCGACCGCCGCGATCGTGATCGGCGTGACGCTCGCGATCCTGCTGGTGATCTATGCCGCCCCGATCGTGAAAGAGCAACATGCGATTCGCCGCGTGCAAGAGGTCGGCCAGGTGGAAACCCGGCCCGCTGGTCCCGAGTGGCTGGCGACGCGGTTCGGCGACGCCGGGTGGTGGCCGCGGACAGCTCATCGCGTGCAGCTACATATCTCGACTCGCGGGACAGGTGAAGTCGCGCGATCGCTGCGCGACATGCGATCGCTGGAAGCCGTCCACATTGGGGTCGAGAATACCGCGGCGGACCGGCTCGACCTCGCGGAACTCGTGCAGTTCATCGCCGATGGTTCCGCGGAAACGGTGACGACCCTGGGCATCAGGTCGGACTCCTGTCGGGGTGTGGAGATGTCGGCTCCCGCGGGACGGCAACTCGCGCGATTGCGGCATCTCGAATCCCTCAGTCTCCGCGTCGGAGTCACTGACTTGGTATTTCCGCAGGCGGCGAGTTTCCCGAACCTGCGCGGCCTGTCCGTGACCGCATGCGGCCGATTGTTGGGCGACGATGCCTTTGCGGCGCTGGGCACGCTCACCGGGTTGCACTGGCTCGAACTTCGCGAATTCACGGCGGACCCAGAATCGTTTCGACACGTTCGGGCTCTCTCGAATCTGACGTACCTGATTCTCGCGGACACCGACTGCGGAGATCGAGCGCTGCGCCATTTCTCGCCGACGGATTGGCCAGTGCTGCAATCGGTCTTTTTGCAACGTACACGGGTCACCGACGCGGGCCTCGAGCAAATTGCGGAGTTGCGTTCGCTCCTCCTTGTCGATTTGGCGGACACAAAGATCACCGACCGCGGCGTCGCCAAGCTCGCTGGCATGCCGCGGCTCGAAAGCCTTACGCTGGAGCGGACCGCGGTTACGCCGGCGTGTCTCGGCGCACTCCGCACGCTGCCAAACCTCAAGTATCTGTACTTGCGAGGAACCGCGATCGGCGGCGTCCATCAGCGGCGATTTCGGGAAGCGCTGCCGGATGTGCTCATCGGGTTCACCGATGCGACCGCCCCAGCCGACTGAATATCCGGTCGCCGCACCCTCCGATTGCGCGCAACGGCCGCTGCGGGCATGGATCGAAAAACCCTGTCAGGGATTCCGAATGGGGAGCGGAGTCCGGAGTGAAACCCTTACAGGGTTTTTCTCGCGCATCGAAACACCACCCAGGGTGCGCTCGCTGACGCTCGCGACCCTGGGCTTCGGGATGCGACCCTTTCAGGGTCGAGCAAAACCGCCTGCAAGCGTCCCGATCCACCGACGATCCTGATCGAGATACTCCCAGATCCGCCGACAAAGCGCGGCCTCACTCCCCGATCACCTTCACCAGCACCCGCTTCGGCCGGCGGCCGTCGAATTCGCCATAGAAGATCTGCTCCCACGGGCCGAAGTCGAGCTGGCCGTCGGTCACCGCGACCACCACCTCCCGCCCCATCACCTGCCGCTTCATGTGGGCGTCGGCGTTGTCTTCGCCCGTGCGGTTGTGGGCGTAACGCCGCGGCGAGGCGTCGAACGGGGCGAGCTGCTCGAGCCACTTCTCGTAGTCGGCGTGCAGCCCCGGCTCGTCGTCGTTGATGAACACGCTCGCCGTGATATGCATCGCGTTGCACAACAGCAGCCCCTCGCGGATGCCGCTGCGGCGAAGAATCTCTTCCACCCGCGGCGTGATGTTCTCGAACGCCATCCGCGCGGGAAGTTCGAAGGTGAGGTATTCGGTGTGCGATTTCATGATGATTCGCTGTTTCCGTTCGAGCCGCGATGTGGCGCGAACCCTGAAGCGGTTCCACACGACCGAATCGAACGAGTCTCGGTTGACTTCGCGATCATTTCAGGATCAAGACCCCGGCAACCGAAAACCCTCCACCTGAGACTTCAACTCGTTGAGGAACTCCGCTCCCCCCGCCCCGTTGAGGATGCGGTGGTCGAAGGTCAGCGTGATCATCGCCGACTTGCGGAACGCGAACCCCTCCCCGTCGCGCACCGGCCGATCGTACACTTCCCCCAAGGCGAGCGTCGCGACCGCCGGGGCGACCACCGCCGGAATGCCGATCCGCACCCCCAGCGATCCCATGTTCGACACCGACAGCGTCGTCGCCGCCGTCGCCTGGTCCTCACCGTCGCGGGCCGCGGCGATCCGCTGCTTCAACCGGGCCGCGAACTCGCTCCACGACAACGCGTCCGCCTCCTCGACCACCGCCGTCACCAATTGATCGTCCGGCAAGGCGACCGCCACCCCGATGTGCGCCCGCTCGTAGATCCGCAGCGTCGCCCCGTCGGCCGAAAGCGAACCGCGGAACTTCTCGTGCTTCGCCATCGCCCGCACCACGCACCACAGGAACATCGCGAACGGGTTCGGCCGGTCCTTCTCCGCCGGCAGCGCATCGTGCGCGGCGGCGATCGCCGTCCAATCCACCTCGTCGATGATCGTCACCGGCACGCACACCTGCGCCCCGCGCAGCAGCCGGTAATTGAGCGCCTGCTGCCGCTTCGCCACCGGCAAGTCGCGATACGGGGTGGAGTCGTCCCCGGCGTCCCCACCCGCTTGCGGTTTCGCGCCGGATTGCGAAGCGATCCAATCATCCACATCCGCCGGCATCAACTTCCCGGTTTTGGACGGAATGAGATGCGCCTGATCGAGCAGGTTCTGCTCCTTGAGATACTGCCGCGTCCGCGGCGGAACCTGCCGATTGCGGGAGGGTCGAGGGTCGAGGGTCGAGGGTTGAGAGTCCGGCGACTTCCCCGCTTGCGGTTTCGCGGCGGCCTCTGTTTTCGCGGCGGTGCCATGCGCTGCCGGCGCGTCTTCGACCGCCACCCCCTCGGCCACCTCCATCCGCGCGACCTCGGCGCCGATGGCGAGCACCGTGTCCTCCTCGACCACCCACTCGATCAGCGTCCCCTCGTAAGGCGACTCGACCTCGGTGACCGCCTTGTCGGTCTCCATCTCGTAAATCGGCTCATCCCGCCGAACCGCCTCCCCCGGCTTCTTCAAAAACTCGACCAGCAAAGCCTCCTGCAACCCCTCACCAAGCTGCGGAATACGAATGGAAACGATGGGCATGGAACGGTCGAAGGTCGAGAGTCGAAGGGCGGGAAAAAGCACGACACGGCAACATTGTAGCCGATCCCCCCAAACCGATGCACCGCCCAGGCGAGCGGCCGGCGTAAGCCGGCCGGTAAGCCGCAAAGTGACACCCCCAAGCGCGCTTCCCGCGAAAGACTTTCACCCGCTCCCGTCGAACAACAGGGTCTGGTCGAAATCCTCACGCGGTAGCCTGACGCGCGCCCCGTGGCAAATGGGGCGCGTCAAGTGGTGTTCCTGCATCCGCTGAAGCACGTCGTCGCGCGCAATCCGCTGGATGATCCATCGTTCGAGCCACCATCGCACGAATTCCTCCACTCCGTAGCGATTCGGCTTCTGGGGAATCAGATACTTCGGCCGCGCGGCAATTCCCAGCAGGTAATCGCGCAGGTTTTCGATCAATGAAACGCCGTAGATCAGTCGCGGCGCGCCGTGGTTCAGCAGTTCCGCGGTCGGGACGCCAAGTTCGTTCAGGCCATCGCGGATTTTCCTCAACCGAGGATTCACGCCTTCGCCGAAAATACTGTTGACCTGCTGGCCGCGTCTCGACTGGGCAAGCAGTACCGCAAGTTCCGCGACCGTCTTCTCCCCGAATTGAAAAGTCCCGACGCCGAGCGTGCGCCCCAGATATTGATAGGCGACCTTCCGGCGGTCGCCGGGAGGCCCGATGGCTGGGCTGATCCGGTCGTACTGGCAGGGACGCGTGCCGTAGAGCGAAGTCGTCCCGAGAAATACGAGTTCCGCTGGTCGGACGATCTCCCGCCCCGCCATCGACGACGCGATCACGCTCACGGCCTTGCCATAGCGGCGGCGGTATTCGGCAACCACTTCGGGGCTCGCCATCAGGGCCGCGACCAGCTTTCCCCCGAGAATTTCGGAGTACGGCGGGATCGCCCCGCACACCGAGATATCCGCGATCGCCGTCCCGACGCGTTTCGACTTCGCCGAGCGGACGACCCGCGCCACGGCCCGACGGCCGTCTGCCGATTCGACCAGGCGGATCAATTCCGCCCGCGAGGGGCGCGGCGAGAGAAACCGGTGCAATGTCATTCGCACTTCCAGCAAACCGGACAACTGCTTCGCGCGCTTGCTGCGGAACAGCGGACTGCGAGCCTGTTCCTCCCAATGGTCCTCGGTCCGATCGCGGTCGACCTTCTTGTAATCGCGGGAGCGCATGAATCGATAGTGCTCTTCGCGCAGTTCTCGCGCGTCCGCCTCCAGACGACTCACGACTTCCGCCGACGGCCGCTTCTCCTTCGCGGGAGTGAGAAGTTCATCTTCGATGAAGTCGACGCGGAAGAGTTCCTCGATTCCCTCCGCGACCGTCCGTTGCAACCACTTCGCCCAGGCGGCGGTCGGCCGGGCCCGCATCTCCGCGATCACCTTCTTCGCCGTCCACCCGATCCACTCGTCCCGCACGGTCAGCCCGACGGCAGCGCTGCTCAGCGCGGCGATCCCGATCACGGGGTGAAACTCGCACGCGCGATCGCGCACGAGGATCATCATCGTCCGCCCGGGCACGCTCTTGTAGGGGATCGCCCACGTGTGCCGGAAGTACCGCCAGATATCGATCAACGGCAAGCCGGTCTCGCTACACGTCTCCCCCTTGCGGACGAACTGCAAATAAGGATCGACGATTCCGTTCAGCGCCGTCGCGTCGCGCGGTGCTTCGCGCAGCAGACGGGCCAGTTCGCGACCATCGCGCATCAGCGAACACTCGTCACGCGTCGATGCAGTCAGTATGCTCGGTGGGAAACAAAGTCATTCTCGACGACGCAGGCAGGAATCCCAATGTCCGGTGCAGTAGCCTTCATCCAGTGGGAGAACTTCGTCGGTTCGCTCGACTCGACCGCGTTATTCGCGCAAAACCCGATTACGTTTAACTCTCGGCAGCCGAGGCTCCACGAATTGGCCGTGGGCGATCGCCTGTGGCTCGTGTCGCGTAATCCAGCCGATCAGCAATATTACTTCGTCGCACTGCTGTCCGTCGAAGCGACTTCGAGGAACGACCCATGCAGCGCAAAAGCGAGAGAGTACGGAGAATACGCGATCGTCGCTCATCGAGCAGCCAGTTGCGACTTGGCGACGCGTTTCGCAGCGGAGGGGCTGCTGCGGAGTTTCCAATTCGAGCCGGATCGACCAATCAAGTATGGTGCGAACATCGGCCAGTCCCTTCAGACCCTGCGGTTTTTGAGTGCAGAAGACGCGATCGTACTCGACGAGGCTTTTCGCCGAGTGACCGAAGAGGACGCCGAACCGATTGGAACTGTCTGCGGATTGTGGACCAAGTGCGACCGCGTCTTCGCGGATTACTTTCTCCGCGATTGGACCGCACGCCAAGCGCCGATGGGATTTCTGCTTTACGACTGGCCTCCCGCACTTCCCGCAGGATCGCCGATCTTCATTCACTCGGACAAGGAGCTTCGCCTCGTCGCTCGATTCCGTGAAAGTCAGCACGTTTCGGGTCACAAGTTCACGGCCAGCCCCGAAGAGCGAATCGAGGAACGCGAGCGCATCTGGCGCGCGTGGCGGGCGGAAACGATCGGCCCGGAATCCAAATCGGAATTCGATGCCTTCTGGGATAAGCAGTATGGCGTGCGGGGGCTACTCGTTATCGACGAAGTCATCGCGCTGCCGCGACCATCTCGGTTCAGGGAATACGGCCGGGCCGTCGAATGGGGCTATCCGACGGGGGTCGGATATCGCTATCTCTCGTTGGCGGAGACGTATCTGCTCCTACGCCTTGCAATGCTCGACGCCGAAACGACCCGCATCTTTCTTCGGTCCTTCTGTGATTGCCTCTGATCCATTGCTGCACGCCCCCCGGCCGAACATGCCAAAACCATGTTACGGGATCATTGCGGCCCATCTCCCGCCGCGGCGCAATCGCTCGGACTCGCTGTCGCCAGCAGACCGCTCTCAACCGTCGCCTACTCCATCACCAACCGCACCGCGTCCACCACGCTGGCGGTGTCCGGGAGGGCGGCGTATTCGTAGGTGGGTTGAAGCCGATGTGGAATCGGTGACGATGGTTCCGGACCCGCGGATTCGTCCCGGTTCCGCTGTGGGCGGGGTTGTGTTAGGATTCCGCGAACGTCGCGCGGGGACGGGGATCGGGGTGTTCCCGGGGGGGTCGGGTCGTGCTGGAAGCTTACGCGGATCGCTGGGCGCTCGTGACGGGAACCTCGTCCGGCCTCGGCGCGGAGTTCGCGCACAAGCTGGCCGCGCGGGGAATGCACCTCGTCCTCACCGCCCGGCGACGCGAACTGCTCCAGGAATTGGCCCGCGAACTGCACGTCCGTCATGGAACCCGCTGCGAGATCATTCCCGCCGACCTGACCGATCCGGCCGAGCCGCGGCGGCTGATCGAGGAAGTCCGCGATCGCGGGATCGAACTCGAACTGCTGGTGAACAGCGCCGGCTTCGCGGTGGTGGGTGAAGTCGAGCGGACCGATCCGGGGCGGGCGCTCGAGATGATCCGCCTCAACATTTCGGCGCTCACCGAGTTGACGTATCTCGTGCTGCCGGGAATGCTCGAACGCGGACATGGGGCGATCGTCAACCTGTCGTCGGTGGCGGGCTTTCAGCCGGTGGCGTACATGGGGGCGTATGCGGCGGGGAAGGCTTACGTGCTGCACTTCAGCGAGGCCCTGTTCGCCGAGGTCCGCGATCGCGGAGTGACGGTGATGGCCCTTTGCCCGGGCGTCACTCGGACCGGCTTCTTCGACGTCGCGGGCGTCCCCAACTGGCTCAAGAAGCAAAGCTCGCACGATCCCGACGCCGTCGTCCGCACGGCGCTCAAGGCGCTCGACAAGGGGCGGCAATACGTCGTCGTCGGCTGGAAGAACTACCTTCGCTCGCTCGTCATCCGCATCGCCAGCCGCAAGCGGGTCGTCAAGGAGTCGATGAAATACTTCCGCCCGACGACGCGGAAGGACGATCCGCGGGAATCGCCGCCGGAGTGACGCTCATTTCCGCGTTCTCGGCGTCCTCGGCGGTTCCACCTTCCGCGGCGCTTGGGTCGAACCGCGGAGAACGCCGAGGGTTCGATTCGGCGACGACGTTCGATCGTGATCGCGGCTTCGCCGCGCGAAATCAGTGGCGATCAGCGTCGATCAGCGTTCCTTCTTTTCGCATGTCATTCCCGCGCAGGCGGGAATCCAGGATGCGCGGACGGGGACCACATGGGTAACCGCCTTGGCGATTGCTGGATT
>JBBDNT010000193.1:0-19689 GCA_040877445.1 Planctomycetaceae bacterium
TGGGGTCGATCCGCCGCGTGACGCCTTCCACGTGCGACGAAGTTGCTCGGCGGATTGCCCCCAGCGATGGGGGGCCGGGTCGGCGATTCGCTGGGGGCTTCGCTGCGCTACGACCCCAGCCACCCCTCCGGGCTTGATCGCCCTCGGCGTCGGCGCGTGGTCCGCGGATTTTCATTGACTCGCCGCCCCGCTCCCGCGAACATGCGGAACATGTCCACCGCCACGCCCCGCTCGACGCCGGAATCTCCGCCGCCCCCGCCGACGCTGTTCGAGGCGGACGCCGCCGGCTCCACCGAAACCGCCGGCCGACCCACCGATCAGGCCCAGGGGCACGTCTTCCCCTGCGACGGCTGCGGGGCCGATCTCGTGTTCCACATCGGGCAGCAGAATCTCAAGTGCCCGTACTGCGGCTACGAGAAGGAGATCGCCCTCGAGGACGACGCGGCCGTCGTCGAGCAGGACTTTCATGCCATGCTCGCCCGCATCGCCGAACGCCGGAGCACGGGCGAGTACGACGACCATCGCGACGACGCGCAGTGCGAAGTCCGCTGCGACGGTTGCGGCGGGACGGTGCTGTTCACCGGATCGCTCACCTCCAGCGAGTGCCCATATTGCGGCTCGCCCATCCAGCTGCAGGACGCGCACACCGCCGAGCGCCGCATTCCGGTCGACGGCGTGATGGGCTTCCTCGTTCCCGAAAAGGTCGCCCGCAAGAACCTCGCCGAGTGGGTCCGCACGCGCTGGTTCGCCCCGACCGAATTCCGCAAGCGCGGCGCCCGGGGGAAATTCAACGGCGTCTATCTCCCTTATTGGACCTTCGATTCATTCACGCACACGCATTATCGCGGCGATCGCGGCGAACACTATTACGTGACCGTCGGCACCGGCAAGGATCAGCGGCGGGAGCGGCGGACGCGATGGTACCCCGCCTCGGGAGCGTTCCAGAGGTTCTTCGACGACGTGCTGGTGACGGCCTGCCGCGGCCTCAACGACAAGCTCGTCCGCGAACTCGAACCGTGGCCGCTCGACAAGTGCCTCCCCTTCAACCGCGAGATGCTCGCCGGCTACCTGGCGCGCACTTACGAGGTGGAACTGGACGGCGGCTTCGTGGAAGCCCGGCGGCGGATCGACGAGGCGCTGCGGGTCGACGTCATCTCGCGGATCGGCGGCGACGTGCAGCGGGTCCATGCGATCAACACCCGCCACGACGCGGTGACGTTCAAGCACGTCCTCTTGCCGGTCTGGCTGCTGGCTTACCGCTTTCACGATAAGCCGTACCAGGTCTTCGTGAACGCGGCGACGGGCGAAGTCCAGGGCGAACGCCCGTGGAGTTGGGTGAAGATCACCCTCGCGATCGTGGCCGGGCTGCTCGTCGCGGGGGGCATCGCGCTGTTCTTCGGCACGCGATGACGCGCAACCAAAAGTCGAATTTCGACGCAAAGCCGCAAAGACCGCCAAGGTGCGCAAAGAGGAACAGCGAGCCTCCCGCGTCAGCGGGGGGAGCCCGGCCGTGAACTCGGCGGTTCGATCCATTCGCGGCGAGCGACCGAACGGCGGAGTGCGCCATGAACGCGGAGAAAATCGGGAGGAGCCGCGAGCCGATCAGTGCGATCCGTGAAATCCGTGGCCAAGAGATTTGGGCGCGCGACACGGACGCCTCGACGGCGTCCGTGCCACCCTGCGGCCCCGCTGACTTCGTGCGCGGCTCTTCGCGTCGTTCGCGCCTTTCGTGGTCGCAGGTTTCGAATTGGAACTCGCGTGCGGCGGCGGTATACTGGATCGCATGTCGCTTTCATCAGCCTGCTCGGATTCCGTGGGGCCGCCCGGCCGCAATTGGCCGCGGATCATCGTGGTTGGAGTGACGGCGTTCGTGGTGCTGGTCGCCGCGCTGGGACTGGGCGCGTTCATCTGGCGCGTCGCTCGGCAGCGCGCGGTGGTGCAGCGGATCACGGCCCTCGATGGGAAAGTGCACTATGATTTCTACGGAACCTTCGGCGATGATGTCTTCGACTTTTTGGACCCTTCGGAAAAACCTCCAGTTCCAAGCGGCCCGCGATATCTGCTCTGGCTCCTGAGTCCGGACGCGGCCGGGACGGTCGACAGAGTACTCCTCGGCCCGAACCTCGGCGATGCGGACCTGGGGCTGCTGGCCGAACTGCCGAATCTCCAGGGCGTCATCCTGTCAGGCTCCGGGATCACCGACGACGGCATGGCCGTGGTGTCGGAGTTGCCGCGATTGGAGCGGCTGGCGCTGTTTGAAACGAATGTGACCGCCGCGGGGGTTCGCCGATTGCGCCGCGCCCCCGAACTTCGGGGACTTGGGCTGTACGGCCAATTCATCACGGACGCGACGTTGGAGGGAACCGGCGATCTTCCGCGCGTAAGCGGGGTGGTTCTGCGTGACACGAACGTCACATCGCAGGGGATTCGTCACTTGCGAAAGGACCCCCTGCAGCAGGGACTCACCATTCTGACCATACTGAGCTGTCCCGCAGTCGGCGACGACGCCGTGGAACATCTCGTGGAGTTGCGCAACGTGAAGCACCTGATCCTCTCAGACACGGGAATTTCGGACGAGGGACTGGATCGATTTCGCGCCGCCCGACCCGATTGTGCGATCCACGATGGGTGGTTTGCTTCGAGGCATATGGGGTGGTGATTCGTCGCTGCGCGAGGATGGCATTCGTACGTCAACCATCCTGAAGTCTGAAGTCGCTGCAACTGATCCACACCGCTCGCAGGATGCGGCAGATCGATTGGAGGCGGAGCTTCCGACGTCACGGTCGGACACCAGGCGATCTCAGGGAGTCCCGACCGAAGGGGCACTGTCTTTTCACTTGCCCTCCCGCTAAAATCCACGATTTCCTTCCTGCGAAATCGTCTCCGGACATGACTGCCGACGCGGCCCCGCGGGCCGAGATTCCTTCCACCGACGCGGACAGCGGACTGATCGACTCCACCGGCGAAGAATCGGTGCTGGTGCTCGATTTCGGGTCGCAGACCGCGCAGCTCATCGCCCGCCGCGTTCGCGAGCAGAACGTCTTCTGCCAGCTCGTCCGGCACGATCTCTCCGCCGAACGCATTCGCGAACTGAATCCCAAGGGGCTGATCCTCTCCGGCGGCCCAGCGAGCGTCTACGGAAAGAACGCCCCGCACCCCGATCCGGCGATCTTCGACCTCGGCATTCCAATCCTCGGCATCTGCTACGGGATGCAACTCATCTGCGAGGCGGAAGGCTGCCGGATTCACCCCGGCAAATCGCGCGAGTTCGGCCGGACGACGGTGACTCGGCGCGATCACGCAGGATCGCGCGAAACCGCAAGCGATGATCCGCTGTTCGAGGGATTGCCCGACGCGCTCACCGTGTGGATGAGCCACGGCGACCAGGTCGAGAACGCCGGCGAGAAATTCGTGTCGCTGGCCGTCACCGAGACCTGTCCCGTCGCGGCGGTGAAGCACCGCGAGCGGCCGTTTTACGGATTGCAATTCCATCCCGAAGTCACCCACACGCAGCACGGCAGTCGACTGTTGGCGAACTTCGTCCGCGGCGTGTGCGGCTGCGCGGGAACGTGGCGGATCTCGTCGCTGATCGAGCAGGAAGTCGAGAACGCCCGCCGACGCGTGGGAAACAGCCGGGTCATCTGCGGCCTCTCCGGCGGAGTCGATTCGTCGGTCGTCGCGGCGCTCTTGTCCCGCGCAATCGGCACGCAGTTGTCCTGCATCTTCGTCGACAACGGCCTGTTGCGCAAGGGGGAAGCCGAAGAGGTCCGCCGGCGGTTCGGCGAGCACTTCCAAACCGATCTGCACGTGGTCGATGCCCGCGAGCGGTTCCTGTCGGAACTGGCCGGCGTGAGCGATCCGCAGCAGAAGCGGAAGATCATCGGCCGCGTGTTCATCGAGGTCTTTCGGCACGAGGCGAAGTCGATTCCCGACGCCCACTTCCTCGCGCAGGGGACGCTGTATCCCGACGTGATCGAATCGGGGGCGAGCGCCGACGGACCCGCCGCGACCATCAAGACGCATCACAACGTCGGCGGCCTGCCGGAGGAACTCGGCTTCGAGTTGATCGAGCCGCTCCGCGACCTGTTCAAGGACGAGGTGCGGCGGATGGGGCTGGAACTCGGATTGCCGGAGGATCTCGTCTGGCGGCATCCCTTCCCCGGTCCCGGCCTGGCGGTGCGGTGCCTGGGGGCGATCACCGAAGAACGGCTCGAGACCTTGCGCGAGGCGGACGCGATCGTCATCGAGGAATTGAAGAAGGCGAACCTGTACCGCGAGATTCAGCAGGCGTTCGCGGTGCTGCTTCCGGTGCAAAGCGTCGGCGTGATGGGGGACGACCGCACGTATGAAGACGTGGCGGCCGTCCGCGCCGTGCAGACCGACGACTTCATGACCGCCGACTGGTTCCCGCTGTCCCACGAGGTGCTGGGCCGCATCTCGACGCGAATCACCAACGAAGTCCGCGGCGTGAACCGCGTGGTGTACGACGTCTCGTCGAAGCCCCCGAGCACGATCGAGTGGGAGTGAGGGAGGGTTGAGGTTGGGGACTGTCCTAGCAGGGTGTTGGTCAAGCCCCATGTCCGAGAAACGGCGCGAGCAGCGAATGTTGAGCTATCTATACATATTCCTGTGGTGGCTGGCGCTCTTACTGATGGGCATCAAGGCGCTGACCCCAGCCGGGATCGAACTAACGAAAGGCCGCAAGCTGCCACGGCGAGTCTCGACGATACTGGGCATCTGCGTGATTGTGATTGCCACCGGTATTGCCATATCCGTCTCGATTTTCGCGTTTGTCGAGTCGGGTCGCTGGTGACGCTCTAGGTCGCAAGCAACACACTGCTCGTGTAGTGCCTCAGTCAGATGGGAACTGATCCTGACCCGCGTTTCCGCCGGATTTCGCAGCATAAAGAAGCACGAACGCAAAGCGAAACGTAAGACACAGCAGTTGAGATTGACACACCTGGACACTACCGAGAGTCGAGAGTGTGTGAATCTTTGTAGGACGGGCTTCAGCCCGTCCGCGATGTGGGTTGTGTCCGCGATCGTGATCGCCGATTGATTCACACGCTCTGAAAGTTGAGAGTTGAGAGAAGGCGGTGCCGGTTGATGATGGAGGATGGAAGATTGAGGATGGAGGATGGGCCGCCACTCGAATTGACGCGCGATCTACCAATCCGGCCGCCGTGCCCCTCCACCCTCGACTCTCAACCCCATGCCCGCCATCCTCGGCATCTCCGCCTTCTATCACGACGCCGCCGCGGCGCTGGTCGTCGACGGGGAGATCGTCGCGGCGGCACAGGAGGAACGGTTTTCGCGGAAGAAGCACGATCCCGACTTTCCCGCGCGGGCCATCGAGTTTTGTCTGAAGGAAGCCGGCATCTCGCCGGAGCAGCTCGACTACGTCGGCTTCTACGACAAGCCGCTGTTGAAGTTCGAGCGACTGCTGGAAACGTATCTCGCATTCGCGCCCGCGGGGTTCCTGTCGTTCGCGCGGGCGATGCCGGTCTGGCTGCGAGAAAAGCTCTACTTGCCGCGCACGCTCCGCCGCGGCTTGAACGACGCTTACAAGAAGCGGTTCGTCTTCACAGAGCATCACGAGTCGCACGCCGCGAGCGCGTTCTTTCCGTCCCCCTTCGACGAGGCGGCGATCCTCACCGTCGATGGCGTGGGGGAATGGGCGACGGCGAGTTACGGCACGGGTCGCGGGAACCGCATCGAACTCACGCACGAGTTGCACTTTCCGCACTCCCCGGGACTGCTGTACTCCGCCTTCACGTACTACTGCGGGTTCCGCGTGAACTCGGGCGAGTACAAGCTGATGGGCCTCGCCCCCTACGGCGAGCCGAAGTATGCCGACCTCATTCGCGAGAAGCTGCTCGACCTCAAGGCCGACGGCTCCTTCCGGATGGACCAGTCGTACTTCGAGTACTGCCACGGCTGGACGATGACCTCGGAGAAGTTCCATCGCCTGTTCGGCGGCCCGCCGCGCAAGCCGGAGTCGCCCATCGACGAACGGCACATGGATTTGGCCGCGTCGATCCAGCAGGTGACGGAGGAGATCATGCTCCGCATGGCCCGGCACGTGCGCGCGGAAACGGGGATGAAGCATCTGTGCCTCGCCGGGGGCGTCGCGCTCAACTGCGTGGCGAACGGCCGCATCCTGCGCGAGGGGCCGTTCGAGAATCTCTGGATTCAACCCGCCGCCGGCGACGCGGGGGGAGCGCTCGGCGTGGCGTTGTTCATCCACCATCAACTGCTCGGGAACGAGCGCGTCGCACGCAAGGAAGACAGCCAGCACGGTTCGCTGCTCGGCCCGCGCTTCGATGACGACGAAATTCGCGCGTTCCTGAATTCGATCGGCGCGAAGTACTCGCAGTTCGCCGATGACGACTCGCTCTGCGAGCGCGTCGCCGAGCTGATCGCCGACGAAAAAGTCGTCGGCTGGCTGTGCGGGCGGATGGAGTTCGGCCCGCGCGCGCTCGGCGGGCGAAGCATCCTTGGCGACGCGCGGAGCCGAAAGATGCAATCGGTGATGAACCTCAAGATCAAGTTCCGCGAGTCGTTCCGGCCGTTCGCCCCGTCGGTGTTGCGGGACCGCGCGGCGGAATGGTTCGACCTCCGCGACGACGTCGAAAGCCCCTACATGCTGCTCGTCGCCGATGTGCGGGCGGAGAAGCGTGTGCCCCAGGATGGCGAAGCCCGCCGCGGCTTCGAGCGGCTCGAAGTCCCGCGGTCGGAAGTGCCCGCGATCACGCACGTCGATCACTCGGCTCGGCTGCAAACGGTCGATCCGCATCGGCACGGGCGATATCATCGATTGCTGGAGAAATTCGCGGAGCGCACCGGCACGCCGGTGCTCATCAACACCAGTTTCAACGTCCGCGGCGAGCCGATCGTCCGCACGCCGGAAGAAGCCCACCGCTGCTTCATGGCCACGAACATGGACGCCTTGGTGCTGGAGCGATTCGTGCTGCTGAAGAAAGACCAGCCGCACGCGGAGGAACACCGACTCGACGAATACCTGGCGACGTTCGAGCTGGATTGAGGGGAGGCCAGTGGGCAGTAGGCAGTAGGCAGTAGGCAGTCTTGACACGGTCGGCCGCACGCTTGCGGTTTCGCGGGAATCAACCCTCAACCCTCAACCCTCAATCCCATGCTCTCCATCGACCGCAACCCTCCGCGACGGCAATTGCGGCAGTTCGCCGTGTTGCAGGTCGTGTTCTTCGCGATCGTCGCCGCGTGGCTGCATCATCGGTTCGGACTCGTCGTGGCGCCTCTCGTCGTGCTGGCGGCTTCGGCGGTCGCGGGGATCGTCGGCTATTTTCGACCGGCTTTCATGCGATACGTGTGGATCGGGTGGATGACCGCCGTCTGGCCGATCGGCTGGGCCGTCGCGCATCTCGTGCTGGCGTGCATTTTCTACTTGATTCTCACGCCGATCGGCCTGACAATGAAACTGCTGGGACACGATCCGCTGCGGCGGACCTTCGACCGCGACGCATCGAGTCACTGGATTCGCTGCGATCGTTCCGCCGATCCGGACCGTTACTTTCGCCAGTTCTGAGGCGAGCCTCCCGCGTGAGCGGGGGGAGTCTCGTCCAATCCATAGCGGGGCAGACATTCCCGTCTGCCGCAGCAACGGGCAGACACGAATGTCTGCCCCACTTGACGATCCACGACACGTTGCGATCGCCTCGCCGGGAGACTTGCCGTGACTCAACAAGACGAAGACGATTTCGCCCGCCGGGCGGAGGAAAAGCCGCCGGGGCTGCTGGCGGAGTTCGTCGATTTCCTGATTCACAACAAGAAGTGGTGGCTGGCGCCGATCGTCGTCACCCTGCTGTTGCTGGGGGGACTGATGATCGTCGGCGGTTCGTCGCTGGCGCCGTTTCTGTATCCGCTGTTCTGAGAATCGCTCTTGCGTCGTTCGGCCGGAAAAGCGTAATCTCCCGCCCTCTCGATGCGGATTCCGGGACCGCGCCGTCGCGCGTCGATCGGAACCCGTCCTGCCGGCGTCTCTCGGGGGCGGGCGAATGTGGTGTCCCAATTGCCAGGCCGACGTTGCCGCGGAAGTCTCCGCCGACAACCAGCGCGTGCGGTGCGCTTCGTGCGGCAGCGAGCTTTCGGCGGTCGCGCCGGCATCTTCCAGCGAGAAGACCCGGCACGCGCTCGAACTGTTGGAACGCTGGTCGAGCAACTCGCTGCTCGATCCCTACGGTCCGGTGCCGAAGTCGCGGCCGAAACGCTCGGATGAAACGACCGCGGACGAGGCGGCGCCCCGCGAGCGAAAGTCCGTTCCCTCGCGGCGTCCGTCGAAGCCGCACTTCCGAATGGACGCCAGGCACGATCCGCCCTTCGGGAAGCCGCCACGGGAAAAGGCGGCCGAAATCGCAACGGACGATGACGAGACGGCCGCGACGCCGCGGTCCGCCCGCGCGATCGACGAGGCGCGCATCGCGGATGAACGGCGGGCGGGCGACGAGCCGCGGGCCCGGTTCGACGAAAACGCCGCGCGCGGCCCGCGGGTTCACGCGGCCCACGCTTCCGCCCCCGCGCCGCATTTCGACGCGCGTTCCTTCGCCCAACCCGAGCCGCCCGTCAAGACGAACGTCGCCACGCAGGCGGGACAGTATCTCGCGTATCTCGGCGTGGGAACGCTCGCGGTCGGCACGATTCTCGTCCTGTGGGGTTACTTCGGCGGGCCGGACGGCTACGCCCCCACCGGCTGGCTGATCGCCACCGCCGGGCAGATGCTGCTGTTCCTCGGCGTCGTCACGCTCGTCTCCGGCGGCATGGATCAGACGAACCACGACGTGAAGACGCGGATCGAACGGCTGGGCGAGCAACTCCTGCGGTTCGAGCAGACCACGCGCGATCACGCCCTGCGCGGACCGTACATCCCGGCGGAGCGCTACGCCGAAGGAGAACGGGACGACGCGACGACGCGCCGCGGAGCGCGGGTCGCGAGCGCCGTCGAAGAGCGCGGCGACGATTCGGCGTGACGGCCCCTCACGGTTTCGTCTCGATGCCGCAGGCGCATTCCATCCGGCCGCAGCCGGGGCAGCCGCCGCCGTATTTCGCGCGCACCGCCCGCTCGAGGTCGACGCCGGCGACGTTGGCGATCGTGGCGAGCCAGGCGAGCACGTCGGCGAACTCGGCCTCGACCTCGGCGGCGTTCCCCTCGCGGAGCGCGGCGGCCAACTCCCCGACCTCCTCCATCAACCACATGAACGTCCCCTCGACGCCCCGCTCGGCGTCCTTGCGGGAATACATCCGTGCGATGAACCGTTGCAGATCGGCCAGGGTCAACGGCGGTTCGTTCATCGGGCGTTCGTTCCACGGAGAGTCGTTTCCGCCTCCGGAATATCGGCGGCGATCATAAACCGCGATGATCGCTCCGCGAACCCGATCGCACAAGCGCCGCCCGCGCTCGACGGAGGAACGGCGGCCGGGTTTGTCCCACCCGGACGTGCCGATACAATCACACCCGACAATCGGCCGGCGGCCGACATCGACGACTTGGCGGATGGTTCGGCATGGCGGAAAATCAACTACTCTCCGGCGCCCGCGACCTGTTGCGGAAGCTGGAACGCCGCAAGCGGCGCGCTTTGATCGTCCCGAAGTATCTTCGAGAGGAATCGGCGAAGGCCAACTATCGGGGAGCGCATCAGGACCGCGCCCGGGAAATCATCCAGCGATGGGCCGCCATGGCCCAGGACGGGGCCCTCAAGAAGAAGGAGACGGCGCTCGACGCCAACTTTCTCTTCGAAGTCTTCGGCGACGCGCTCATGCACCGTCGAAACACCGAAAGCACCGACCGCTGGGAACTGGAGCGGAATTACCACGTCGCGGGGGTCGGCACCGCCGATGGCGCGATCGGCCGGTTTCACCGCGACGACCTGCGCGAGGTGTGCGCGGTCATCGAACTCAAGGGAGCGGGGACCGATCTCGATCGCGACAAGTTCAACGGCCGCACCCCGGTCCAGCAATGTTGGGACTATCTCAACGCGCTCCCGCACTGCCCGTGGGGAATCGTCAGCAATTACGTCGTCACGCGGCTGTATCATCGGGGTCGGGGGAGCCTCGCGTACGAAGAATTCTCGCTTCAGGAACTCGCCACGACCGACGCCTTTCTCGACTTCTACTGCCTGCTCGGCGTACACGGACTGGTCCGCGCGCCGAACGGCGGGCCGCCCGTCGCGCTCGTGCTCCTCGAAGAATCCGCGAATCGGCAGCGCGAGGTCGGCGAGAAACTCTACCTCAACTACAGCGAAAACCGGCTGCGGCTCATCGACCATCTCGTCCACGGGCAGCGCAAGCCGCTCGACCTCTCGATCGACATCGCCCAGAAGATCCTCGACCGCATCATCTTCGTCGCCTTCTGCGAGGACCGCGGCCTGTTGCCGTCGAAGTCGATCGAACGCACCTACCAGAACATCTCGCCGTTCCACAAGGTCACCAATCCCCGCTGGCGGAACTTCCTCGACCTGTTTCACGCCATCGACAAGGGGCACCGTTCGCTGGGGTTCGGCTCCGGATACAACGGCGGGCTGTTCCGGCACGACCCCCAAGTCGACGACCTGCAGCTCGACGACGACTGGACCGACTTCTTCCGAAACATCGGCGGCTACGACTTCCGCGACGAAATCAACGTCGACGTCCTCGGGCAACTCTTCGAACGCTCGATCACCGAACTGGAACGAATTCGCACCGGCGGACTGTTCGGCACGGGGACCGCCGCCGCGCCCCGCGCCGCCGGTCCCGTGATGCCGAAATCGGCCGAGCGGAAGCGGTTCGGCGTGTATTACACGCCCCCCGAGTTCACGGCGTTCATCGTCGATCGCACGGTCGCGCGAACCGTCGAAGAGCGATTCGCCCAACTCCGCGACGACTGCGGATTCACCGACGACCCCGCCGAGACCGGCGAAGTCTCCGCCCGCGCCACCCGGTATTGGCGCGGCTGCTGGGACGCGCTCCAATCCGTCACCGTCTGCGATCCCGCGTGCGGCAGCGGAGCGTTCCTGATCGAGGCTTACGAAGCCCTCGAAGACCGCTATCTGCGCGTCTGCCGCAACCTCGGCGAACAACCCGGCCACGATCCGGACGAACTGGCCGACGCGGTCTCCGACCTGATCCTGTCGAAGAACCTGTTCGGCGTCGACCTTTCCCCGCAGGCGGTCGAAATCACGCAGTTGGCGTTGTGGATCCGCTCGGCCCGGCAGGGAAAAACGCTGGCCGATCTGTCGCGGAACATCGTCTGCCGCAACAGCCTCGTCACGGATCCCGAAGTCGACGAGCGGGCGATGGAATGGAAGGACGTGTTCCCGCAGGTGTTCCTCGAAGCGGAAGTGGGCGGGTTCGATTGCGTGATCGGCAATCCCCCGTGGGAGCGGTTGAAACTTCAGGAGCGCGAGTTCTTCGCCCTCGCCGCCCCGGACATCGCCGGCTCGGTCAGCGCCGCGACGCGCCGCAAGCGGATCGCGGCGCTGGGCGCGGCCAACCCCGAACTGTTCGACCGCTACGAGCGCGCCAAGGAGAAGGCGGAGCGCGTGCAGCGGCACGTGCGGATTTCCGGCGAATTCCCGCTCACCGCGAAGGGGGACGTCAACACCTATTCCCTGTTCGCCGAACTGGCGCGGAAGATCGTCGCCCCGACGGGGCGCATCGGCCTGTTGGTTCCCTCGGGAATCGCGACCGACAAGACGACCAGCGAGTTCTTCGCCGACGTGCTGGAAACCGAATCGCTCGAATCGCTGTACGACTTCGAGAACCGGCGGAAGATTTTTCCGGACGTTCACGGGGCATTCAAATTCTCGATTCTTGTGTTGACCGGTGCGAAGCGACGCGCGAAGCAGCCCGACTTCGTCTTCTTCGCCCACGAAATGGAGGATCTGGACGAGCGTCGGCGGCACATCGCGCTGTCGAAGAAAGACTTCCGGCTGCTCAACCCGAACACGCGGACCTGTCCCATCTTCCGCTCGCGGCGCGACGCCGACTTGACCAGGAAGGTGTATCAGCGAATCCCGATCCTCGTGGACGAGAATCGCGAACAGGGCGGCGATCCGTGGGGAGTGCGATTCGTGCGGATGCTCGACCAGACGAACGACGCCGAACTGTTCCAGGAGCCGGCCGACCTCAAGAAGCGGGGCTTCCGTCTGAAGGAGAATGCGTGGGTCAAAGGGAAGCGGCGATTCCTCCCGCTGTACGAAGCGAAGATGGTCCAGGCCTACGATCACCGCGCGGCGAGCGTAATCGTCGCCAAGGGGAACTGGATGCGGCAGGGCCAGCCGGAGCCGACGACCCTCGTCGATCACCAGAACCCGGAATTCACCGCGACGCCGCGATGGTGGGTGGCCGAGGAGGAGATCCAAGCAAGGATTCCTTCGGCGGAACATCCGGCGTTTCTCGCTTACAAGGACATCACGAGCGCGACCAATCAGCGGACGATGATCGCCGCGATGATTCCGATCGCGGGCGTGGTCAACTCGGCGCCCTTGATGCTCGCCGACGAGCGAATCGGCATTCGGCTTCAATGCTGCCTGCTGGCGAATCTCAACGCCCTGGTGCTGGATTTCGTCGCCCGGCAGAAGGTGGGAAGCCTCCACTTGAACTTCTTCATCGTGAAACAACTTCCGATCCTCCATCCAGACGACTACGCCAGAAAGCGGGCCTGGACCGGCCGGCAGACGCTCGAACGCTGGGTCTCGGATCGCGTCCTCAAGTTGTCCTGCACGGCGGACGACATGCGTCCGCTGGCGGAAGCCGCCGGTTTCAAGCCGGGAGTCCACCGCTGGGATCCCGACGAACGGGCGAGAATGACGGCCGAATTGGACGCCGCGTATTTCCTGCTGTACGGCATCGGCCGCGAGGACGTCGAATACGTCCTCGGCACGTTCGAAGGAACGTGGAAGCGGGACGACGCCCAGCAGGGGCTGTTTCAGCGAGGAAATCTCGTCTTGGAAGCGTATGACCGGCTGACCGGGGGGACAACGTAACCCGGGCGTCCGGAAGAGCGCAACCATCGCAGGCGTATTGACTTTGCCCGAATTCCACCACAGGATAGGGGATTCACGCAGTTTGCGGCGGGATTCGGCCGCTTTCCGACAAGGCGAGCATGGGGAGACGCGAATGCGACGGCGCGTGGCGGCGTTGATGGGGGCGTTGTTCTTCTGCGGGGCGATCGGGGCCGGCGGTGCGTTCCGCGCGAATGCCGCGGATTTGCCGTTCGATCTGCCGGTGCCGATGGCCGAGGCCGCCAGTTATTCCGAGGCGGTCCCCAAGCCGGAGGACGTGATCGGGCATCGCATCGGGACGTGGCATAGCGAGCCGCATCATCTCGTGGAGTACTTTCGCGCCGTCGCCGCCAAGAGCGACCGGGTGACGCTCCACGAGTATGCCCGCAGCCACGAGAAACGGCCGTTGATTTACGCCGTCGTCACGTCGCCGGCGAACCATGCGAGGATCGATGAGATCGTGGCGGAGAATCGCCGCCTGTCCGACGCGCCGCGGGACGTCACGGATGAAGACCTGGCCCGCCAGCCGATCATCGTTTTTCAGGGATACAGCGTCCACGGGGACGAGGCGAGCGGTTCCGAAGCGGCGGTGCTGCTGCTGTATCACCTGGCGGCCGGCGACGGGGCCGCGGTTTCCGAAATGCTCGACAAGGTCGTGCTGTTGATCGATCCGGGCTTGAACCCCGACGGTCGGCATCGCTTCACCACCTGGGCCAATCAGAACCGCGGCGCCGCTCCGGTCACCGATCCCGCGAACCGCGAGCACACGCAGGCCTGGCCCGGCGGGCGGACGAACCACTACTGGTTCGACCTGAACCGCGACTGGCTGCCGCTGCGGCATCCCGAGTCGCGCGGGCGGATGAAGGTTCTCAACCACTGGCGACCGCAAGTCGTCACCGACTTCCACGAGATGGGATCCGAATCGCACTACTTCTTTCAGCCGGGCGTGCCGAATCGCGTCAACCGCAACACGCCGGGCGCGAATCAGCAACTGACGGCCGAGATGGCGAAGCATCATGCGGCGGCGCTCGACCGTCTGGGGGCGTTGTACGTCACGCGGGAGCGGTTCGACGATTTCTATCCGGGAAAGGGATCGACGTACCCCGACGTGACCGGCGCGATCGGCATCCTGTTCGAGCAAGGGGCCTCGCGGGCCTTGCGCCGCGAGACCGAGCACGGCCTGCTGACCTACGAGTTCACGGTGCGGAACCAGATTTCCACGTCGCTGTCGACGATGAAGGCCGCGGTGGAGATGCGCGAGAAGCTGCTCCGCCATCAGCGGACGTTCTTTCTGGAGGCCCCCACGCTGGCCCGCGGCAGCCGGGTGAAGGCGTACCTGCTGTCGCTCGAGCCGGACCGCACCCGCGCGCAGGAGCTGTTGCGGTTGATGCTCGATCATCGCATCCACGTCCATCGCCTGAAAGGGGAGGCGCGGGTCGCGGGGGCGGGAACGTTCCGCCCCGAGTCCGCGGTGATCGTGCCGGTCGATCAGCCGCAGATCCGCCTGCTGACCGCGATGATGGAGCGGCAGACGGAGTTCGACGACGACCTCTTCTACGACATTTCCACCTGGACGATGCCTCTCGCGTTCGGGCTGCACTCGGCGGAATACGATGATGATCCGGCCGAATTGCTGGGGGACCGGATCGAGTCGATCGAGCTGGACGGCGGGCGGCTCGTCGGCGGACGCGCGCGGTACGCCTACCTGATGCGCTGGAATCGCTACTTCGCCCCGCGCGCGCTGCACAAGCTGCAAGAGGCGGGAGTGCGCACGCGGGTCATCACGCGGCCGTTCTCGGTCGACGTCGCCGGCGAATCGCACGACTTCGGGCGGGGGACGATTCTGGTCACGCTCGAACAGCGGCCCCCGGGAGGGGCATCGCCCGACGTGCTGCACGCGACGATCGAGCGGATCGTGAAGGAGGACCATGTCGAAGTGTTCGCGCTGCACGGCGGGGCGATCCCGGGCGGGTCCGATCTCGGCAGCACGATGCATATCCGCGTGCTCGAGAAGCCCGAAATCGCCCTCATCACCGGGCCGACGAGCGGCGCCTACGACATCGGCGAGGCGTGGCATTTGCTCAGCGAGCGATTCGGCATTCCGGTCACGCTGATCGACACCGACCGCGTCGCCTCGACCGATCTCGACCGCTACGACACGCTCGTCCTTTCCGGCGGAACCTACTCCCGCTTGCCGGCCGCGAAGATTCGCGAGTGGGTCCGCGGGGGCGGGAACCTGATCGCGATCGGCACCGCCACCGGCTGGGCGATCGAGAACGATCTGGTGGAACTGAAGCCGATTCCGTTCGAGATCGACGAGTTGCTGAAGGGGACGCCGCACGCGGGCCTCCCCGACGCGCGGGGCGTCCACCAGATCGGCGGCGCGATCTTCGAGGCCACGCTGGACGACACGCACCCCCTCGCCTTCGGCTACGGCGGAAAGGTTCCGGTGTTCCGCAACCACACCTCGTTCCACGAACCGGCGAGCCGGCTGGGGACGAACGTCGCCGTCTACGCCGACGAACCGCTGCTGAGCGGCTACATCTCGAAGGAGCGGCTGAAGCAGATTCCCGGCAGCGCGGCGATCGTGGCGACGCGCGTCGGCGACGGCCGGGTCGCGCTGTTCATGGACAACCCCAACTTCCGCGCGTTCTGGTACGGCACGAACGGGCTGTTCCTGAACGCGATTTTCTTCGGCGGGACTTATTGAGCGGGAATCGACTGCGCGAGTTCCCGTGATTGCGAGGGGAGTCCGTCGCGAATGGACGTTGCGAGCGTCCGGGTCGCTCCGATCGGCGATTTGCGCTATGATGTCGGCCGCGCTTCGTATTCGCATTTCGCATTCGACGTCCGCCCCCATGTCCGACGGCTTGCCGAGCCGCGACGATCTCGCATCGCGGTATCTCGATCAGCTTCCTTACGAGCCGTACCCGGTTCAGGAAGAGGCGCTGCTGGCGTGGTTCAGCTCGCCCGAGGGGGTGCTGGTCTGCGCGCCGACCGGGATGGGGAAAACGCTCATCGCCGAGGCCGCCCTGTTCGAGGCGCTGCACTCGCAGCAGATCGCGTATTACACAACGCCGCTGATCGCGCTCACCGAGCAGAAGTTCCGCGAAATGCAGCGGGCGGCCGTCCGCTGGGGATTCGATGCCGACGACGTCGGCCTCGTCACCGGCAACCGTCGCGTCAACCCGGACGCGCGGATTCTCGTCGTCGTCGCGGAAATTCTCCTCAACCGGCTGCTGCACCCCGAGGCGTTCGACTTCTCGAACGTCGCCAGCGTCGTGATGGACGAGTTCCACAGCTTCAACGACCCGGAGCGCGGCGTCGTCTGGGAACTGTCGCTGGGATTGCTGCCGAAGCACGTGCGGCTGCTGCTCCTCTCCGCCACGGTCGGCAACTCGTCGGAGTTCATGGGCTGGCTGCGCAGCGAGCATCAGCGGAAGGTGCAGCTCGTGCAGAGCGACGAGCGGCGGGTGCCGTTGCGGTTCGAGTGGGTGGGCGAGAAGCTGCTGGACGAACAGCTCGAAGCGATGGCCGAGGGGGACGACGAAGCGAAGCGCACGCCGGCGCTCGTGTTCTGCTTCAATCGCGAGGAGTGCTGGTCGGTCGCCGAGACGCTGAAGGGAAAGGCGCTCGTCGGCGACGAGCAGCGGAAGAAGGTGCTGGCGGAAATCGAAAAGCACGACTTCACCCACGGGGCGGGGCCGAAACTGAAGCAGATTCTCACGCGCGGCGTGGGGGTGCATCATGCGGGGATGCTGCCCCGCTATCGCCGGATCGTCGAGGAGTTGTTCCAGCGGAAACTGCTGTCGGTGGCGGTCTGCACCGAGACGCTCGCGGCGGGGATCAATCTGCCGGCGCGGTCGGTCGTGCTGACGACGCTGCTCAAGGGGCCTCCGGGAAAGAAGCGGCTGGTCGAGCCGAGTTCGGCCCATCAGATGTTCGGCCGCGCGGGGCGTCCGCAGTTCGACCGCGAGGGGTTCGTGTTCGCGCTCGGTCACGAGGACGACGTGAAGATCGAGCGTTGGAAGCGGAAGCACGACACGATCCCCGAGGACACGAAGGATCCGAACCTCATCAAGGCCCGCAAGCGGATCCTCAAGAAGATGCCCACGCGGCGGAAGAACGAGCAATATTGGAGCGAAGAGCAGTTCGAGAAACTCCGCCTCGCCCCGCCGGGGAAGCTCGCCAGCCGCGGTCAGTTGCCTTGGCGGTTGCTCGCCTACCTGCTGAAGATTTCGCCCGAGGTGGACCGCCTGCGGGAGTTCGTCGACAAGCGGCTGCTCGACTCGGCGGGGCGCATCCGCGAGCACAAGCGATTGATTTCGATGTTGCGGACGCTGTGGGCGGGGGGGTACGTGACGCTCGACCCGGAGCCTCCGCCGCTCGACGAGGCGAGCGGGGGGCGTCAGCCCCCCGGTGGTTCCCACGATGGACCGCCCCACGATTCTCCCGGTGATTCGCGCCACCGGCCGGCTGACGCCGGCCGCTCGCCGGCCGACGGGACGCTAGGCGCGCTGTTGTCCGCCGCGCGAGAAGAATCGAAGAGCCGCGACCGACAGGGAGCGGGCGCGCGCGATGCCGCCGACGATTCGCCGGCTCCCGCCGAATACGAACCGCGACTCGCGCATCCCACGCCGGAGCTGGATCGCCTGCTCGAGTTCCGTAGCGTCAACCCGTTGTACGGCGATTTCCTGCTGAAGCGGTTCGAGATCGCCGACACGGCCGAGCGGATTCAACTTCTGGAAAGCGTGCTCGAAGTTCCCGGCTCGGTCGCCCGGCACGTGCGTGTGCCTCCGCCGGACTTCATGCCCCCGGGTCCGCTCGCGACGACGGTGATCGACCAGGAGCTGATTCGCCGCGGACTGGCGACGCACGACGAACTGTATCCCAAGTGGGAGGAAGAGCGGCTGCAACCGGCCGAGGTGCGGAAGTACCCGCCGCCGTTGGGGGACAAGGCGCAAATGCTGTTCGATTCCGACTTTCCCAACGTACACAGCCTCGAAACGCGGGCGGTCTGGATCGCGGGCGATCTGCTCGAATTCAACGGCGACTTCCACAAGTACATCTCGGGCCGGCAGCTCGCGAAGCAGGAGGGAATCGTCTTCCGGCACCTGTTGCGGCTGATCCTGCTGTGCGGCGAGTTCGAGCAGGTGGGGCAGGCTTTCCAGCCTGCCGCATCCGAAAACGTGGGGCAGGCTTTCCCGCCTGGCAGAAATGAACTCGCTCGAACGGACGCGGCAGACAAGGATGTCTGCCCCACCGAATGGAGGTTGGAACTCCGCGAGATCGCCGAGCGCCTCGTCGAGAGCTGCCGGGCGATCGATCCCGAGAGCACCGACAAGACGATCGAAGCGGCGCAAGCGCGGCCCGACGTGGTTGCGGGGGAGACGGCGGCGACGGAACAGGCGACGCTCGATAAGATCGACGCCGATCTCGATGAATTCGGCAGCGGCCTCGTTTGACCAAGGAGTCTGTTCGTGATCCGCGTCGTCCACGTCATCCGTTCGCTGCATCATTCCGGCACGGCGCGACAGCTTGCGTTGCTCGCGGCGCGACTGCCGCGGGATGAGTTCGAAGTCCAGGTCGTCACGCTGGAGAGCGGGTGTGAACAAGAAGCCGCGTCCCCTTTTTCGGCCGCCCCTCGTTCGGTGGGCAGGCGGATGCGGTTCGATCCGGCCGCCCTGTGGCGGCTTCGCCGGATGTTCGCCGAGTTTCAGCCGCACGTCGTCCATGCGTGGGAGGGGACGGCGCACAACTTCGCGCGGCTGGCGCTCGGGAAGAGTCGGAACCGCCGGCTCGTCGCGACCGAGACGCACTGCCGATCGCTCACGCGGCTCGAACGCTGGTTCGAGCAGCGACTGATCGAACGGACCGCCTGGATGATCGTCGGCTCGCCGGCCTTGGCCGAAGCCTGCTCGAAGGCCGGCTTCGATCGCGTGTGGCTGATTCCCTGGGGCGTCGAGCCGCCGCCCGAACGACCGTTCGACCGCGCCGCCGAACTGTCGGCGTTCGACATCCCCGCCGACGCGCGCGTGGCCGGTTACGTGGGCGAACTGACGCGCGAACGGCGCGGCCGGGATCTCGTGTGGGGGATCAATCTCTTGAGCCAGATCACCAGCCGCGTCTGCCTGCTCGCGATGGGGGACGGCTCGGAACGAGAGAAGCTCCAGTCGTTCGCCCGGGAAATCCGGCGCGAAGAGTTCGTGCGGCTGCCGGGCGAAGGGGACGGCCGAGGCGCGATGCGTCTGTTCGACCTGTACTGGTCGATGGGAGACGAGGAGTCGCCGTCGTCCGCGCTGCTGGAATCGATGGCGGTCGGAATTCCGGCGATCGTGTCGGACACGCCGGCGCATCGCGAGTTGGTCATCGACGGCGAGACGGGGTTCGTCGTCGGCGTGGGGGACGCGGTGGGCCTGGCCCAGTTCTCCGATCGCTTGCTCGCCGATCCGGAACGCCGCCGCGCGATGGGAGAAGCGGCCCGAGCGCGGGCGCTGGCCGAGTTCTGCGCGGACCGAATGGCCGAAACGCACGCGGAACTGTATCGCTCGCTCGCCGCCGAAATCGGGGAGTGAGGGCTTCTGGGACCGCGCCGACTACGGCAGCGGCGGGAATTTGATATACCGCGGCGCGAATAGTAGAGGGGTGGCTGGGGTCGAAGCGAAGCGCAGCCCCC
>JBBDNT010000194.1:0-19595 GCA_040877445.1 Planctomycetaceae bacterium
CGAATTCCCGACCACGGATGACACCGATGGGCACGGATGCGATGACGATCCGTGCCGACGCCACGTGGATCGCCGAGGTTCAGGAACACTGATCTTCGCTGATCTTCGCTGATGATCCTGCCGACGCCTCGTCCTGCGCGGGACTCTTCTTCTTTGCCACTTTACCCGAATGGCGTGGTGGCCGATTCGGCTTGTCGGTCGACGATCGGGCGGGTAGGACGAACTTCAGTTCGTCGTGCCCGCCATCGCACGCCGAACTCCAGACGTCGAGAACACCATCGATCGACATCGACGAGAATCCGCGGAGCTTTGCGATGCGCACGGGGCGCGGGCTTCGCTCGGCGAACTGAAGTTCGCCTTACGAAGCCGACGCGTCGAACTCGACTTCCGCCAATCGGGTCAAGGGTCAAGCGTTGCGATTCGAGAAGACCTGCATCAATGGCGTGAAGGTTTCCCCGTTCGAATTCCGGACGATCCGATCGACTCGACATGAAGTCCGCCCCAAACTCAATCACGCCATCCGCCCCGGCCCGAAACACACGGATTCGTTCTTGGACAGGTGCTTACGGCGAGTTCACCCGCTACCGGAGCGGCGACACCTATCAGGTCTCACTTCCCGGCTGGCGTTTCCGGGCGATCGCGGAGGGCTTCGAACCGAGTGACTGGGTGTTTCTGGGCCATTCGCCGGAGCATCACCACGGAGTGCGGCGGATCGCTCCGGGACGGGCGAAGCTGGTTCTTCCCGTGACGGTTCGCCGCCGCTGACCGCGCTCGCGGATCGTGTGCCATCGGCTTTCTGCCGCGCGTCGTCCCGCCTATAATTCGGTTAGCGCTTTAGGCCGAATGGCGTATCGGTCGATCCGAACGCGGAGGTCGACGATCGGGCGGGTGGGACGAACTTCAGTTCGTCGTGCCCGACATCGCGGACCACACTCCGAGGTCGGGGGGACTTCGCGGAGTTTGCGGTGCGGACTTTGCCCGGCGAACTGAAGTTCGCCCTACGCGTCGATTTCGACCTCCGCCAAGCGGGTCGAGTGTTACTGATTCGGCAGTTCCCGAATTCCGCATTGCCACAGGGCCATCCATGAGCTTGCCGGTGCTCACCGCCGCCGATCGCGAGACGTGGGAAGATCCCCTCGACCTGATGGACGAGATCGATCGTCTCAAGGCCGAGAAGGATGCGGTCATCCTCGCGCACTATTACGTCGACGGCGAGATCCAGGACATCGCCGACTTCACCGGCGACAGCCTGAAGCTGGCCCGCGACGCGGCGGGGGTCGAGAAGCCGATCATCGTCTTCTGCGGCGTACACTTCATGGCCGAGTCGGCGAAGATTCTCAACCCGGAGAAGAAGGTTCTGCTGCCGGACATGCTCGCCGGCTGCTCGCTGGCGGAAAGCTGCCCCGCCGACAAACTCGCCGCCTTCCAGGATCAACTGCGGGCCGAGGGGCGGGACTTCGAAACCGTCGCCTACATCAACACCACCGCCGCGGTGAAGAGCCTGTGCGACTGGATCGTGACGAGCGGCAACGCTCGGGAGATCATCGACCGCGTTCCCGCCGGCAAGGAGATCCTGTTCGTTCCCGACTATCATCTGGGCCGGTATCTCCAGGAGGTGACGGGGCGGGAGATGATCCTGTGGCAAGGCTCGTGCATGGTCCACGAAATCTTCAGCGTGCAGGATCTGCTGCGGGCGAAGCGGAACAATCCCGGCAGCGAAGTCATCGCCCACCCGGAGTGCCCGCGGGCGGTGCTCGAGCACGCCGACTTCATCGGCGGCACCGAGAAGATGCGGACTTACGTCGCGTCGATCGCCGAGCCGCGGACGTTCCTCGTGGCGACCGAGGCGAACATGATCCACCCGCTGGAAAAGGCGGCCCCGCAGCACACCTACATTCCGGTGCCGGGGATCATGACCTCGACCGGCGAGACCTGCGCCTGCAACCGCTGCCCGCACATGGCGCGGAACACACTCGCGAAACTCCGCGACTGCCTGCGCGACGAACGGCCGGAAATTACCTGGCAACCGTACTTCGCGGCGGCGCGCGAGGTGCTGGCGCGGAGTTTGTTGAGGTAGCGTGGGGCAGACATTCCTGTCTGCCCGGGATCAGCGCAGCCCGTCGTTGTCTTGGTGGACTTCGGCCCACGCGCTGGCGAGCACGTCGAACTTCGGATCGCCCGCTCTTTCCGCCAGTTGGCGAATCGCGCGAACCGCCGCGTTCCCTTCCCAGCCGCCGCAGTTCAGACAGAGCCAGGACTCCCAGAGCTTTCCCTGCCCGAGATAGTCGTCGAACAGCCGGTCGATGTCCTCTCGCGGATAGTCTTGAAGCCACGGAGGCAAGCCCTTCTGGTCGGGAAAGCTCGCCCGCAATTCGTCGCTGACCTCGATCCCGCTGCAGTTCCAGAGCTGCGCGGCGGACATGCCGGGATGCGGGAAGTCTCCGCGGTACTTCGTTACGTCCTCACTCACGCATTCGAGCGCAGGATCGTTCTTGAACGCCGGGTGTTCGGCATATCGCTCGAAGCCGTCTCCGCAAACGTCGAACCACTTCGCAGTCTCTGCCAGCAACGCCTCGTCGAATTCACACTCACGGAGGAACACGAGAAGCGCGTCATCGTCTCCCTCGCATTCCGCGTAATGAATTGCATGGTAGATCGCGAACTGCTCGAACGATCGGCCGATCTCGATAAGTTCGGTTCTGTAATCCTCGAATGCCTTAACCCAAGTTTGACGTCGCGGTCCGAACCAGTGCAGCCATGACCCATACAGACTATTGAACGCCGATTCGCGATAGCCGATGGGAACCAGCGCTGGCGGAAACGGACACTCCCAGACGTTGAGAGGGCCGAACTCCCAAAGTTCGGGACTTTGGATGCTTGTAACCTCTCCGCGCATCAGCCTTCCGCAGAAGGCGGGCAACTGCAGCATCTCGAGAACGGGCGCATACGCTGCAGTGATCGGTCGCGGCTTCATCGGTCCCCCACGTCACCGAAAGTCCTTGAATTCAGCTGCGACGTTTTCATATTCTTTCACCGGCCGCGGCTCCCAGCGAGGCGGTGTCGCGAGACAACTCGACGAACGCGACGCCCGCATCGCGCAGGGCGCGCAGCGCCTCCGGGGAAACGACGAACGTCCGGTTCGGGAGAGCGGTTCCCGGAGAATGCCGGACCAGCAGGCCCCAGGCCTTCGCGCTGTCGCGGGCCGCGACTTGGATTACGGTCTTCATGGAACCCTTCGATCATTCGGTCTCCGCCACGATCGTATCCGGCCGCGGGGCAGCGGCGATAGCGCAAAGCAACGCGGGTTCCCCGCCAAGACGGGAAACCCGCGTGAATTCGCGAATTCCGAGCAAATGCGAATCGCGAGCGATTCGCCGGGCAGTCGCGGTTCAGTCGTCCTCGTCGTCGAACTGATCGCCGAACTCGGACTCCGGCCGGGCCCGCGGACCGTGGTCGTTGCAGTCCTGGTCGTGCCACAGCGGCAGGCCGGACGTGTAGCGGGCGGCGAGCATCATGACTTTGTCTTCCGAGCCGGGCTTCGCCGGCGTCGGCGCGCGGGGATCGATCCCCAGTGCCGCGAAGTCCTCATCCGCGAACATCTCGTCGTAGTCGATGATGAGGTCTTCGTTCGACTGTTCCTCGACGTCCAGCGAGGGATCCACCTCGGAGGTGTACGACATGCGACTCACTCCATCACGAATCGGGGTGAAGCCAACGGAAATTCCGCTGAATTAGGGCAGGGTTCGGTTTCAGCGCCGAGACCCAAGTCGAACTTCGACCGGGAAAGACGGCCACGCACCATCCCGCTGACTTGCAGTGAAAGCGGAATCGGAGCGCGGAGCCTTCGGCGAGATTGCGGGGCGTAGTTGGAACTTGGCGGGACCGATCAACGATCGGCTTACTTGATTGTTCCGGGACGAGGGCCTGATGTCAACAAAAAAATTCGGAAATCGGAATTTCTCGGGAAGATCGCCATCAGGGGATCCCCGAAAGCCAGCCCCGTCCGCACGCCGAGCAACCGCGAAATCCGCCCAGAACTCCCAGATCGCCAAGAGAGTCGGCCGGATTGGTGGTCGTTCACTCCACCTGATATTCCTCCGCCAGCTTGCGGAACGCGGCGGCGGTGTCGACGTGGGGCGGGCCTTCCCAGACGATGCGCACCTGCGACTCGTTGTTTCCGGTCAGCTCGCGGGCCGTCACCTGGATCCGCCGCCGCTCGTCGTAGCGGTAGGCGACGTTCACCGGCGAGCCGGCGGGCAGATTCTCGGGAAGGTGGGTGATGCGCAGGTCGCCGACGCGCGTGCAGGCCCGCACGTCGGCGGCCTCCCCCTCCAGCAGGCGAATGCGAATGCCTTCCGGGTTCGGCGTGTCGGTGACGAACTCCCGTTCGACTTCGATCGGCAAGGGAGAGTTGCGGGGGATCATGATGTGGTTGCGGCGGAGAGCGATCGCGCCGGGTTCGCTCACTTCGACGCCCAGCGAGTGCGAGTTGACGTCGCGCGTGACGATGGAACGCAGCCGCTTGTGGAGCGCCGCGGCGATGCGCCCCTCTCCGCCGGTCGCCCGGGCTTCGAGAATGGCGGCGTGGATGGCGGCCCCTTGCGCGACGGCGAGTTGCGGGTCGAGCGCGCGGGACGGCGCGCGGCCCGTGACCGCCTTCAGCATCCGCAGCACCGCCGGGATGTGCGTCGAGCCGCCCACGAGCAGCACTTCGTCCAGTTCGTCCGGTCTCACGCCGGCCAGTTCGAGCACGATCTGCGTGGTGTCGCGCGTGCGCTGCAGCAGGTCGGCGGTGAGCTTCTCGAAGTCGCCGCGGGAAATGCCGATGGTCGTCGTCCGCCCCTCGAACGAAATATCGAGGATCGCCCTTTGCTGTTCGCTGAGGATCCGCTTGATGCGCTCGCAGTCTTCGGTGAGCCGGGCGAGTGCGTGCGGCTCGCCGCGGGGATCGGCCCCGAACTTCCGCCGGAATTGCTCGGCCGCGTGATCGACGATCCGCCGCGTCCAGTCGAGTCCGCCGAGGAAAGTGTCGCCGTCGGTGGCCGCGACGGCGAACGTCGTCGCCGTGCAGCGGACGACGGTGACGTCGAACGTTCCGCCGCCCAGGTCGTAGACGAGGACCGTCCGCTCGGGGGACTCGCCGTCGCCGCGGCCGAGTTCTCCCCGCATCCAGGCGAAGGCGAGCGTGGCGGCGGTCGGCTCGTTGATGAGGTCGATTACGTTCAGCCCGGCGATGCGACCGGCGTTCACGGTCGCGCGGCGGGCGGGATCGGTGAAGTAATACGGGACCGTGATGACGGCGTTGCCGATCGGGCCGATTTCCCGCTCGGCATCCTGCTTGAGCTTTCTGAGAATCATCGCCGAGACGAACTCGGCGGAGAGCTTGCGCTCGTCGAAGACGCGGAAGTAATCCGCGTTGCCCATTTGCCGCTTGATGGCGGCGACGGTACGTTCGGGAAACTCGATCGCCTGGGCGGAGGACGGCCCGACGATGGCCCGGCGATCGCTCTCGACCAGCACGATCGAGGCGGTGATGGGCGCGCCGTCGGCGTTGCGGATGACGGCGGGGTGACCGTCGTCGCCGAGCCGCGCCACGGCCGAATACGAGGTGCCGAGGTCGATGCCGACGGTGTGGCCAGCGACGAGGTTCATTGTTGCGGATTCGGGGAGGACTTCCGATCGTCGTCGGAGGCGGCGTCCTGCTTCTCCGCAACCGGGATCAGCTCGACGGTGACTTCGGTCTCCAGCGGGGGAATCGCGTCGGTGTCGGCTTCGTATTGCAAACCGCCGTTGCCGCCCTCCGTCGGGTCGCCGCTGGCGGAGCTGTCTTCCGCGACGTCGAGCAAAGCGCTCGCGAAGTTGGCGACGCAAATCACGTCGCCGACTTCGGCGAGATACGATTTCTCGCCGGTCTGCTCGTCGACCTGGTACATGCTGCCGGCGAACACCCAGTGGGCGGTCATCGGCCGCGGTCGGCTGTCGGCGAACAGCTTTTTCACCGCCTGCTGGAACTTTTCGTCGCCGCTGCGTTTCAATTCCGCGTCCCGTTCCTCCGGCTTCATTTCGCCGTACCAGGAGAGTTCGTCGTGCTTGGCGTCGAAGCGGAGCTTGCCGTCGCGGGGGAGTTCGACTCCCGCGGGGAGCGCGTCGAGTTCGGCGGTGTGGAAGCGGTGCGTCGAGGTGCGAATCCACTTCTGGGCGGGAACGCGGTGGAGCTTGCCTTGCTTGTCGGTCCATTGCAGGAAGATGTCGATCCGCTGCCCCTTGGGCGGAATCACGTCGAGCTGGAACGCGCCGGTTTCGGGATCCTCGCCTTCGATGTACCGCACCGGTTCGCCCGGCTCGGCGCCCAGGGCGAGCAAGCCCGCGTGGATCACCTGCGCCGGCGTGTCGACCGCGAGAATCGACTCGTGCTCCTTCGTCTGCGTGCGGCACACGAGCATTTCGAGCAACCCCTTGCGAAGCACGACCTTCGACTTCAACAGCACGCGGTTCCCCGGCTTGTCGAGGAACACCGTCTTTTGACGGTTCAAGGGGACGATCTTCTCGGGGTCCGGTTGCGATTCCGATTGCGGTCGTGGCGTTTCGGCGGTTGGAGCGTCGGCGGATGTCGCATCGGCGAAGCGCTCGGCGGCGGGCGAATCGGCCGTGCCCTCTTCCGATCGAGCGGTGTCGGTGATGGGCGCGGTCGCGTTGCTCGTCGCGGCATCGCGGGCGGCGGCGTCCGCAGTGCGGTGCGCTCGAGCTTCGCCGTCGTCGGTCTCGTCGGTGGTGTGATTCGCGGAGGTGGCGGCGACCGCGGCGGCGGCAGGGGCATCGGTCGCGGCGCCGAAGGGGGGCGTCGATCCACCGACGATGAAGTACGCCGAACCGGCTGCGATGGTCGCGAGGACGACCGCGATCGCGAGGGGAAAGCGTCTCATCGGAGCGTCCTTTTCGAGAGCGGAGGCGGTCGCGAGACGAGATCGGAACCGCCGGATGTCGCGCGCGACCATGCCGCCGCGCCGTTTCAAGAATACGGTCGCGGCGCGCCGCGGACAACGGGAATCGCCCCTACCCCAGTCGGTAGTCCGCAGGCGGCAGTTCGTAGATCGCAGTCGGCAGACGATTTACTAAAGCCAAATCGATCTTGTGCGTCCGTCGGAATGGCGGTCGACGCGGCGGCTTCGTAGGGCGAACTTCAGTTCGCCGCGCGAAGCCCCCGCCGGAGACTCGGCCAATTACGCTGTTTCTCGCTGATCTTCACCGAAAATGTTTTCGACATCGCGGCGGTTCCTCTCGACCGGCGGGCACGACGAACTGAAGTTCGTCCTACCCGCCGGGATCGTCGACTCACAACATCGAACTCGACGAGGTACTACGCCGAATCGCGGACCGATTCCAGCCAGTCGATCAAATCGTCGACGAACCGGTCGCGGTCGGGCTCGAACTCGAGCGTGTGCGCCGCTTCGGGGTATTCGATCAGCCGTTTCCGGGGGGCGGCGATCTGCTCGAAATAGTCACGCATGGCCGGGGTGTCGATGATGCGGTCGCGGCCGGCGAGCATCAACAACAGCGGAGACCGCAACCGCGGGGGGGCCTTTTCGGCGATGCGCCCCAGTTGATTGCCCGCCACCAGCAGCCCCCACGTGACCTGCCGCAGCGCGAGCGGGTCGTCGCGGATGAACCATTGCCAGCGCGGCTCCGACGTGAACAACCGCGGATCGTCGAGCGGAACGCGGGCCAGGCCGTACCGGTAATTGTGGAACTCCGCCAGCCGGAGCAACAGCGATTGCCACCACCCCGGACGAATCCGCGGCCGGATGCCCGGATACAACAATGCCAGGGCGTCGACCAGTTCCGGCCGTTTGGCGGCGACCGCGGCGGCGAGCTTCCCCCCCCAACTCACCCCCAGCAAGACCACCGGCGCGCCGGGCGCCGCGCGGTTCCGTTCACGCCGCGCGTCCGCGAGGACTTGCGCCACGTCGTTGATCAGTCGGTCGCCGTGGGGGGCGTGGCCCCGCGCCGCTTCGTTCACTCCGGAGCCGCGGCGGTCGAGGAATCGCACGTCGTAACCCGCTTCGGCCAAGCGGCCGTTGGAATAGTCGTACCACCCCGCATGGCTTTGAATGCCGTGCAAGGCGACGACGTATCCCCGCGGCCTTCTCACCGCGGCAGCCCAGTGATGATGATGCAGCCGATATCCGTCGGACGTCACGCAGACGCGGACTTCGGACTCGGCCGCGCGACTCGACGTTTCAGGTTGGGCCACGCCGATCATCAACTGCCTTCCCGCAAGTGGAAGCGGAGCCTTTTCCCGTCCGGGATGAAGCAACCATAGCTCACCGCCGACTTCGTGGCCAGCCGGTCGTCCGGAATCAGGCGGCGGCGCGACCCTGCCGCTGCCGTGATTCTACCGGAATCGGCGTGCCGATATCGAGCGACAGGCCCGTAGGACGGAATTGTATTCCGTCTGCCAGCGAGCAGCTTCCCAGTCATCGTGCGGACCACGATCGCGTAGGAAACTCGCCGACACGAGGGGGCGCGTTCCCAATAGGCGGGCACGACGGAATGAAATTCCGTCCTACCCGCCGGAGCGGAGTGCGTCAGCGGCCCCTTCCGCGGCGGCCCCGTTCCCGCTCCCCGTCCCGCTCAGGACGGGCGGCGGCGGGACGCGATTCGGCTCGCGGCGCGGAGCGTGCCGCCGCGGGACGCGCGGGTCTCGCCTCCCGAGTGGGCCTGGCCTTTGGGGTCGGCCGCGCTTGGGGAGCCGGTGTCGGCCGGGCTGCCGGCGTCGGCCGCGCCTGCGGAGTGGGTCGCGCTTGGGGAGTGGGTCGCGCCGCTGGAGTCGGCCGCGCCGCCGGAGTGGGCTGCGCTGCTGGCTGTGGGGTCGGCCGCGCTTGTGGGGTGGGTCGCGCTTGCGGAGTAGGTCGCGCCGCAGGTGTGGGTCGCGCTGCTGGCTGCGGTGTCGGCCGCGCTTGCGGAGTGGGCCGCGCCGCCGGAGTCGGTCGCGCCGCCGGAGTCGGCGCTGCCGGTGTCGGCCGCGCCGCAGGAGTGGGCCGCGCCGCTGGCTGCGGTGTCGGCCTCACCTGCGGCGTCGGCGTGGGCCGGGCCGCCGGCCGCGGCGTCGGTTGTCCGGCCGCTCCGCGTCCCGTTCCACGGTCGGCACCCGGACGAACCGGTTGCGGCTGAACGCGAACGTCCGGCCGCGCGCCGCGATCGGCGGGAAGCGGCGTCGCCTGTCCCGGCCGCGCCGGCGGACGACGCTCACTCCGTGGCGCCTCGGGCCGCCCCGCCGCGTCCCGGATGGCGGGCCGTGCCGCGATCCGCCGCGGAACGTCGGGCAATTCGACCCGTTTCTCCGCGAGGCCGGCGGCTCCTCCGCGAGCGGGGCTGATCGCCGCGGCGCGAGGCGTCCGTTCGACTTGTCCGCGGCGATCCTGAATCTCGCGAATTCCGCGGGCCGAGGCCAGAAACTGATTCCGCTCCGGCTCGGCCAGGCGGTGGAAGCGGCGGCCTCGCGCCGTGTCCGCGGCGGCGAATTGCGCCAAAGGCTGCGCCACCGCGATCGCCCGCGCTTCCGGCGCCGCGGCGCCGACGCGCGCCATCAGAGATGTCTGCTGGCGGAAGGTCCGCGGCGGGCGTCGATCGACGTTGGTGATGAAGAAGGTGTTCCACGAACTCAGCCGGCCGACGAAGTCGATGTTCCGCCGGGAGTACGACCACCGATAGTACGTCAGCAGCGGATCGTAATAGTTCCGCTGGCCCGCGAAAGAATGCCACGGAGCGATCGGGAACCCGCCGAAGTCGCGCCCGTAATAATCGCCGAAGTAGTAGTGGTTGTACCGCGGGCTGACGAACAGGCTGATCAGCACGCTGCTGGTCTGGATCACGAGTTGCGGGCGGTGGAAATAACCGGGCGTGCGATAGATCGGCTGCGGGAAGTACACCGGGGCGAACAACATGCCCCGGTCGATGAAGTCGTAGTCCCAATAGCCATCCACGAAGATGCAGCCGTGCGGCGTCCAGACGTAGCGGGCCGGCACCCAAACCCACTGCTCGTGCGCGGGGGCCCAATATCCCGGACGCCAGCGGTAATCGTTCCCCTGCCAACTCCACAGGCCGGGAACCCAGAAGTGGTCGCCGCCCGGCTGAGCAATGTTCGGCCCCTGTTCAAGGCTCTGAGGAGGATACGGCAGGTAAGACAAGTCCCGCGTCTCGGCCCCCGTCCAGAAGCCGGCGATCCACTGGTGGCCTTCTTGCGTGGCCACCCAGTGCCCGGGAACCCAGCGCTGATTCGGCGGCACGTCGCGCCACAATCCACTCACCCACACGAAGTCGTTCTGCGCGGGATCCCAGCCCCAGTAACCGGGAATCCAGATCACGTTCGCCCCTTCGGGCATCGTCTCGGGGGGAAGCTCGTCGATCGGCTCCGGAGGCGCGCGGTCGATGACGAATCCGGGTGTCGGATCGACGTTGTACTGCTCCGCGAACGCCTCGTGGACCGGTCCGCTGGTGAGTTGCTCGAAGCCTTCGTCGAACTCGCCGGGACCGAAGCGGTCTTGCTGGGGACCGGGGGCCGGAACGGGGAGGAACTCGACCTGGGCCGAACTCGTCGCGATCGACCCGCCGACTAGAGACACGATCAGCGCTCCCGCGGCGAGGCCGCGGAACGTCAGGTGCGGTTTCATTGGTGCTCTATCCTGGATGCTGCGCACGGCCACCGGGGGGAGCGGCGGCTGACCGCACTTGCTTGACAATGGAACTGTATGCGCCGGCCCGGCCGGGGAACAGTGGGGAAGTTCGATCGGCGGCGGCCGGTGAAAGTCCGGCGATCTGAGGGGGGCCGCCCTCGATGCATCGGCCGTCGCCGATGCTTGACGCACGGCCGCCACGTGCCCACGATGGTGGTGATTTCGATGGCCGACGTTTCCCCGGATTCCAACGACGGAGCCTTCCCATGACGCCCCGACCACTCGCGCGAGTCGCTCTCCGAATGCTCGTCGTCGCGAGCGCGATCGCCTGCTCGGCGATTCACTCCGCCCAGGCCGCGGCGCTTCCCGGCAAATACTTCGAGATGCTCCGCGGCGAAGCCGAACGCGGCGACGAACGCCCCGGCGAACAACCCGCGGCCGGCGCTCGAGGAGACCGGCAAGTGGGACGACTCGCGAGCCTCGCCCTCGGCGCCGCGGTCCTGTACGCGAAGGAGCACGCCGACAATCCCTCGCACGGCGACAAGGAGATGCTCGCACGCGCTCTCCGCGCGGGGGACCAGCTTCACGAAGCATCGGTCGATGGCCGCTTCAGCCGCCTCAACTGGCAGTGGGACGT
Source organism: Planctomycetaceae bacterium (assembly GCA_040877445.1). Classification (GTDB taxonomy): domain Bacteria; phylum Planctomycetota; class Planctomycetia; order Planctomycetales; family Planctomycetaceae; genus JBBDNT01. The sequence continues at coordinate 11,311 of JBBDNT010000194.1, forward strand.
CGCCCTGTGGCTCGATGCCTATCGGCTGCTCGAAAAGGATCTCGGCGACGAACGCCGGGCGAAATGGAAGGGGGAACTCGAGCGGCTGGTGCGGATCATGGCCCGCGAAGTTGCGCCGCGCGTCGACGCCCCGCGCTATCAATCTCCGTATCTCATCACCTCGCCGAATCATTTTTCGATTTGGAGCTCGACCGTCCATCTCGCCGGCAAGGTCTTCGGCAACAAGGAATGGGAGGAACTCGGCGCCCGCGTGATGCATCGCTATTGCGCCACCGAACAGGCGCCCGACGGGTACTGGGGCGAGCACAACATGTCGGGACCGACGACCGGCTACAACTTCCTCACCACGCAAAGCGTCGCGCTATATTACGAGCACAGCGGCGATCCCGTCGCGAAGGAGGCTCTGCGCCGCGTCACCACCTTCCACGCCAACTACACCTGGCCCAACGGGCATCCGGTGGAAGTCATCAACGATCGCAATCGCTCGAACGGCGTCCGCGCGTGGGCGCACTTCGGGTTCTCGAACTTCCCCGACGGACGCCGCTATGCCGAGTACCTCGTCGAGCGGATGGGTCGCGGGGACGGGGGCGGACGCGTTGCCCAGAACGCGCTTTACTGGCACGACGGCGACAGCGAACCGATCGGTCTCGACAAGGACCAGCACGTCCACCGGATGTCCGTCCCCGCCGGCATGCGCAAGAGCGGCCCGTGGACCTACTGCCTCTCCGGCCTCATCAGCACGCTCTCGATGAACCGCTACTACATGGCGCGGCAGGGGCACGTCGGAATCTATCACGAGAAGACCGGGCAGATCGTCACTGGGGCGAACTCGAAGCGGCAGCCGGAACTCGCCACGTTCATGGTCGCGGCCGAAGGCGAGACCCGCTCGACGCCGCTCGACAGCAAGCTCGAAATGAGCGACGGGACCGATCCGGATGCGCTCACGCTCGCCTACGACACCTTCTACGCGGTGCTGCGCGTGCCGCGCCCCGAGGGAGGCAAACTGCGGCTGCGGGCCGACCTCGCGCACACGGCGGCCCGGCAAAGCGCCCGGATGACGTTGCAGCTCATTTTGCATCCGGGCGAAGAACTCGAGACCGCCGCGGGCGGCAAGTACGTCCTCGGCGAAGAGAAGCTGGAGCTCGGTCCGGAACAGCTCGGCGGGTGGATCAAGCATCACGGCTGGAAGATCGAACTCCCCGACACCGCCCGCCTCGACTGGCCGGTGTATCCTTACAATCCCTACGCCGACGCTCGCGAAACGAGCCTGAGCCGCGCGGTCGGCGCGCTGTGGGCGCCGGTGCAACTCCGCAGTGGCGGCGGCGGCCCGCGGAACGTGGGGCAGCGGATCGAGTTCGTCTTCGACGTTCCGGCCGGCGAGTAACGCGGCGGAATCATCCCGTCACCGATCGCACGGGGGCCACGCCGCTGAAGGTGGCCCGGCTACCGAAGCTTTCATCGAATCGCTTTTCGCGAATTCCTCACCGTACCGATCGTCTCTTGAAGCGGCGGTTGAGTCCAATGCCGATCATCGCTCCCGCGCTGGTCGAAAAGATCACGCCGACCATCGTCGTCGGCCTGAGAAGGCGAACCGCGCCATCCGCATGGCCCAGCCATTGAGCCGCCAGTGGGAGGAACAAGCAGGCGATCCCGATTACGAACAGGATGATTCCGAACTTCAACATCGATCATTTCTCGCGGGCTTGGATGATGACGACGGCGGCGACCGAAGTGGGCAGAAAAACGGAGGGGGAACAAAGGCGGACCAACGGATGCTTGCTCGCGGCGAGGTGGCTGGGGCGTTCTCTGGATCGGCATGAGCGGCGTGCAACATGTGCGAGACGCGGCTCGATGAATGGTTCGGGTTCTGGCCCTAGTGATTGTTAGCCGGGACGCCGCATCGCTGGAGCCAGCACCTACTTCGTTTCGGGACGATCCCCCACGAATTCGCCGGATCGGACAAGGCAAGTTAACGAACGCCCCAGCCACCCCGCCGCAGCGGCGGCGGCCCGCGGAACGTGGGGCAGCGGATTCGAGTTCGTCTTCGACGTCCCGGGCGGTGGGAATTGACGCGGCGGAATCTTCCCCCCGCCGATCGTAAACGCGGCCACTTCGGCATCTTCCACCAATGGTCGAAGTAGCGAAGTCAAATGCCAACCGGCCAGCCTTTCGGCTGGCCGGGGACGAGGCACCGGACAGCTTGGCATTGCTGATTTCCGGTGCCTGCTCGGTGGCTCGGAGTCCACCAGAGTCTCACAAGCCCCTTTCGGGGAACACGGTAATTATCGGTCATGTTCGCGGCAAGATCAAGTCCGACATCCCAAGGTGGTTGAGGACCGCCAGCTTGATCGCCTCCAAGTCCTTGCCGTACACCGTCGGGGCCACATATTCCCGCTTTCCAGTATTCGGATTCCGCCCACTCCGGATTCGATCGAGACGAAAGAATGCGACGGACGCGATGCAGTCGCACTTCGCCCACCAGTCGTTCGTTTGGAGTTGCTTCGGGAGCTTATTGAAGGTCATCTTATGGTGCCACTTCTGGAGCGGCACCGGCTCTGTCCCCGACAGCGGAACAACGGTGCAAAGTCGAATATTGCTGTTCTTGCGAGAAAGTACGACAACCGGCCTGCTCTTCACCATTTCCGGCTCTTCCTGGTGATCGAAGCTGCCGTAGAGCATCGTCCCGTAGCCCGGATGAAAAGTGATGGCCATGAGCGTTCCGCGGTGTACTGATCAGTAGGAGGACGCGAAATGTGGCGAGCGGGATTTGCACCGGCACGGGGCCGGATCCGAGTCGGATACCGACCAGATTCCAACTCTGTGGCGTCTGCTGGTTCGCCATTGCGGCGACAGAAGCCGAGCGCCGGGAAACGGGGGACCGGGAAATCCTTCCGTTCCGGCGACTCGCGGCTCGGCTAGGGGCTTGGTTCGTGGAGGGAAACGGCGCTCACCGGTTGAACAAAAACGCCGGGCTGTTGATGAGCGCCCAGAGCAGATCCTGCGCCGCTTCCTGCGCGTCGCCCACTTCGCCGATGTAGGCGACGTTCCGCGCCGACTCGTCGTCAGTCGGCATGCGGCACAGCGCTGCGAGGTAAACTTCCTCGACGATCCGCTCCGGCGACGCGTTCTCCCGCGCGAGGCGGGCGACCAGTCCTTGCGGGTGGATGATCGCGTTGGAGACCGTCGGCCCGTTGATCATCGTCAGCGTCTGCTTCAGGCTCACGTCGCTCGTCCGTTCGCATTCGCACGGCGTTTCGCGCGGCGGGCGGCCGAACATGTCCAGAAACGCCAATTGAACCTGCGCGTCGGGAAGATGCACCGCCCGGAAGTCCGCGGGGACCCCCGGAATGTTCGGCGGCGCGCCGGTCGCGAGCATGATCGCATCGAACAACTGCTCCGCCCCGAGACGCCGCGGCAGCGCGTGCGAGAAGTGGTCGGCATCGTCGGCGTTCCACTCGTTCGTCTCGACGCTCCGCTGGTAGGCTTGCGAAGTCACGATCAGCCGCACCAGCCGCTTCAGGTCGAACTCGTACTCGACGAAGTCGGCCGTCAGCGCGTCGAGCAGTTCCGGATTGGTGGGCGGATTGTTCGCCCGCAGGTCGTCCACCGGCTCGATGATCCCCTTGCCCAGGAAATAGCTCCAGTAACGGTTCACCAGGCTCCGCGCGAAGTACGGATTCTCCGGCGCGACGAGCCACGCGGCCAATTGCGGCCGCAGCGCGCTCGCGTCGGGATCGACCGCGTGGCCGGGAACCTCGAACGGGAATTTCGGCGCGGCCCGCTGTCCGGTTCCGACATGCGCCACCGTTTGCGGTTTCGCGAGCGTGTAGATGATCTGCTCCCCCTTCTCGGCGCCGTCCTTGCGTCCCACGTCGCCGAAGAACGCCGCCAGCTCGTAGTATTGCGTCTGCGTCCAGCGCTCGAAGGGATGGTCGTGGCACTCGTTGCACTGGAACCGCGTGCCCAGGAACACCTGCGTCATGTTCGCCATCACTTCGTTCGGCTTTTCGGCGGTCCGGAAGTAGTTGGCGGCGGGGTTCTCCCAGGTGCTGCCGTTGGCGATTAGCAGTTCCCGCACGAATTCGTCGTAGGGCCGATTGGTGGCGAGGGCGTTGCGAATCCAGTTGCGGAAGGCCCACATTCCTTTTTCCGACATCAGCCGCCGATTGGCCAGCAGCAGGTCGCTCCACTTCAGCGACCAGTAATCGACGTAGCCCGGCCCGTCGAGCAGTTCGTCGATCTTCGCCAGCCGCTTCGATTGCGAGTCGCGCTCGTCGACGAGGAAGGCGCGCACGTCGGCGGCGGTCGGCGGATTGCCGGTGAGGTCGAGGTGGATGCGACGGAGAAATTCGGCATCGGTGCAGGTCTCCGAAGGGAGAATTTTCGTCCGCTGGAGCTTGGAATGTACGTGCTCGTCGATGAAGTTCGCCTCGGGCTGGTCCTTCCAGACGAAGCCCTCGCGCGCGCCGATGATCGTCGCTTGCGCGACGGCGTAATGTCCCTCGTAGCGGACGAGCGCCCCGGCCTGTCCGCGGCGGACGGCCCGCATCAGGCCGGACTGGTCGACCGTCGCGACTTCGAAGCTCGTCGTGTCGAACACCGCCTCGCGGGTGACGTCGCGCGTCGCGCCGTCGGGATAGTGCGCGATCACCAGCAACTGCTGCACGTCGCCGGGCGAAGCGAGCACCGGCTGCTCGGGATGCACGCCGATCGACTCGGGACGCGGAACCGATTCGTATCGGCAACCCTCCGCGATCCACTGCCGGATGACCGCGTAGGCCCGCGACTCCTCGTCGAACAGGAAGCCCCCTTCGTGCGGCACCCCCTGCGTGGGCTTCAACAACATCAGGCTTTGCTCGGGACGCGAGCGATTGAAGCGCCGGCCCGCCACGTCGTCCACGAGCGCCCGGTAATCGAACTCCGCGTCGTAGCCCCGCAACGACAACTGGAAGCCTCCCTGTCCCTGTTGCGAGCCGTGACACGTCCCCGCGTTGCAGCCGACCTTGCCGAGAATCGGCTGCACTTCATCGACGAAGCTGACCGGCTTCTCGGAGACGTCCCGCACGACGACCGGCAGGCGAACCGTGCGCCCGGCCGCCGAGACCTCGAGCGCGGTCTCGCCGACTTTCAGCGGAACGACGAACCCGTCGCCGTCGATGCGGATGAGGTCGCCATCGCCGGCGGGCGCGAGTTTCGCTTCCGCGGAAAGGTCGTACCGCGTGCCGTCGGCGGTCTTGCCGCTGACGATCACCCGCCGGGCGTCGCGCACGTGCGCGAGTTCCATTCGCGGCGGATGGACTTCGAGTTCGACGATCGCCGGCCGCTCGGCGGCAAGGGAAAGGAACGGAAAGACGCCACACAGGCAGACGGCCATCGCGGCGAGGGTGAGTGCAATTCGCATCGCGAGTCTTCTCCGAAGCGAGTCGAATGGGGTCGCATGGCGAGTATAACCGACGCATCGGCCGTTTTCGATGCCGGTCGCCGACACGCCCTTCGCGGACTCGGGGCGTGCCCGACGAATCGTCAAGGTCGTTGCCGCGCGCGCCAAGGAACGCTGATCTTCGCTGATCGACGCTGATTCCGCGCGACGAAGCCGCCGAATCGAACTCTCCGCGCCCTCGTCGTTCTCCGCGGTTCGATTTCCGTGCCGCGGAAGAGGGAACCGCCGAGTGCGCCGAGGACGCGAAGAAGATCGGAAAGACCACGTTCGACGAATTCGCCAATCGCCGGCCTCCAAGATGCGAATCGGTTCGAGTGCCCCGCTGCGTTTTCCTTTGCGAGCTTTGGCGTCTTGGCATCGAAGACCCCCTTTGGTTGCGGCTTCGCCGCGCTGGCCGATCACGGGGCCGGCGTCGCGAACGGTGTCGGCGTCCCGGAGTTCGGCCCCCCCGGGCGAAAGGATTTCGAAAAACACTGGCGTCGGCGGAAAATTGCCGATATCATCGAATGACCATCCGTGACGCGAAACCTCTTCGGACGCACTGGCATGAGGTCCGACCATCGACATCCAACGCGAACTCGCGGTCGTCGGCGCGGCGCGGCGAGTTTGGATTACGTGTTGGTGCTGTGCATCATCCTGCCGTTGGCGGCGTGGATGCTGTACTACGGACGGCGGATCGTGCAGCTCGTGTACGAGATGATCGTCGTGTGGGTGGCGTGGCCGTTTCTGTGAGGCGTCGTGGATATCGAGCGGGTCGAATCGGCGCGGGCTGGATACGTATTTCGGAATCAATCAACCCAGACCAAAAGGCGCGGAACGCCCGGCGCGTTCCCGGGAGTATCGACCGATGCAGACGAAGCCTTCGATTCGATCGCTGTTGAAACGCGTGCATGCGGATGAGCGCGGGGCCTTGAGCCTCGAAACGATCCTGATCATCGGGGCCATCGCCCTGCCGATCCTGATCTTCCTGATTCAGGTCGGCTGGCCGCGCATCAAGGATTTCTTCATGCGCGGTCTGGACGATCTCGAAAGCGGCGCCAACAGCGCCACGAACTGAGCGGCGTCCGGATGGTCCCCGCCGCATTGGCCGTGCTGCTGCTCGTGGCGGCGACCGTCACCGACGTGCTGCGGCACAAGATCTTCAACTGGACGACCTATCCCGGCATCGTGGGAGGATTTCTCGCGAACTGGTGGTTCGGCGGATCCGCGGGCGCTTCGCCCGGGCGCGAGGCGTTGGAGACGAGCCTGCTCGGCTTTTTCGTCTGCGGGTTCATCATGCTGTTCTGCCTGTTGTTCTTCGACATCGGCGGAGGAGACGTCAAGCTGATCGCGATGATGGGCGCCTGCCTCGGGCTGCACCAGGGAATCGAGGCCATGCTGTGGACCTTCATTCTGGGAGCGGTGCTGGGAGTGGGAATGCTCGTCTGGCAACTCGGCTTCCTGCGGATCGCGGGAGGCGTGTGGAGGCATCTGGCACTGATGGTGAAGACGCGCGGCTGGGTCGCCCCCACGCCGCGGGAACGCGGGCCGCTCGAACAAGGACTATTCCTCGCCCCCTCGGCACTGGCGGCAACGCTGATCGTGACGAGGGAGCATTGGTTGGCGTGGTTGTAAGAAGGAAGAAAGAAGAACGAAGAAAGAAGAGAGATAACACCGGAGAATCGCCAGTGCCCGAGATGTGCGGCTCTTCCTTCTTCTTTCTTCTTTCTTCCATCTTCTTTCTTCCTCCTCCCCGGCCCGCGGGAGCGTGCGATGCATCGCGAAGTGCTCCAAGCCTGTCTGCCGTGCCTGATCGCGCTGGCGATCTCGTTCGCCGCGTGGGTGGTGATCGCCCGCCTCGGCGGAGGCCGCCGGGACTGGCGGCGGCTGCTCCGCGTCCACCGTTGCGAGCACGGCGGCGTGCAGAGCCTGGCTTTCGTGCTCACGCTGCCGATCCTGATCGTCATCATCTTGTTCATCATCCAGATCAGCCAGTTGATGATCGGGACGATCGTGGTGCACTACGCGGCGTTCGCCGCGGCGCGGGCGGCCTCGGTGTGGATTCCGGCGCACTATGGGGAGACGGAATGGGATGAATACGAACAATATCCCCCGGAGGAGCGGGCCAACGCCATCGCCGATGTCGCCGGGTTGCCTTATGAAGAAGACGAAACCTACACGCTCGCGATTCCGTTCGACCCCGGCGATCACAAGCTGTGGCGGATCCGGACCGCCGCGGTGATGGGCTGCGCGCCGATCGCCCCCTCGCGCGATTTGGGAATTTCGTCGAGCCAGGTCTCCCAAGCCACGCGCCGGGCGATCGAGGGCACGCAGGCGTTGTATCCGACGGTAGTCCCCTCCGCTTCGGCGAACGCGCGGATCGACGATCGCATCTACAACAAGCTGGCCTACAGCGATCTGAATACGACGGTCATCCTCGAATGGCGGGACGGGGCCCGCTCTTCGCGCAGCGGCCGGACTTACAACCCGCGGAACAGCCCAGCGTATCCCTATCGTCCGTGGCATCCGCTGGAAGTCGGCTGGCAGGATCCGCTCACGGTGTACGTGGTGCATCGCTATGCGCTGTTGCCCGGGCCGGGGCGATTTCTGGCCGACCGACTCGTGCGGCCGGTGGTGCTGCCGCAGCGCGTGCTCGCCCGCATTCCGCCGAATTGGCTGACCGGCTACCAGTCGAGCGGGGGCGTGGCGACGATTCTGCTTCCCGCCTCGGCGACGGTGGTCAACGAGGGGCTGAAGTCCGTGCACCCGTACCGGCACGATCTGCCATGACGATCGAACCACCCGACTCGACGACCGATCGGTCACCGGCTCGCGAGGGTCGTAGGACGGGCTTAAGCCCGTCCTA
>JBBDNT010000195.1:0-19473 GCA_040877445.1 Planctomycetaceae bacterium
GCCTACTGCCTACTGCCTACTGCCTACTGCCCCATGCCCTTCCTCGAAATCACCCTCGGCGTCGCGCTCTTCACCGGCATCGTGCTGGCGCTGGTGACGGTGATTCTCGCCGCCAAGTGGAGGCTCGTTGCCAGCGGTGCCGTGAACATCGTCGTCAACGAGCAGAAATCGCTCACCGTCCCCGCCGGCGACAAGTTGCTCGGGGCGCTTGCCGCCAACGAGATCTTCGTCTCGTCGGCGTGCGGCGGCGGCGGAACCTGCGCGCAGTGCAAGGTCCGCATTCTCGAAGGCGGAGGCGATATCCTCCCCACCGAGCGGAATCACATCAATCCCCGCCAGGCCCGCGAAGGCTATCGCCTGTCCTGCCAGGTGAGCGTCAAGCAGGACATGCAGATCGAGGTGCCCGAAGAGGCCCTCGAAACCAAGAAGTGGGTCTGCACCGTCCGCTCGAACCGCAACGTCGCCACCTTCATCAAGGAACTGGTCCTCGAACTCCCCGCGGGCGAAGACGTGGGCTTCAAGGCGGGCGGGTTCATCCAGATCGAAGTTCCCCCGCACGACCTCTCCTACAAGACCTTCGACATCGACGAGCGGTTCCACGAGGACTGGAACAAGTACAACCTCTGGAAGATCGCATCGCGCGTCGCCGAGCCGGTGTTCCGCGCCTACTCGATGGCCAACTATCCCGGCGAGCGCGGGATCATCATGCTCAACGTCCGCGTCGCGACTCCCCCGCCCCGCGCTCCCGAAGGAACGCCGCCCGGCAAGGTCTCGTCCTACATCTTCAACCTCAAGCCGGGGGACAAGGTCACGATCTCCGGCCCGTACGGCGAGTTCTTCATCAAGCCCACGCAGAACGAGATGGTCTACATCGGCGGCGGCGCGGGAATGGCGCCGCTGCGGTCGCACGTCTTCGAGTTGTTCAAGAACCTCCAGACCGGCCGCAAGGTCTCGTACTGGTACGGCGCCCGCAGTCTCCGCGAGATGTTCTACCACGAGGAATTCGAGCAGCTCGCCCGCGAGTTCCCGAATTTCTCGTGGCACGTCGCCCTTTCGGAGCCGCTTCCGGAAGACAACTGGACCGGTCCCACCGGCTTCATCCACCAGGTGCTGCACGACAACTACCTGAAGGACCACCCCGCCCCCGAGGACATCGAATACTACATCTGCGGCCCGCCCATGATGCTCCAGGCGTGCCTGAAGATGCTCGATGGCCTCGGCGTCGAGCCGGAGAACATCGCCTACGACGACTTCGGCGGGTGAGATCAACGCCCGCGGGCGGCGCCCCGCGGGATAGCGCGCCGCGAGAGGGGTTCGACATGTCTTTTTTCGACGCAAAGACGCAAAGACGCAAAGACGCGCAAAGGAAGAAAGAGGTCGAAGACCTGGCGGATCGTCGTCCCGTTGCGTGCTTGACTTCACTTCTTCTTCTTTGCGTCCCTTTGCGCCTTTGCGTCTTTGCGTCGAGTCTTTTCGTCCTCGTCGCGCTCGCCGCCGGTTGCTCGAACGAGCCGGTCGCGCTCGTCGGCATGACGATGGGGACGACCTATTCCGTGAAGGTCGATCGCCTTCCCTCCGGCGTCGATGCAAAATCGCTGCAGTCCGAGATCGACGCCCGCCTCGAACTCGTCAACGACCAGATGTCGACCTGGCGCGATGATTCCGAACTGTCGCGGTTCAATGCGCACGACGGCATCGACTGGTTCCCCGTCTCGGCCGCGACGGCGAAGGTCGTCGCCGCCGCCCGCGACATCTCCGAGCAGTCGGGCGGTGCGTTCGACGCGACGGTGATGCCGCTCGTGAACCTGTGGAGCTTCGGCCCCGAGGCGCGACCGCAAAAAATTCCCACGGACGAAGAACTCGCCGCCGTCCGCGGGCACGTCGGCTGGCGGAAGCTGCACGTCCGCGACGATCCGCCCGCGCTCAAAAAGGATGATCCGCGGCTCGCCGTCGATCTTTCCGCGATCGCCAAGGGGTACGGCGTCGATGTCGTCGCCGAATATCTCGACGAACTGAAGGTCGCCGGCTACATGGTCGAGATCGGCGGCGAAGTCCGCACCCTGGGAAACAAGCCGGACGGCGGCGCCTGGCGGATCGGCATCGAGGCCCCGCTCGACGACGTGCGGCAGGTGTACGACGCCCTCGAACTGACCGGCTCGTCGCTCGCGACTTCGGGAAATTACCGGCATTACTTTCTCGAAGGGGGCAAGCGGTACTCCCACACCATCGATCCCCGCACCGGACGACCGATCGAGCACCGACTCGCGTCGGTCTCGGTCGTCGCCGACGACTGCATGACCGCCGACGCGCTCGCGACGACCCTGATGGTCCTCGGCCCCGACGCGGGATATGATTGGGCGAAGAAGCACGATCTCGCGGCGCTGTTCCTCGTCGGCGACGGCGAACAATTCGAAAAGAAGGCGACGCCGCGCTTCGAGCGCCGATTCGGCGAATGATCCGCCCAAGCCCGCCCCCGGCGGGGGGCGGGATATCGCCAAGCCTCCCCAGTCCGATCTTCACGCCATGACCATCTATTTCCTCGCGGCCCTCATCGTGTTCGCCGTCGTCATGGCGGCGATGGCGATCGGCGTGATCGTCCGCGGCCGCAGTCTCCGCGGTTCGTGCGGCGGGATGTCGAACTTGCGCGACGAACAGGGCGACGTGAGGTGCTTCGCTTGCCGCGCACCGTCCGAGGAATGCGGGGGCGTCGATGATGGAAAGTCGCGGGCAGCCGCGGGAACCGGGCGCGACGCGAATCGATGAGAACGAACATTCGTCATTCACGCGAAGGCGGGAATCCAGTCGATGCGCGGACGGGGATCCCATTCGTGGCCTCCTCGGCGATTGCTGGATTCCCGCCCCCGCCGGCGCGAGGGCAGGCACTGCGCGGGAATGACGCGCTGTGGAGGACGATCGAATGGTGAAAGATTCACGACCTCTGAGTTCGCCCGCGCGTCTTGAGTCTCCCCGACGGACCGCCTATTCTCGGTGTCATGCAGACTCGCCGCGTCTCCGCCATGGCCCCGTTCCTGTTCGCACTCGCGATCGCGCCGCCGCTCGCGCCGGCACGCAGTGACGACGCGCCGCGTTCCCTCGCCGAGCAGCTTCCGCGAATCGCTCCCGTCGAGCCGGAGAAGGCTCTCGCGACGTTTCACGTCGAACGAGGATTTCGCCTCGAACTCGTCGCCTGCGAGCCGGACGTGATCGATCCAATCGCCGCCTGCTTCGACGAGCGCGGGCGGATGTTCGTCGCCGAGATGCGGAGCTATCCCTTCTCGCACGAGAAAGGCCCCACGCAGACCGATCGCGTCGGCAAGAAAGACGCCGACACCATCCGCCTGCTGGAAGACACCGACGGCGACGGCCGGTTCGACAAGAGCGTCCTCTTCGCCGACGGGCTGAACTGGCCGACCGGTCTCGTCTGCCATCGCGGCGGGCTGTTCGTCATCGCGCCGCCGCATTTGTACTACCTGAAGGACGCCGACGGCGACGGGAAGGCCGACGTGCGGGAGGTCGTGTATTCCGGGTTCGGCCGCGAGAACGTGCAGGCGCTCGCGAACAATCTCGCGTGGGGACTCGACAACCGCATCTACGCCGCCGGGGCGACGAACCGGGCCGAACTGTCGCATCGCGGGAAGCCGCTGCTCACGCTCGGCCGCCGCGACCTCCGCTTCGATCCCGACACGGAGAAGCTCGAAGCGATCTCCGGCGGCGTGCAGTTCGGGAATTCGTTCGACGATTGGGGCAACCGCTTCCTGTCGAGCAACAGCAACCATATACAGCACGCGCCGTTCGACGCGCGGTATCTGGAACGCAATCCGCATTACGGCTTCTCGAACGCCGTGCGGAGCATCGCCGCGGATGGTCCCGCCGGTCCGGTGTATCGCCGCAGTCCGCCCGAGCCGTGGCGGATCGTCCGCCAGAAGCAACGCGCCGCCGCCGCCGGTTTCGAACTGGTGCGGAAGGACGACGGCACGTGGGAGTTCGTCCCCGTCGAAGGGAAAAGGGCCGGCTCGCGCCCCGAGTATCCGATCGGCTATTTCACCTCGGCGACCGGCGTCACCATCTTTCGCGGCGGCGCGTACCCGGACGAGTTCCAAGGCAACGCGTTCATCGGCGACGTGGGCGGCAACCTCGTCCATCGCAAGACGCTCGAACCAAGCGGCCCGACGTTCATCGCCCGCCGCGCCGACGAGCGAACCGAATTCGTCTCTTCGACCGACACCTGGTTTCGCCCGGTGAACTTCGCGAACGCTCCCGACGGCACGCTGTACGTTCTCGACATGTATCGCGAGACGATCGAACACCCCTACTCGATTCCGCCGGAGATCAAAAAGCACCTCGACCTCGAAAGCGGCGACGATCGCGGCCGCATCTACCGCCTCGCCGCCCCCGAATGGAAGTTCGCGCCGCCGCCCGATCTCGGCCGGATGACGACCGCGGAACTCGTCGCGCAGCTCGAATCGCCGAACGCGTGGAACCGCGAGACCGCGCAGCGATTGATTCGCGAGCGCGCGGAGAAGGCGGCCGTCGCACCGCTGCGGCAACTGGCGAGCGAATCGCAATCGCCGCTCGCTCGGCTGCATGCGCTGTGGACGCTGGATGGTCTCGATGCCCTCGACGCCGCGTTGTCGATCGCGGCCTTGGGCGACGATCACGCCGGCATCCGCGAGCACGCGGTGCGGCTGTCGGAAGGTCGCGCGGCCGCCTCGGCGGAATTGCGCCGCGCGATGATCGCCCGCGTGGACGACCACGCCTATCGCGTGCGGCTGCAACTCGCGTTTTCGCTCGGCGAGATCGACGCGCCGGAGTCGCGCGACGCGCTCGCGGCGCTGTTGCGGCGCGACGGGGGCGATGCGTCGATCCGTGCCGCCGCAATGACCTCTGTCGCCGCGACCGCCGCGAATCTCGCGCTGCGGCTGCTTTCCGACGACGACTTCCTGAAGGAGCGTCACGCCAGCGGCGTGCTTTCCGAACTGGCCCGCATCGCCGGCGCGCAGCCGGACGACGCGTCGCCGCTGCTGCTGCTCGCGGCGATCGGGAAGCTCGGCGATTCCTCCGCGCCCGCGGCTGTGCGAGACGCCGTGGTGAAATCGCTGGGGGAAGGGCTGCGACGACGGCGATCGAGCATCGCGCAGCTCACGGACGGGGCGGACGACGCGGCCGTCCGCGCGAGGGTGCGAACGCTGTTCGCCGACGCCGCGACGACGGCGGCCGACGAGAAGATGGCGATCGCCGAACGCCGTGGCGCGATCGGACTGCTCGCCTATGCGGATGCCGACGCCGCGCTCACGGCATTGCCGGCACTGCTCACGCCGCGAACGGCGCAGGAGGTTCAACGGGCCGCCGTCGCCGCGCTCTCCGCCCACGCCGACGCCCGCGTGGGCGACGCGCTTCTTTCGGCATGGAAGGAGTACAGCCCGGCGGTTCGAGGCGACGCGCTCGACGCGCTCGTGCAGCGCCGCGACCGGGCGGAAAAACTGCTGGCGGCCGTCGAATCGAAAGCGATCCAGCCGGTGGAATTGCCGCGCGAGAAGCGCGACCTGCTGCTCAACCATCCGGACGACGTCGTCCGCGCTCGCGCCCGCAGGGTGCTGGGCGAGGCGAACGCTCGGCGGGGAGAAGTCATCGCGAAGTACCGCCCCTCCCTTGAACTCGCGGGGGATGCGGCCCGCGGGCGGATGCTGTTTCAGAAGAATTGCGCGACGTGCCACAAGGTGGGGGACGAGGGGACGAACGTCGGGCCGGACCTCGCCTCGACGCAGAACAAATCTCCCGGCGATCTGCTGATTTCGATCCTCGACCCCAACCGCGAATCGCAGCCGGCGTTTCTCGCCTACACCGTGGTCACCGATCAGGGCAAGCTGCTGACCGGCATCATCGTCGAAGAATCGCCGACGAGCATCACGCTGCGCCGCCCCGAAGGGAAAGAAGACGTGATTCTCCGTGGCGAGATCGAAGTCCTCTCCTCGAACGGCCTTTCGCTGATGCCCGAGGGGTTGGAAAAGGAACTCGCCCCGCAGGCGCTCGCCGACGTGATCGAATTCGTCCGCACGATCCGCCCCGCGGAGCGGTGAACGTCCGCGGCATCGAGGATTGGACAGAAAGATTGAAGACAGAAAGATGAACGGTGGAGATTTCGCTAGCCGATAGCGAGCCTCCCGCGTGAGCGGGGGGAGCGATGTCGATCTCACGATTCGCCGCTCTGAATTGAATCGAGCCGCGCACGAAGTAAGCGGTGGATTGCGCGATCCGCTTACTTCGTGCGCGGCTCTTTTTCCCGATCCGCTTCGAGGGCGTGCGTGTGCACTTCGCGGCCGATCGCGGCGACGAAGCGCCCGGTGTCGCTCGGATCTCCCGGCAGTTCGATCGGGACGTAGCGGCGGTCGGTGCCGCGCATCCAGCCGGGGCGGTTTTCGCAGTCCCGCTCGACGAGCACTTCCAGCTCCTCGCCGATCCGTTCGCGATAGTACGCGACCGCCAGCTCGCGTTCGAGCGCCGCGAGCCGCTCGCAGCGTGCCTTGCGAACTTCGGGCGGAACCTGGTCGGGAAACTCCGCGGCCGGCGTCCCCTTTCGCGCGCTGAACGGGAAGACGTGAATCTTCATGAATCCCGCCTCGCGGCAGCAGTCGAGCGTTTCCCGGAACTCCGCTTCCGTTTCGCCGGGAAAGCCGACGATCACGTCGGTGGTGAAGGCGGGACGGTCGAGCCGCGCGCACATCGCCGCGAGCTTGTCGAGGAACTTCCGCACCGAGTACCGGCGTCGCATTCGGCGTAGCACAGTCTCCGATCCGCTCTGCAACGCCGGATGGAACTGCGGGCAGAGATGCTCGCAGTTCGCGGCGGCGGAGATGAAGTCGTCGTGGATCTCGGCCGCCTCGACGCTCGACAGCCGCATCCGCCATTCGCCCGGAATGCGGTCGAGTCGCTCGAACAGGTGCCACAGTCGGAACGGCGGCTTGCCGGTCTTGCCGCGCGTCGTGTCGACGCCGTAATGTCCGACGTGAATGCCGGCGATGACGATTTCGCGGTGGCCGTGGTCGATCAGCCGGCGGACTTCGTCCTCGATGTCGTCGGCCGAGCGGCTGTGCAATCCCGGCCGCACCCGCGGGATGATGCAGTAGGTGCACTTGAGGATGCAGCCGTCCTGCACCTTGACGAACGCCCGCTGATGATCGTCGAAGCGGCTGATGCCGGTGGGGAACTCGGTGAGACCCATCCGGTCGAAGGCGTCGGGGAGCGTGCGTTTGTCGGTGACGACTTCGCTCACGCCGGGAAGTTGCGCGAGCGATTGCGGATCGCGGGTGGCGTAGCAGCCCATCACCACGGTGCGGGTGCCGGGATTGTGCCGGGCGAGATGGCGGATCGCCTGCCGCGACTTCGCGTCGCCGGAGTGCGTGACGGTGCAGGTGTTGACGACGCACAACTCGGCAGGCTCGCCGTCGGCCGCCTCGCGGTAGCCGTTCGCGAGCAGGGCTTCCTTGACGAGCTGCGTCTCGTACTGGTTCACCTTGCAGCCGAGGGTGACCAGCCGGCAGGTGCGTTCGGCAATCATCGCGCTTGCGGTTTCGCGGAATGGGGGACTCGAAGGCATCGAGTATATCCCGCGGCGGCCGCGTTGCGAACCGAGCGTCAGACGCTGGAATCGGTGGGTGCGGCAATTCTTACTGGCGGCGGTTGCCGGGGGGGGTGGCTGGGGTCGATCCGCCGTAAGACGGCATCCACTTTAGGCGACGACACTCGGCGGATCGCCCCCAGGAATGGGCGAGCACGTCGGCGATTCCCTGGGGGCGATCTGCCGAGCCGGCTCGATTCCGAATGGATACCGCCATTCGGCAGATCGACCCCAGCCACCCGACCGCGTTGCGAACCGAGCGTCAGACGCGTTTGGGTCCGTTCTTCATCAGGAACCAGCCCAACACGCCGATGGAGACGAGCAGCGCCCCGTACCGCATGGGGGTCATGTCCTGCCATTGACTGAGCAGGAAGTCCCGGTAGTACGCGAGGTAGTACACGGTTCCGGACCAGAGGCGGTCGAAGAACGAGCGGCCGTCGGCGCTCGCGGCGACGAGCGTCGCGTCGGCGAAAACCGACAGGAGGTCACACCAGATTCGGAGGATCATCGGACATCGCAACCATGAAATGAGCGAGACGTGACACCGTCGCCCAAACCTAGCTCACGTTTCGCGTCCGGGCAAACGGAAATTTTCGCGGCGGGCGTTCGTGGGTCGTTCGTAGCGACCGGCTTCAGCCGGTCCGCCGCGCGGACGCGGTTTCCCACCCCACACGAACTTCCACGGAATTTCGAGGTTGGCGGCGAGTAAGACGGATTGGCAATCCTTCCAACGGCAAGCGAGCCGGCAGAACGATCGACCTCCGGCGACGTTCGAAGCCTCACTGACGGATTGCCAATCCGTCCTACGGGCACGTGGCCGCCGCGGGCAGCGCCCCGCACGCTGCGAGCGTCCGGGTCGCGGGAATCGCGAAACCGCAAGCGCGTGGGCTATCCGCCCGCGACTTCGGCCATCACTTCGTCGGGGATGTTGAAGTTCGCCGTCACGCTTTGCACGTCGTCCTGGTCTTCGAGCGCCTCGATGAGCTTGAGGACGGTGCGGCTCTGCTCGGCGTCGAGATCGACGGTGTTCGCGGGGATGCGTGCGAGCTCGGCGATTTCCGGGGCGATGTTCGCCGCGGCGAGCGCTTCCTCCACCTGTGAAAAACTCTCCGGCGCACAGAGCACCTGGAACGAAGTTCCCTCGCGGCGGACGTCCTCGGCGCCGGCTTCGAGGGCGATCTCGAACAGCCGTTCTTCGTCGATCGACTCGTCCGGCACGAGGAACATGCCCTTGCGGTCGAACATCCAGGCGACGCAGTTGGTGGCGCCGAGGTTGCCGCCGTGGATCTCGAACATCTTGCGAATCTCGCCGGCGGTGCGATTGCGGTTGTCGGTGAGGATGTCGCAAAGGATGGCGACGCCGCCGGGGCCGTAGCCTTCGTAGATCACGGTGTCGTAGGCTTCGCCTTCGAGTTCGCCGGTCCCCTTCTTGATGGCCCGCTCGATGGTGTCCTTGGGCATGCTGGCCTGGCGGGCCTTGTCGATGGCGTACCGCAGGGCGAGGTTCATGGCGGGGTCGCCGCCGCGCTGCGCCGCGACGATGATCGCGCGGTTGAGCTTGCCGAACAGCTTGCCCCGCTTCTTGTCGACGATGCCCTTCTTGTGGGCGATGTTGGCCCAGTGGGAATGTCCGGCCATGAGTGAAGTTGAGAGTTGAGAGTTGAGAGTTGAGAGTCGAGAGTCGAGGCGACAGCGTTTGCTACAACTTCATGTGTTGGTTCCAGGCGTTGCGAATGACCGCCGCATCACCGGTCGAAAGTTGGCCCAGCCGTTTGATCAGAATCGACCTCTCAGCTGTCACCAATCGATCCAAGCGTGCCACGGACGGCCTGAGAAGGCCTGTAGGCTTCCAATCCGCCAGCTTGATATCGAGCGTCCCCGAATGTGAGACCGACGTGATGCGGCACAGCAGCACGTCGAGCCCGAGATCGAACAAGACCAGCGCCGGGCGAGTCTTGCCGACGGCTCCCGAAGTCAACGGGAAACGGCAAAGTTGGATTTCGCCGAACACGGTCAGCCGCCGGAGTCGTAAATTTCATCTTCGGGCGCGTCGTCTCGCAGGAACTGCTCATAGGCCGCCATCCGCCACTCGGCGTCCCCCGGGTCGTCCGGCGACAGGATGATGATTCTCACTCGGCCGGCCTTCGGAAGCTGTGCCGCCGCGTCGTCCGGAATCGTCAGAACGCGCTCCGGCCCCAGTTCGGCGGTGAATTCGACGGCATGCATGAGTCCAGTTTAGTTCCGGGAGAATAGAGGGTCAATGAGGGATGGCGGTGGCGGTCGGGAGCCGAGTGCGCCGTACTCGGTACTGAGTACAGAGCACTTGAATTGCCGCTGTGGTCCCTTATTCGCCCGCGCCGGGGGCGGGCTTGCGCTAATTGCCCGGCGGTTCGACGCGGCCGCGTTGCCGCAGCTTCGTCTGGATCTTGTCGATGAGCTTTTCATCGAGAGGGGCGCCTTCCCGGGCCTCTTCGAGCGCCTTCTCCCACGCCTCGCGGGCCTTGTCGATCTTGCCGAGCTTCTCGTACGCGTCCCCCAGGTGGTCCCAGATCGTCGCGTCGGATCCGGACGGATCGCTGAGGGCCTTTTCGAGATGCTCGACCGCCTCGGCGAACTTGCCCTGGCGGTACAGCACCCAGCCCATGCTGTCGAGGTAGGCGGCATTGTCCGGCTCGGCGTCGAGCGCCTTTTGGATCATCTTCTCGGCGCGGTCGAGGTTCTTGTCGCGGTCGGCCCACAGGTAGCCGAGGTCGTTGTTCACGCCGGGATCTTCGGGGTTCTCTTCGAGGAACGTTTCGAGGATCGCCTCGCCCTTGTCGAATTCTCCCTTTTCGACGTGGATGTTGGAGATGCTGAACAACGCCCGCTTGGTGAGTTCGGGAACCTCGGGATAATCGCGGACGATCTCCTGGAACAGGGCGATGGCATCGTCCCAGCGGCGGGCGTGATAGTTCACCCATGCTTCCTGAAAGTGCAGCAGCGGGTTCTCCGGCACGAGCTTCCGCGCCTCGCGAATCGCCTCGAGCGCGCCGGCGGTGTCTCCCGCCAGTTCCGCCGACTGCGAGAACCGCATCAGGAACTCGGCCCGCAGTTGTTTGTTGTCGACGACGAGCGGCTCCTCGGCGGCGGTGCGGTAGACTTCGGCCGCCTCGGCGTACTTCTTGGCGCCGTGCAGCGTTTCCCCCAGTTCGCCCTGAATGGCGATCCGCCGGCGGGCGTCGACGTGGGCGACCGCGAAGCGGTAGAACTCGACCGCGGCGTCGGTCCGGTCGGAATCGGCCGAGAGCTTGGCGAGCAGCAGCGCTTCCGCGACTTCCAACTTCGGCATGTCCCCGCGGGAACGCTCGCGCCCCGTTTCGATCAGCGCTGCGAGCAGCTTCTCGTCCTTCGTGACCGCCTCGACCTCTTCGATCAATCGCTTTTCCGCGTGCTCGCCGTTGCGCTTGCCTTGCAGCGCCTGCGCGAGCGCCTGAAGCAGTTCCGCCGGCTGATCGCGGCGGCGATGAATGGCGGCCAATCCCAGGTGCCCTTCCGCGTCGCCGCTGCCCTTGAGGGCGGCGCGATACGCTTTCTCGGCATCGTCGAGTTTGTCGGCGGCGAGGTATTGGTCGGCGACGAACAGTTGCAGGACCGAGTTGTGCGGATCGCGTTCTAGCAGCGCCTCGGCGCGGGGAATCACGTCGTCCTTCTTCTTCTGGTCGACGAGAATCCGTTCGAGGAGGGCGTACGGCTCGCGGCCTTTCGACTGAAGCTGCGCGTCGAAATACTTCTGCAACTCGGCGAGCGCCTCGTCGGATTTGCCTTGCCGGGCGAGCACGTCCGCCAGATGGAACCCGAGCGTGGCGGGGGTCCAGCGGCCGAGCCGGCCGGCCTGCTCGTAGGCGGACTTCGCTTCGTCGTGGCGCTTGGCCTCCAGCAGCGCCTGACCGATCCGCTCGAAGGTGGCGGGCTGATCGGCCTGCAGGGTGTCGAGCGTTTCCTTGTCGAGTTCGTATTTTCCGGGGTTCTGAAGGGCGTCGAGCAGAATTCCGAACGCCTCTCCGGCCTTGTCGACGTTGCCGATCGCCGCGTGCAGAATGCCCAGCTCGCGCATCATCGCGACGTAGGTGGGGGAGCGCTTCGCGAGCTTGGGCGAGTTCGCGGCCTTCTCCAGCAGTTCGGTCGCCTGTTCGAGCTTGCCTTGCGTGGCGAGTTGCAGTCCCAGCCGGCGGAGCGTTTCGTGATCGGTGGGATCCAGTTCGACCGCCTTGGTCGCGTGCTGGACGGCGTCGTCCGCGCGATTCAGGGCGAACGCCAGCGGAACCAGCGCCCGGCGAATGGCGGCCGATTGCGGATCGAGTTCGGCGGCCTTTTCCAAGGTGTCGTACGCGCCGCGGAAATCGCGCCGCTGCTGCAGGAGTTGCGCCTGCATGTACAATGCCGTCGCTTCCACGCGGGCCTCGTCGTCCGCGGTGCGAGGGCGCAGCGGCTCGAGGGGCTTCGTTTCGTCATCGGCCGGCTGTGAACGAAAATCGGAACCGGCGGCGCCCGGTTGCCGATTCTCCCTCGCCGGTTCGCCAGACGGCAGCGCCGGCGGCTCCGGAGGGGCGGCCGATGCCCACGAAGTCGCCGCGACGCAGATGGCGGTCGCGAACGCCGATCTCGAACCGTATGCGAAATAGCGCATCATCGACCGCTCTCCACGTGAGAAACCACGGGGCCGAAACCGGAAAGGCCGCGACAGGACGCGAACGACCTCGGCCCACGCCGCGGCCCCAGCGCCGATTCTAGCGATTCTCCCCGCCGCCCACCAACCCGGGTTTCGGTCAGGATCCGCCAGAGGACAATTTGCGTTCGAGCGCGCCTGGGGTGGCACGCCCAGAGGCTTTGCGAAGGGCGTGAGGGTCGCCCGCCACGCGCTGGCGACGGGTGGCTGGGGTCGAAGCGCAGCGCAGCCCCCAGCCAATCGCCGACGCGCCCGCCCATCGCCGGGGGAGAGGGGGAAGGCTGCCGACGACGATTCGCATCGCGTGCGAATCGTCCGAAAAGGCGGCGAAGCGGAGCGGGCCTGTAAGCCGGGTTTTGTCGAGGGCGACCATTTCTCTGGGACGACGGTTGCCCGCCGCCTCGAGCGACCTACCCGGGGATCGTGACGGGCCGGACCAGCCCTGTCCCCTGCTTGGTCTTGCTCCGGGTGGGGTTTGCCGAGCCGAACCGGTCACCCGATTCGCTGGTGCGCTCTTACCGCACCGTTTCACCCTTGCCTCCTGGAAAGCCTTCGCGAAGAAGACTCCCCCGATCGGCGGTCTGTTCTCTGTGGCACTTTCCCGGTCCTTGCGGACGGTGGGCGTTACCCACCACCCCGTCCTGTGGAGCCCGGACTTTCCTCCACGGCCCGCTCGTCGAACCCGCCGAAGCGAGAGCACGAGGGACCGCGGCGGCCGCCCGGCCCGCTCCGTTCGCCGACACCATTCTACGCCCCGCGGCGGCGAAAGGCGATGGCTGATCGTTGACGACGGCGGAATCGGACGTCGAGGACGTCGTAGGACGGAATTGAATTCCGTCCGCCGGGAGAATTTCGCCATCCGCAAACCCGAGTTTTTCCGTCAGCGGGCAGGACGGAATGAAATTCCGTCCTACCCGCCCCGATCGCACAGGTCGTCCGTAGGATGGATTGGCAATCCGGCGGTGAGGCTGCGTTCGTCGACGAAGGTCGATCGTTCCGTCGGCTCGCTTGCCGTTGGAAGGATTGCCAATCCGTCCCATCGCGCGCACCCCGTCATTCCGGCGCGCTGCCCGTCATTCGGCGCGCTTCCCGACATTCCCGCGCGCTTCCCGACATTCGGCGCGCTGCCCGTCATTCCCGCGCAGGCGGGAATCCAGTGCCTTCGCACCACTCCGGCAACCCTGATCCTCTGGTTCAAGCGCGCGTAGGACGGACTGCCAGTCCGTTCGAGGCGCGTCGACCCATCACGGGAACATCGAGCGCGCAATCGGAAGGGGGGCGCACGACGGATCGGCGATCCGTCCCACCCGCCCGATGATCGAAATCAGTGTCGATCAGCGGGGATCAGCGTTCCTTCGTGCGCGTGTCGGGGCGGGCGCGTCGCCGTGGATCGACGGGAAACAGGAACACTGATCTTCGCTGATGAATTTCCAAAGCTGCAACAAGTATCGGCGGGCGGGCACGACGGATTACAAATCCGTCCTACCCGCCCGATGCCGCATCGCGGGGCCTCATTCTTTCGCCGGTTGCAGTTCCCGGTGAGTCAGTCGGCGGAGTTCGCGCGAGCGGCCGTCGTCATCGAAACGTCCGGAATCGCGGTCGTGCTGAAGCGGAACGCGGATGATGAACGTGCTCCCCTTGCCGAACTCGCTTTCCAGCAGCACCTCGCCGTCGAGCAGCTTGGCCAGTTCCTTGACGATCGACAGTCCCAGCCCGGTGCCGCCGTACTCGCGGGTCATCGTGTCGCGGAGTCCGGGAATGGCCCGGCCCTGGCGGAACTTCTCGAAGATCGCCTCCTGGTCTTCCAGCGGAATGCCGATCCCGCTGTCTTCGACCACCAGCTCGAGCGTCGCGTCGTCGATGCGCGTGGCCTGCACGCGGACGCGGCCTCCCTCGGGAGTGAACTTGATCGCGTTCGACAGCAGATTGTCGAGAATCTGCCGCAGCTTCGTGCCGTCCTGCCACAGCAGCGGCAGATCGGGATCGACTTCGTGCGAGAGGTCGATGTTCTTCTTCTGCGCGAGCGGGAGCAGCGTCGCGACCTGCCGCTCGACGAGGTCGCGCAGCGACAGTTCGGCGGGCTGGACCTCCATCTTCCCGCTTTCGATCTTGGCGAGATCGAGCAGGTCGTTGATGAGCACCATCAGGCTCTTGCCGGAGTTGAGAATGTTCTCGACGAAGCGGACTTGCTTGTCGGTCAGGTTGTCGGCCTGGGCGAGCACGTCGCTGAAGCCGAGGATGCTGTTGAGCGGCGTGCGGAGCTCGTGGCTCATGGTGGCGAGGAACTCGTCCTTGAGCTTGTTCATCTCGTACAGCCGCAGGTTGACCTGCGCGAGTTCGTCGACCTTGCCGTCGAGGTCGGTGTTCACCTCGCGGAGTTCGTCCTGCACGGTGACGAGGTGTCGAAGCATGCGGTTGAAGGCGTGGCTGAGTTCCTCGAACTCGTCGCCGGTGCGGATGTCGGCCCGCAGGTCGAGCTTGCCGCGGGCGATCTGGTCGCTGACGTCCTTGAGGTGCAGCACCGGCTTGACGATCACGTAGCGGACGATGGCCCAGGCGGCGAGCATTGCCAGGAAGGCGGTGACGAGCGCCGTCGCCAGCAGGATCGCGTTGTTGAAGCTGAGCGCCTGGCGGGTGTCGGCGAGCGGCAGCGCGATGCGGACCATCCCCAGCAGATCCCCCTCGGCCTCGTTCCGAGTGCTGTGGCACAGCGCGACGCAGGTCGGTTCCGCGCGGATCGGCGCGTAGTAGTGATACTCTCCGTCCGCCTCCTTGATGTCGATGAACTTCGCCGCCCCCTGCCGGATCTCGGCGAGCGCCTTGTACGGCGTGTCGTCGATGGGACGCGCCTCGGGTTTGGCGTTCTCCAAGTCCGCCGGAAACACTTCCGGACGCGAGGACTCGGGCAGACCGGACGGCCGCGCGTCCCTCGCCATCTGCTCGATCACGCCCCTGAACGACTCTTCCGGCTCGAAATATTGCCAGTGCTTGACGATCAAGGTCGGCTGCACGTAGCTGAGGGCGACCGTCTCCTTCTGATCGTACACCAGCTTCGAGTTCTGATGCGCGTACAGCGCGAAGCTGCCCGTGATCAGCAGCATCAACCCGCCGCCGAACAGAAAGCGGCACTTCCGCTCCAGGCTCGTCTCGCCGAACAGGCGTTTGACCATGCGGTACGACATGCGAACTCCGGCCGGGCGCGCGTTCCCCCGCGCTGCGCGGCCCCCTATTGGACCATGTTCAGCGACAGCGGGTAAAGGGCAACCGCGACATCGGCGGCCCGTCAGCGACCGGCCTCGGCGCGCGCGTTCCGGAACACGCGCAAAGGCGGAGCGCGGCGGGTCCGCGTCTCGAAGCGGAACACTCGCTTTTCGGCCTCGTCCAGTTCATCGGCGTCGAATGCGCCGATCACCAGGTCGACTCGGCCGTCGCCGTCGATGTCCGCCGCCTGCAGCGCCAGGCTCGCGGACCGGTCGTCCCGCTCGATGACGCGCTCCACGAACTCCCGGGGCGCGGTCTGTTCGTACCACACCAACGTTTGCCGCACGGCTCCCGAAACGTCGTTCCAGACCCCGGAGGGAATGAAGCCGACCGCGGCGACGTCGAGCAGTCCATTGCCGGTGAAGTCGGCGGCGACCGCCTTGTACGCTCCGGGCAGCCGGCCCAGTTCGTGACGCGTGAACGACGCACCGTTCATGTTCTCCAGCCAGAACACGGAATGCGCAGGATGCAGCACGAAGCCGTCGAAGTGGTCGCCGTTGGTCGCGAGCACGTCGAGATCGCCGTCGCCGTCGAGGTCGGCCAGTTCGATTCCGCTGAAGCCGAACGAGGGGTCGCCCGCCTCGAACAGGACGCGCTCCTCGAACGTTCCGCCCCCGCGATTCAGAAAGGCCACGACCGACTCGAACTCCTGGCTGACGAGCCCCACGAAATCGGGCCGGCCGTCGCCGTCGAGATCGCCGATGGGAACGTGGCTCCAGCCGTGCCGGGCGTCGAGAACCAACTCGCGGAATTTCGGCACGCCCCGCTCGTCGAGACCGGTCTGCATCAGCAGACGCAACGAACCCGTTTCCAGATAACCGAACTCGGCGACGACGAGGTCGATGCGGCCGTCGCCGTCGAAATCGGCGGGCCGCACGTCGGCGATTCGACCCACGCCGTCGAAGAGCGTGACGGCCGTCGATTCCCCGGTTTCGTCATCGGGCCGCAGCCAGACGACCCGGCCCCGATCGTGATCTTCCGGCCAGAAGGAGCCGAGCGACGCGACGACGAAATCGGGCCGGCCGTCGCCGTCGAGATCGGTCGGCTCGACGTGCGCGGGGAAATCGACCTTCGCCAGCACGCGCTTGTCGAAGCCGTCGTCCGCCCATTCGAAGGCGAGGATTTCTCCGTTGCGCATGTCGCAGGCGAGCAGCCGCGGCGGTCCGTCAGCGGGTTCCCACCAGCGCAGGTGCGAGATGGAGACCGCCCCCTTCGCCCCGTCGGTCGCATCGGCCGACGCCGTTTCGACCGGGCGGAAGGCGTCGTCGAGATCGGCCGTCCACGCGGGGACGTCGAACTCGAGGCCGTCCGGCGCGTGGGCCTCGAAGAACGCGGTCACGAGCGCTTGATCGGGCGCGGGAGGCCGATCCGAGCGCGATCGATACTTGTCGTGGAAGAACCCGAACCCGCGGTCGACCTCCGCCTCCCAGCGGATCCGGGGCATAAGCGCGGGATCCGGCGGCGCATGGCATTGGCCGCAGAACTCGGCCACCACCGCGCGAAAATCGGGCGTGTGGATGTCGGCCGCCGCGAACCCCGCCGGTTCCGGCTTCGTTTGCGCGGACGCCGTGCCCCCCTCGCGGCCGCATCCGCTCGACAGGAGCGCCGGCAACAGGACGATCAGCGGCAGCAGTCGACGCCGAACAGCCTTCGCGGCAAACGCCGCGACGCGACCGCCGGCGGACGGCTCGAACTCACGCCACATGTGCATTCACCGATTCTACCCGTTTTTCCGCGGGAGACGAAAGAGCGGCGATCGTCGATCGACCCTCGGAGGCGGTTCAGCCCAAACGGCCGAACTGGCGGTCCAACTCGTTCCGGCTGAGCACCAGCGCGGTGGGGCGGCCGTGCGGGCAGTGGTGGGCGTCGTTCACGAGATGCCGCTGCGCGAGCAGGCTCGACATCTCCTCCGGCGACAATTTCTGTCCCGACTTGATCGCCCCCTTGCAGGACATCATGTGCAGCAGCTCGTCGAGCAGATCGCGGCGGGTCGGCTGGGCGGGAGAGTCCAGCTTCTCCGCCACGTCCCGCACGAGCTGCGCCCGGTCGGCCCGCGCGAGCATCGGCGGATACGCGGTGAGCAGCACCGTCCCCCCGCCGAACTCCTCGACCGACAGTCCGAGTTGCGCGAGCAGGTCGCGGTGCTCCGCCAGGGCGGCGGCTTCCCTGGTTCCCAGCTCGACCGTCTCCGGCACGAGCAGCCTCTGCGATTCGACGGCCCCTTCGAGAACCCGCCGCCGCAAGTGCTCGTACAGGATCCGCTCGTGCAGCGCGTGCTGGTCGATGACCGTCAACCCGTCGCCGGTCTCGACGACGAGATAGCAATCGTGAACCTGCATCGCACGGGAGGGGCCGAAATCGTCGAATGCGCCAATCTGCCCGGCGCCGAACTCGTCGGCGTCGCTCTCCGCGGTCGATTCGCGCTCTCCGTCCGCGGCGCGGCGCGGCGAATCGTCGCCCGCCGGTTCGTCGGGCGAATCGGTTCGCGCGCTCCAGCGGGGCGATTGCAACAACTCCTCCGGCGATTTTCGCGGATCGACGAGCGGCCGCTCGTCCCCCGGAGCGTTCGTCCGCCAGGCCTGCGTGACGTCCTTCGCCCAGTCGGCGAACTCGTTGAGCAGTTGCCGCTGCCGCTCCGGATCGACCCGCGGCGGAGACAACTCCAACGTCCCCGTTCCCGAACTTGTCGAACGCGCGCCCGCGGCGACCGGGACGCGCATCGTGCCGTCGAGATCCAACCCCAGGAATCGCGTTCTCAACGTCGAAAGCAATTGCCGGTACGGTTGCTGCCCGTCGAGGAACCGCACCTCGGCCTTCGTGGGGTGGACGTTGACGTCGACCGATTCCGGGGGCATCTCGAGGAACAGGAACGCGATCGGGAAGCGCCCCACCATCAGCAGTCCGCGGTACGCCTCGCCCAATGCGTGT
The DNA here is from genome assembly GCA_040877445.1 of Planctomycetaceae bacterium. GTDB lineage: Bacteria > Planctomycetota > Planctomycetia > Planctomycetales > Planctomycetaceae > JBBDNT01. The sequence goes on from JBBDNT010000195.1 coordinate 18,510, forward strand.
TGCAGCGCCCGGTCCTGGATGCAGCGTCCGTTGAGGAAGATGTGCTGCCCCTTGCGGGTCGATTTGCTGTGCCGGGGATGGGCGACGTAACCCCACAGCCGCACGCCGGGCGCTTCCGACTCGACCTCGATCAAGTCCTCGGCCAGTTCCGCCCCGTGGAACAGGTGCAGCCGATCGAGCAGCCGGTCGGTCGCCGGGAGTTCGTGCACGATCTTCCCGTTGTGGCGGAGCGTGGCGTGCAAGCGGGGATGCGCGAGCGCGATCCGCGTGAACTGCTCGGCCACGTAGCCCAACTCGGTGGCGGGCGTGCGGAGGAACTTGCGTCTCACCGGCGTGTTGTGGAACAGTTGCCGGATTTCGATCTGCGTGCCGGGGGGACATCCGCACGGTTGCGGCGTGCCGAGCGTCCCGCGATCGATCTCGACCTCGACGCCGGCGAGCGCGTCGGCCCGGCGGGTGCGGATTCGCATCCGGCTGACCGAGGCGATCGACGCCAACGCCTCGCCGCGAAATCCGAGCGTGTGCACGCGGAACAGATCCTCGGCCGTGGCGAGCTTGCTGGTGGCGTGGCTGGCGACGGCGAGCGGGAGATCGTCGGGGTGGATTCCCTCGCCGTCGTCGACGATGCGGATCGCCTCGATCCCGCCCGATTCGACGTCGACCTCGATGCGGGTGGCGAGCGCGTCGAGGCTGTTTTCGAGCAGTTCCTTGACGACGCTCGCGGGGCGTTCGATCACCTCGCCGGCCGCGATCTGGTTGACGACGCTCGCTGCGAGTGGGCGGATCCGCGACATGCTCTGTTCGACGACTCCTTTCCGGCGCTTTCGGCTCCCCTCTTAGATAGCGGGCCGCGCACGCCGCCGCAATGCTCGTCGGCGGGCGAACGAGCCGAGGGGTGCGGCAAGAGTACTTGGCGACGCCAATCTCCGTGGCGATGGGTGGCGGGGGCGCTCCGCAACGCGGA
>JBBDNT010000196.1:0-4365 GCA_040877445.1 Planctomycetaceae bacterium
GTCGACGAGCGTGGACGCCCTCCCCCGGCAGATCGACCCCAGCCACCCCACCGGTCGTTCATTTTGCCGCCGCTGCCTTTCACGCCGCCAACTTCCAGATTCGATCTGGACGACGCCCTACGGCGTTTGGGCCCGGCGTTCCAGATCGGCGCGGTCGCCGAGTTGCACGTCGAGGGTGAGCTTCCGGCCGTCGCGGAGGATGACCACCTTCGCCGCCCGGTCGACCGTGGTCAGGCTGACGAGGTTGATGAGATGGTTCTCGTCGAGCACGTCGATGCCGTCGAAGGAGAGGATCACGTCGTCGTACTTCAGGTTCGCGCGGGAGGCGGGCGTGTTGGCGTACACTTCGACGACCCGCGCCCCGCGAACGCGGTCGAGCGTCAGCCGGCGGGCGACGATCACGGTGAAGTCGGGATCGAGCTTCACCCCCAGGTACGCCCGCTGCACCATGCCCACTTCCAGCAGCTCGCCCACCACGCGGCGGGCGAGATTGCTGGGAATGCTGAACCCGATGCCGTCGTTCCCCCCGCTGTTCGAGGCGATCGCCGTGTTGATGCCGACGACATGACCCCGAAGGTCGATCAGCGGTCCGCCGCTGTTGCCGGGATTGATCGCGGCGTCGGTCTGCAGGAAGTTCTGGTTGAGGACTTCGGAACCGGGGCCGAGCTTCAGCGAGCGGCGTCCCTGGGCGCTGATGATTCCCAGGGTGACCGATTGGCTGAGACCGAAGGGGCTGCCCATCGCGAGCACGAGGTGGCCGATCCGCAACTCGTCGCTGTCTCCCCACGTCGCGGTCCGAGCGCCGGGGGCGTCGATCTTCAGCACGGCGAGGTCGGTCGCCTTGTCGCTGCGAACCTGGCTCGGCTGCACGACGCGGCCGTCGTGAAGCTGGATCGAAATGGCGGACAGCTCGGCGTTCAGCACCACGTGGCGGTTCGTGACGACGTACACGCCGGAGCTTTGCGGATGACTCACGAGCACGCCGGAACCGGTCTCTTCGTGCCGCGCCCGATCGGGACCGGTGCGGGAACTCTGAATGTGCACCACGCTGGGCGTGGTGAGTTCGGCGATCCGCGCCAACCGGCGGCTGGCGGCGAACAGCGGATCGTCGTCGACCTCTTCCGGCGACCAGCGGCCGGCCGCTCCCGGGACGGGCGCGGGAGTCTCCGCGGCGACGCGCGACGAAATCCGGGACGAGTCGATCGCCGTCCCGATCACGATTCCGGCCGCCAGCGCCAATCCGCACAGGGTGTAAGTGGAACGGCGCGACATGCTCCGGATTCTCCGCGGTTACGGCAGGTCAGTCGGCGACATCGATGTCGCCCAGGGTGAGTTCGCGATCGTTCAGGCGGCCCTCCAATTCGTAAGCCGACTCCCAATCGCCGATCAATTCTCCCCCACCCTCGCCGGTTGCTTCGAGTTCCCGTTGGCATTCGATGCAATAAGGCGTGAAGGGGAGCGCGTTGAGCCGGGAAATCGGGATCGGCTTGTCGCAGTGGTCGCACTGGCCGTAACGGCCGTCGCGCATCAGCTCGATGGCCATGTCGATGGCGCGCAGCTCGCGGCTTTCGAGGGCGGCGAGCTGGGAATCGAGTTCGCAGGCGGCGCCGTCGTTGGCGGCGTCTCCCACGTCTCCGCCGGAGTGGCCTGGAACCTCGGAAAACTGCTCGGCGAGCTTGCCGCGCAGCGAATTCCGCTTGGCGATGAGGAGCTGGTGCAGTCTGAGAAGCGCGTCTTTGCGGGCCATGGTTCGCGGTCCTTCGGCTCGATTCCGGTGAACCTGCTCCGATCGTCACGCGACCTCGAAGCGGGGAATTATTCGACGCCGCGATCGTCCGCCAACCGCCAGCCGGTCGCCTCGGCCGATCGCCTCATGACCGACCCCTTCCCGCGGCGCGGTGCGGCGGGGGTGCCGATCACGTTGATATACGTCGCGAATTCCTCCTTCGTTGACCCGAAGCGATCCGAATTTCCTTGGAGGCGGGCCGTCGCCCCTTCCCATCTCGTTGTCGGCACGCGAGTTGCGAAATCGGAGTCGAAACTCGCGGGCCGCGTTTTCCCACGCGCGGAAGCCCGCTCCCGCAAGAGCGGCCCTTCGGCGTCATCGCATGGAATCGACCCGTCCGGCCGGGGAAGTTCACTCTTTTTCCCCTCTCCGGAACGGACGACGCCGACCCGACACTTGGGAACTTGGGACGCCGTCCTCATGTCGCCGTCGAAGCCGGCGACGCAGTTCGCCTTGTCAGGGCCGCGGCAGCGTCCGCCGTCCCCCCTCCGCTGGCCAACGGAATGACGGGAAGCGCCTGCGCGCGTCATTCCCGCGAAGGTGGGAATCCAGTCGATGCGCGGACGGCGATGTCATCGGGTGGCCGCGTTGACGATTGCTGGATTCCCGCCCCAGGCCGATTCGGAGTTGGGGCGTTTGGGTTTGCGTGAATTTCGCGGCTCGGCTAACCTAAGCGACGCCGCGAGTCCCGCGTCGGACGCGAACGATCCAGGATGAACGAGAGCTGCCAGGGAGTCAGGTCCATGCATCGCACGGATGATCGAGTCGGTTGCCGCCCGGAATCGTTCCGGAGGGTCGCGCTCTGCGCGTTTTCGTGGCCCGCGATCGCGGTCTGCGCGGCGGTTGCCGCGTCGGGAGCGGCGGCGATGGCCGAGGAGGACGCCGCCGCGGGCAACGTCCCGGCGCAGCAGCAACATCAACTGGCGCCGGCGCTCGAGCACGCCCGGGCCGCCCGGGCAGCCGTCGAAGAGGCCAAGGACTACCAGGCCGTGTTCTCGAAGCGCGAGCGGGTGAAAGGTCGGCTCGGCGAGCCGCAGTCGATGCACGTCAAGATCCGCCACGAGCCCTTCAGCGTGTACCTGCGGTTCGTCCGCCCGCATGAAGGGCGGGAAGTGCTGTACGTGGAGGGCAAGAACGACGGCAACCTGCTGGCCCACGAGACCGGCATCCGCGGCCTCGTGGGGACCGTGCGTCTGCTTCCCACCAGCGAGCGGGCCATGGCCGAAAGCCGCTTCCCCATCACCATGATGGGCATGCGGACCCTCGTCGACGGCGTGATCTCACAATGGGAGCAGGAAACGCAGTTCGGCGAGACCAACGTCAAGTACTACCCCGAGGCGAAGCTCGGCGAGATGGAGTGCTACGTCATCGAGTCGTCCCACCCGCGGCCGCGGAAGCAGTTCAAGTTCCAGTTGACGCGGCTGTACATCGAAAAGGCGACGCGGATGCCGGTGCGGGTCGAGCAATACGGCTTCCCCACCCGCGCGGGCGAAGCCCCGCCGCTGATGGAGGAGTACACCTACTCGAATCTCCGCGTGAACGCCGGGCTGACCGACGTCGACTTCGACGAGCGGAACCCGAATTACGGGTTCGATTGAGTCGCCTCCGGCGCGATTCGAACAAATGAAGCGACCGGACGCTCGCAGCGTCCGGGTCGCTCGTTTTTAGGCAACGGCGGGAAATTGATCTACCGTGGTGCGAATCGTCGAGAGGTGGCTGGGGTCGAAGCGAAGCGCAGCCCCAGCGATGCGCCGACACGCTCACCATCCGCTGGGGGCGATCCGCCGATGCGGGTCGACGAGCGTGGACGCCGTCCCCCGGCAGATCGACCCCAGCCACCCCACCGAATTACGGGTTCGATTGATTCAGTTCCGAATCGCGCCGCGGAACTTCGAGTCCTCCAGGGCCGACTGGCCGGGAAGCGTCCGGGCGCGAATCGCCGGGCCGGCCGGCGTGGTGGGGGCCGTCTTGTCGGCGTCCTGCACGTCGCTGCTCGGCGCGGGAGGCGTCGCGTTCGCCGTCGCGGAGCCGGCCTTCCAGTTCTCGACCGCCCAGTGGGCGTAAGTGTCGGCGACGCTGCCGCCGAGATCCTGCAATGCGTCGCGGAACTCGGCCGTGGACAGGTTCTCGTTGGGAATCACGCGCTGTAGGACGAAGCGGCGATTGCTGGCGATGTAGGCGAAGAACTTGCCGTTCCCCAGCCGATCGTTGTCCGCCAGCAGACGCAACAGCGCGGTGCGGGGCACGTCGGCGGCGGATCGGGGCAATTCGTCGAGCCAGGCCATGATCCAGATCGACTTGCCGTTTTGCGACAGCACGGCCGACATCGTCAGCCGCCATTCCTCGCCTTCGTGAACGGCGTCGAAGGAGAAGTCGTACCGCTTCTCTTCCTTCTTGACCTCCAGCCCCATCGCCTGGAGCAACCGCCCCAGCGATTCTTCGGTGAGCTGCCCTGCGGCGGCGGGATTGGTCGCCACGGCGGGATTGCCCGCAGCGGCGGGGGTCGCGGCGCGGGTGGGAGTTCCCGCGGCGGCGCGCGGCGGTGCGAAACCGTCGGCGGCCTTCACCAGCGTGGCGCT
>JBBDNT010000196.1:4375-5263 GCA_040877445.1 Planctomycetaceae bacterium
CGCGGCGAGCGCCACGACGATCGTTCCGACGACGAGCCATCCTCTCAGCGAAATCTTCATGTGCGACACTCCTTCGTCTGGACCGATGTCAGCTTCGGGACAGCAGGTGATCCAGGCAAATCCGGGACCAGGTCTCGAAGCGGTGGTAATCGGCGGCCAAATCCTTTGGCGGCGCGAAGCCCGTCTCTATGATCGACTCTTCCCGGGGCCGAACTTTGGGAGACTCCAGATCGAAAAGGTGAACGATCCCCAGGTGCACCTTGCCCACTTCGGTCTCGTCGTCGTTGATGAGGCCGATGCACCGCTGCGTGTAACCCGTTGCGATTTCGACCTCTTCATCGATTTCCCGGCGCATGCCTTCGAGGTAGATCGACCCGGCGGCGGCCGCTCCGGCTTCGTCTTCGGCCGAGATGTGCCCGCCGATGCCGATCGACCGCTTGCTGTGCAGCCTGCCCTCCCCTTGCAGCTTGCCCCGTGTGTAGTGAAAGACTTCGCCGCCGCAGCGGAAGATGCAGTACGGGATGAGCTGCTTGTAGCTCGGATCCTCCTCGACGGCGTCGCGCGGGCGGTAGCTCGTGTAGCTCGGGTCGAGCAGCGTCTTCAGGTACGGCGCCACGTCGTCGTGGAACCCCTGGAAGTATCCGACTTCGTGAAACAGCAACGTCGGCACGACCAACACGTGCTCGATCGGTTCGTCGCGGAGCGGCATTGGGGGAGTCCTTTACACGGTTCGTTGAAAGAATGGAGTCGTGCCTCGTCCAGACCGAGAATGCGAGTCGCCGGTAGCGGAATTCGCAAGAATTCCGACACCGACCCTCGGAGTTCTCGCGAATTCCGCTACGACAGCGTCAAGCTTGATATCGTGGGTCGATCGATCGGGGGGGGGGG
>JBBDNT010000196.1:5273-19464 GCA_040877445.1 Planctomycetaceae bacterium
CCCCCCCCCCCCCCCCCCCCCCCCCCCCCCCCGCCAGCACCCGGCGCGATCCTTCCGGCGAGAATCCGGCGAGGTCGTTGATCGCAGCATGGCCTGAAATGGTGCTCTGGCGGACGGAATACAATTCCGTCCTACAGGTGGCGGCATCGCGCGACCCGCGAGTTCGACGCTGAGAGCGAGGCGATCCATCTGTCTGTCGCAATCCGGCGGGCGTCGCCCCGGATGGGTCGAAAGTCGCCGGATCGCTGTTGCGGTCGGCGAACTCACGGCTCGGCGATGCGGTACAGCGCCTTTTCGGTGCGGAGGAAGATCGCCCCGTCGGCGAGCGCGGGGGTCGCGAGCGTCCGCTCGCGGAGGTCGTTGCGTCCCAGTTCGCGGTAGGCCGTCTCCGCCGCTACGACCGTCGTCGTCCCCTGTTCGCTGCAGAAGTAGATCTTTCCGTCGGCGTGAACGGGCGAGGCGGAATAGTCGCCCCCCAGCCGATGCTGCCATTGCTGGGTTCCCGTCGCCACATCGACGCAACTCGCCACGCCGTTGTCGGTGACGTAATACAACTCATCGCCGACGGCCAACACCGAGGCGGAGTGCGGCGTCCCGCGGTCGGTTTGCCAGGCGACGTGCGTGTTCGACACGTCCCCGCGACCGTCCGGCTTGATCGCGGCCAGCGTGGGCTTGTCCCATCCCGTGGACAGGAACACCAGGCCCTTCGCATAAACCGGCAGCGGGATGACGGAATATCCCGTGTAGCGCACCCGCCACAACATCCGCCCCGCCGTGTCGTACGAGAGCGCCTGATCGGTGCTGGGACTGATGATCTGCGTGCGGTTGCCGACCTGGATCGCCGTCGGCGTGGCGAACGAGAATTTGCGGGGCAACTGGTTGGGGACCGGCGGCCGCGGCTTGCGCCATTTCACCCGGCCGGTCCGGCGATCGAGAGCGACCATGAAGTTCACGTCCAGCCCGTCGCAGATGAAGACGAGCATGTCGTCCACGAGAATCGGCGAGCCGCCGTTCCCGTGCCGCGGATCGTACTTCTGATCGGCGTTCCGCCACAGGGCTTTCCCATCGGCGACGGCGAGGGCCGCCGTGCCTTGCGGGCCGAAATGCACGAACACCTGCCCGCCGTCGACCACCGGGCTGGGACTGGCGTGCGAGTTCTTCGAGTGGATCGGCTTGACTTGCGCGTCCTTCTGCTCGAAGACCTCCACGTCCCACAGGCTCTCGCCGCTCCGCGCGTCGTAGCACAGCGCGCGCAAGGAACGGTCTTCGCCCTGGTGTCCCGGCATTCGAACGGCGGCCGTCAAGACGACTTTTCCGTCCGCCACCACCGGCGACGACCATCCCTCGCCCGGAACTTCGATCCGCCAGGCGATGTTCTTCGTGGGGGACCATTCGACTGCGAGACCGGTCTCGTCCGATCGCCCCTGTCCGCCGGGACCGCGGAACTGCGGCCAGTCGGCGGCGACGAGATCGGCGGTGCACGCCAGGCAGAACGCCGCCAGCCACACAAGCAACTTCGGGGATCGCATCATGATCGGACTTCCTGCCGCCGGGAGATCGCGAAACCGCAAGCGTTCTTCGGCTCGTCTTCGAGAGGAATCAACCCGGTGTCAGACTTCTTCGATCTCCAGCACTTCCATCCGCAGCGTGCCGGCAGGGATTTCGACTTCGACCTGGTCGCCGACCTTCTTGCCGATGAGTCCCTGGGCGATCGGGCTGCTGGTCAGGATTTTCATGACGTCGCCGTCGTAGTCTTCTTCGCCGGGACCGACCATTTCGTAGATTTCGCGGCCGCCATCGGCGATGTTCTTGACGGTGACGCGCGTCCCGAACGTGACCTCCCCCTTGGGCATCGTCGATTTGTCGACGATGTAGCAATTGGCGAGCTGCGTCTTGAGGAGGTTGATCTTGGCCTGGATCAGCCCCTGCGTTTCTCTTTGGCCGTGATACTCGGCGTTCTCGCTCAGGTCGCCTTCCTCACGGGCCCGCTTGACGAGTTCGGCGACCTCGAAGTTTTTGTTCTCGAGTTCGGCGATCTCCTGTTTCTTCTTGTCCCAACCCTCGCGGGAAATCGGCTGGCGTTCCATGGGAGGCCGCTCCTGGGCGCTGGCGTTCGATGAACTCGCGGCCCCGCGCCGTCGGGCGGGGGGAAAAATGAAGCACGGGGCACGACGGCAAGTCGCGACCCGTGCGGTCCACGCGCTGATTGTTACCGATTTCCCCCGTCATTGTCGAGTCCACGCGACGCTCGTATCCCGCTTCCTCGCGCCGTATAATCGCCCGCCACCTGGACTTGATCCGATTCCTTCCCGCCGTGAGGAACATGCGATGCACCAGCCGACCCGCCGCGAATTCCTGAAGGTCTCCGCCGCCGCCGCCGCGAGCTTCGTTTCCCTCCCCCGCGCGTTCGCGCAAGCACCGACCGCGAAAGAACCTCTGTACAAGATTTCCTGCACGATCTACTCGCTGCACAAGATGATCGCCGCGAAGGAACTCGACCCCGTTGAGGTCGCCCCGTTCATCAAGAAGAACTTCGACATCGACGCCATCGAGTACTGGAACGGCCCCTACGCCGGCAAGGGAAACGACGAGAAGTTCCTCGCCGACCTCCGCAAGCGGGCCGACGACGCCGGCGTGACCGGGACCGTGATCCTCATCGACGGCGAAGGGAACCTCGGCGATCCCGACGAGGCCAAGCGCAACCAGGCGGTCGACAATCACAAGAAGTGGGTCGCGGCCGCCAGGCAGCTTGGCTGCCACTCGATCCGCGTCAACGCCCGCTCGCGCGGCGAGTACGACGAGCAACTGAACCTCGCCGCCGACGGTCTGCGGAAGCTTTCCGAATGGGCCGCCCCGCACGAGATCAACATCATCGTCGAGAACCACGGCGGCCTGTCGTCGAACGGCAAGTGGCTCTCCGCGGTGATGAAGAAGGTGGACCTCGAGAACTGCGGCACGCTGCCGGACTTCGGCAACTTCCTCGACTACGACCGCTACCTCGGCACGCAGGAGCTGATGCCCTGGGCGAAGCTGGTGAGCGCGAAGTCGCACGAGTTCGACGCCCAGGGGAACGAGACCCGCACCGATTACCGCCGCATGATGAAGATCGTCGTCGACTCCGGCTTCCGCGGCCACGCGGGCATCGAGTACGAGGGCAGCAAGCACTCGGAAGTGGAAGGCGTGAAGCTCACCAAGGCGCTGCTCGAAAAGGTCCGCGACGAACTGGCGGCGGCGAAAACCTGATTCCCCACGACTTCCGATCGCTCCTCTCGATCCAACCACCCGCTTGCGGTTTCGCGCCGTATTCCGCGCGAAACCGCAAGCGATTTCCTTTTTCCCACGATCTTCCCATGCCCCGCATCAACGACAACTATCTCAAGCTCAAGGCCGGCTACCTCTTCCCGGAGATCGGACGGCGCGTCGCCGCGTTCGCTCAGGCGCATCCCGAGGCGCAGATCATCCGGCTCGGCATCGGCGATGTGACCGAACCGCTGCCCGCCGCCATTCGCCGGGCGATGCACGAAGCCGTCGATGAAATGGGGGACGCGGAGACCTTTCGCGGCTACGGTCCCGAGCAGGGTTATGCCTTTCTGCGCGAGGCGATCGCCCAGCACGACTACGCCGCCCGCGGGGCGAACGTGTCGCCCGACGAAATCTTCGTCTCCGACGGCTCGAAGTGCGACACCGGCAACATCCTCGACATCTTCGGCCCGGACAACGTCATCGCCGTCACCGATCCGGTGTATCCCGTCTACGTCGACACGAACGTGATGGCCGGGCACACCGGGCTGGCGGACGAAGCCGGGCGGTACGGCAAGCTCGTCTATCTTCCCTGCACCGCGGAAAACGGCTTCGTCGCCGACGTTCCCGATCGCCCTGTCGATCTCGTCTATCTCTGCTATCCGAACAACCCCACCGGCACGGTCGCCACGCGCGAGACGCTCGAGAAGTGGGTCCGCTACGCCCGCGAGAACGACGCGCTGATCCTGTACGACGCCGCCTACGAGTCCTACATCAGCAACCCGGCGATCCCGCATTCGATCTACGAGATCGAGGGCGCCCGCGACGTGGCGATCGAGTTCCGCAGCTTCAGCAAGACGGCCGGCTTCACCGGCGTCCGCTGCGCGTTTACCGTCGTCCCGAAGAGCGTGAAGGGAAAGACCGCCGAGGGGAAGGAGCAGCCGCTCCACCCGCTGTGGAACCGCCGGCAAAGCACGAAGTTCAACGGCGTCTCGTACATCGTGCAGCGCGGCGCGGCCGCGGTCTACACGCCGGAAGGGAGGGAACAGGTCCGCGAACTGGTCTCGTTCTACCTCGAAAACGCCCGCCTGCTGCGCGAGGGACTGCAAGCGGCCGGCATCACCGTTCACGGCGGCGTGAACGCCCCCTACGTCTGGCTCGCCACTCCTGACAGCCAATCAAGCTGGGACTTCTTCGACCGGCTGCTGGAAAAAGCACACCTCGTCGGCACCCCCGGCAGCGGCTTCGGCGCGAGCGGCGAAGGCTACTTTCGATTGAGCGCCTTCAACAGCCGCGAGAACGTGCAGGAGGCGGTGGAACGGTTTCGGAAGAGCCTGGGGTGAGAAGCGGCCGAGGTGTTGTCGTTCGAATATCTGCTCCGTATATTCAGCAACGAGACTGTCTGCGCCGAACTCGCGAGGAAGCGCCGATGTACGACTCCCAGGCGAAGGATTTCGAACGCGGACTTCGCGATCTATTGAACAGCCCCGAATACCAGGAATTAGTGAGGATCGCGCCGCAGTTCGATCTTTTCGGCGCGCTCGACTCCGGATTGTCGGAGAACGCGAGTACGCGAGCACTGTCGTATTTTTTCGATTCGTCGCGCGAGCACGGGTGCGGGACGTCCGTTATGGCGCGCGTCCTCGAGCGACTCACGCCCTTCGCCGATGAAAAGCAGCGCGCGTTGCTCGATGGCTTGCGTAGTTCGCTGGAGCAGTGCTCGACCTCAGTCAAGTGGGAATGGTCAACCGCCGCCCGACGGCGCATCGATTTGCTCGTGCAGATTCGCGATGCCGATCGGTCGTTGAAAGGCGTCATCGGCATCGAAAACAAACACGACGCCATCGAGCAAAAGCGACAGATCGAAAGCTATCAACTCGGATTGTACGAGCGCTACCGGCCGAGCCCGATGGTGTTGTTATTCCTCGCTCCCAGCGGCAGGGAGCCGCAAACAGCCTGTGAGGTTTATCGGGACAAGTGCCCGTGCCTTACCCTCCCGTACAAGTTGCTCTGCGAAGCGCTGCGGGCCATTGACGAATCGCCGTCGCCGGATGTGCGATTCTTCGGACGTTGCCTGAGAGATCATCTCGAACGCGAGCTGGAAGGGGGGACCGACATGGATCGGAGGGTGAACGAATTGGTCCACGCGCTGTACCGAAGGCCGGAGCACCGCGAAGCCATCCGACGGATCATCGACAATGTCCCCAGCCTGGGCAAGATCCGCGATTCGATCGCCAATGAACTTGCCGGGCGAATCCGTCGCGCGCCGGAATTTGGGAACGACATCGTCCACACGATCGAGTACTACCCCACGTATAGCCAGACCGATTTGCAGCAGATCATTCTCAAGCCGCCCCGGTTGCGCAGCGATTCCGGCCAGTTTCCGTCACTCACCTACATCCTTGAAGCGGATCGTGACGACGTTTCATCGAAAACGGTCCCGGACATCGGCGATCCGGTGAGGGTCTGTCTGTGGGCGTACTGCGAATCCGCAGCACAGCGAAGGCTCGCGGAGTGCATCCGCCACGACCTGGAAGCGTCGCAGCGACGATGCGGGCTTCAGGAGTCGGTGCCGGGACTGTTGACCGAGGGCAGGCGCGAGCCGATCTGGGCTGGAGTCCCGTGGAACCTCGATGATTTGGGCGATCGCGACGTCGACCGCTGTGCCGGACTCTTCATGGAGGCGCTGAAGCACACGTATCACCAACTGCTCGAAATTCTGGACAAACTCGGGGCGGAAGATGCTTGGCGATCAGAGGAACATTGACACCCGAGATCGACGTCGGCCGATACCCAATGAACCGCGCACGTTGAAAGGCTGATGTCCGCGACCACCACCTACGACGTCTTCATCACGCACTCGCTGGCAAACTCGCCCGTCGCCCGCGAATTGGCCCGCGGCTTCGAGCAGGCCGGTCTGGAGGCGTTTCATTCCGGGCTGCTGGATCCCGCGGCCGACATCAGCGACACCATTTGGCAGGCGCTGGCCGAATCGCGGGCGCTCGTCGTGATTCTCTCGCCGGACTCACCGCTGTCGGCGAACGACTTGGTGGCCCTTGGCGCAGCGACCGCCTGGAACAAGCCGGTGTTCGTCATCGTGAATGGCCCGTCGCCGGCTCGGCTGCCAGCCGCGCTCGGCAACTATCCCGCGTATCCGCTCAATCGCCTCGACGATGTGATTCACGCCATCCGGGCCGGCTTCGAGCCGTTGACTGACGACGAGCGCAGCGTGCTGATCGACATCTACTCCGAAATCGGCGCCACGGCCGACGAACTCAGTCTGTCGCCGTCGCTGCTCGCACGACTGACGAACCGCTTCCAGAAGCTCACCGGAAAAAGACTTCCTGGCGAGCGCCTGTTGTGGGAACTCCTTCGCCTTCGCAAAGCCGGGCGACTTGCGCGGGTTCACGCGCGCGAGGGATAGTCCCCCGCGACCCGCATTGATGCAGGATGCCGCAGGGCGCGGCTTCTTGTCGCTGCCCGACGCGGTCTTCGACCGTGCTACCCGACTTGCGGGATCGCGGCGACCCCGTTTCCGAAACCCCTTGCGAACCCCTCGGCGCGTTATATTGGGGGACGGTCGTCGCCCCGTGGGGTGACGGCTCGCTGCGGCTTCCCAGGAAACGTCTCGCGGGCACAGGTCATGGGCTTCGAAGGTCTCCTCGTTCTGCTCGGTCTGGCGGCCCTGGGATTTCTGCTGCTTTGCCCAGTGCTGCTGATCGTCCTCTGGACGCGCGTCCGCGATCTCGAATCGGCGGTCGATACGCTCAGGCGCGTGGCCTTCGCCGCGCGGCCCGCCCGCGAGCCGGCCGCGCCGCAGACCGAAACGACGACGGACGCCGCCCCCCGACCGCCCGCACAAGCCCTGGCTCCGCCTGCCGAGCGGCCGCGCGTCGCGCCGCTCGATATCTGGCTGGCCGACCAGCAGCCGCCGCAGCATCCCGAACGGGACTGGGCTCGCAAGCGGGCGGAGGACTACGTGCATGGGGCCGCGGCGGGAGAACCGTCCGAGCCGCCGCCTCCCAAGGCGCCGGCCGAGTCGGCGGAGGAAAGCTTCTCGCTCGAAGAGCTGCTGGCAGGAAAGTGGCTCACCTGGGTCGGGGCGATCGCCCTCGTGTTCGGCGCAGGCTTCTTTCTCCGCTACGCCATCGTGTACGACCTGATCACCGAGCGGATGCGGCTCGCGATCGGGTTCATCGCGGGCATGGCGTGTTATGCCGGCGGCGCGTACGCGGTGCTCAAGCGGTACGACTGGCTCGGCCAGGGGCTGATCGGGGCGGCGCTCGGCATTTTGTACTTCACGCTGTTCGCGGGGTTCTATTTCTACCACGAGATGATCCCGCAGAAGATCGCCTTCGCGGGAATGATCGCCGTCACCGTGTCGTCGCTGGCGTTCTCGGCGAAGTTCGACGCCCCCGCGACGGCAGTGCTGGGGCTGTTGGGCGGACTGGCGACTCCGCTGATGCTTTCCCGCGGCGTCGACGAGCGGTGGGTGCTGTTCCCCTACCTGTTCGTGCTGAACGCGGGCGTGCTGGGGTTGGCCTCGTTTCGCAAGTGGCAGTGCCTCAACGTCATCGCCTTCGCGGGGACGCTGCTGATCTGGCTCGGCTGGTTCCAGAAATACTACGAGCCGGCCAAGCTGCAGGACACCATGATCCTGATGACGTCGCACTTCGTGCTGTTCGCGCTGCTGGCGGTCTGGCACAACGTGCTGCGGCGGATCCCGGCGGAGGATTTCGACTTCCTGCTGCTGCTCGCCACTCCCACGGCGTACTTCGGCGGGCTGTACTACGTGACGAAGGCCCAATACGACGACTGGCACGGCGCGCTCGCGCTCGGCATGGCGGCGGTGTATCTCGCCCTGGGGGTGATCGCGCAGATGCGGTTTCCCGCCGGTCGAAAGATCGTGCTGGCGCTGGGTGGCGTGGCGGTGTCGTTTCTGGCGCTCGCTGCGCCGCTGCAGTTCACCGGGCACTGGGTGGCGATCGCCTGGGCGGCGCAAAGCGTGGTGCTGTTCGAGCTGGGCGTGCGGTTCCGCGAGTCGAAGCTCGAAGGCGCCGGCGTCGCACTGCTGGGAATCGTGTTGCTGGTGCTGGTGTATTACTCGCTGGGAACGCTGGCGAACCCGACCGAGTTCACCACGCGATTCACGAAGCCGCCCGCCGAGACCGCCGCCCTGTTGTTCGAAGTGCCGCGAAGTCCCGCTCCGTCGTGGGTCGACGCGATCAACGGACGGTCGCTGAGCTTTCTGGCGGCGATCGCGGCGATGGCGGTGATGGCTTGGGAGAGCATCCGCCGTACGGCGGCCGATGTCGAATCGCCCGGCGAAAGCGAAGCTTCGACCGAGTGGCTGCGGCCGAGCGAGTTGGGCGTCGTGGTCGTCGGGGCGATCCCGATCGTGCTGCTGACGATGCTCCTCGTCGAGACGTTCGCATTTCACGCGCGGGCCGACTGGTTGGACGTCACGTTCTTCGCGATCGCCGCCGGCTGGACGAGCGCGGTGGCGTGCGGCACGATCGCGCTTGGCCGCGGGCGAATCGAACGGCCGCTCGCGACCGTCGGCGCCGGCGGGTTCGCGGTGTTGGCGATGTTCCTGCTCGGAATCGCCGGGGCGACGCTTTTCGACTGGCGGCACGAATGGCCGATGCTCGTGGCGCAAGACGGCGCCTCCACGTACTGGCGGCTGATGCTGGTGAACCCCCGCGGGCTGGCGTTCTTCGCCGCGATCGCCGCCGCAGTCGCCGCCGCCTGGTCGGTCCGCGTTCGCATCGGCGACGGCGAACAACCGGAGATCGCGGGCCTGCCGCCGGGGCAACTCGTCGCGACGCTGCTGGCTTTCGCGTACGTCGCGGGGCTGCTGATGTTCACGGTCGAAGTCTACGCCCAGGGGGTGATTCGCGGCTGGGACACCGGCAAGGCGCTGTCGATCACCGCGGTCTGGACGCTGTACGCCACCCTCACGCTGGTCGCGGGAATCATCTGGCACTCGGGCGTGCTGCGGACTTCGGCCCTGGCGCTCTTCCTGCTGACCACCGCGAAAGTGTTCGTCTACGACGTGTGGTATCTCGACACGCGGATCCGCATGTTCGCCTTCGTGGGGCTGGGCCTGGCGCTGTTCTTCGCGTCGTGGATGTATCGCCGCTATCGCGAGCGAATCCGCTCGTGGATGACGCCGCTGGCGCTCGTGGTTTTCCTTCCCGCGGGAATGATGGCGACTGCGGAACCGGCGTTCGCGGACGACGCGACTCCGCGAACCAGGGCGGCCGAACTGGCCGCCGCGCTCCCCTATCGCTGGCCGATCGCGCCGCCCGGGCAATTGCGCGGCGATGGTGCATCATCCGGCAAGCTCGCGGCGATTCCTATCCCGGCGGACGTTTACGGGCGAGCGCGGCGTTCCTGCTCCTCCGCCGCGCCGCCCGCGATCCCGGCGCCGCGTGACGGAAGCGATCGCGGCCGATCCGCTCAGCGGATCGGCCGCGGCTTCCGTCACGCAGGAGCACGAGTCGGATCAGGTTATCCCAGCAGGCTGAGGACCTGGGCGGGGCTTTGGTTGGCGATTCCCAGCACGGACAGACCGGCCTGGCTCAGAATCTGGGCCTTGGTGAGGTTGGCCGTCTCGACGGCGAAGTCGGTGTCGAGAATCTGGCTGCGGGCCTCGGAGATGTTTTCGAGCGCGACCCCCAACGAGGTGGAGTTCGTCTCGATGACGTTTTTCTGAATGGACCCGAGCCGGCCGCGAAGGTTGGAGACCCTCTCGATCGCCTCTTCGACGATCGAGACGAGGGCCGAGCCTTGCACGCCGGGGCCCACGTCGAACAGGCTCTTTCCGCCGCCGGACCCGAGCTCGAACAGCTTGCCGCTGACGCCGCCGAGCCGGGCGGTGTTGATGGCCTCGATGCCGATGCCGATCTGCCCGGCGATCGACGCGTCCTGCCCGATCTGGAACAGCGACCCGCCGCCGGTGATGGTCAAGGCCACCGATTCGCCGGCCGCGTTGGTTCCTTCGGCGATGGTGAGCGACGCTTCGAGGGTGGCGGTCTTGACGCTCGCCTTCAGCCCCTTGCCGAGCGCGTCTTGCCCGTTGATCCGCACGCCGATGTCGGCCCCCGCGTTGCGGTTGGCGGCGGTTTCGCCGTCGTCCAGCGTCGTCGCGAAGGCGCCGCTGAGGACATTGACCTGCACGAAGTTCCGCGAGCCGTAGTTGTCGCTGGTGAAGACCAGCACGTCGTCGCCGTCGCTTTCGGAAAGCAACGCGGCTTCGCGTGCCGCGACGACTCCGCTGCCGTCGCCGGCGGCTTCCGCGCTCACCATGCCGCGGGCCGTGACCGTGTCGGCGCCGCCGTCGGTGTTGAGGAAGGCGACGATGTCGGCCGAGGTGCTGGTGACGTTTCCGTCGCTGTCGGTGGCGAGGTTGACGGTGATCAGGTGATTGCCGTCGCCGTCCAGTCCGACGGTGACTCCCAGTTCTTCGTCGGCCCCGGCGTTGACGAAGGCGACGGAGATGCCTTGCGTCTGGTCTCCGGTGCGAATGTCGGTGAAGGTCACGTCGTCGTTGGCGCCGTCGCTGCCGCCGGTGAGAGCGGCGAGCGCCTTGGCCTTGACCACTCCCGTGCCGTCGCCCGAGGCTTCGACATCGACGAGCGCCCGGGCCTCGGTCGCGCCGGCGCTGTCATCGTCGGCGATGAAGGCCGCGATGTCCCCGGCGGTCGAGGTGACGTTGCCGTCGGCGTCGGTGGCGAGGTTGATCGTGACGGACTTGTTGCCGTTTGAATCCTGGCTGACGGAGACGCTCAGCGACTGGTTGGCGCCGCCGTTGAGCATCTGGACCGAGACGGAGGTGTCGAACTCTCCTTGGGAATCGGTGGCGCGGGCGTCGGTAAAGGTGAGGTCGGCGTCGGCGCCTCCTGCGGGCGGTTCGAGCTCGTCGGCGGCGAACGCCTGGACGACCCCCGATCCGTTCCCGGAAGCCTGAACCTGGAAGAGGGTGTTGATGTCGTCGGTGGTGGTGGAGGCGACGAGAGCGGCGATGTCCTCGGCGGTCGAGGTGACGTTGCCGTCCGCGTCGGTCGCGAGGTTGACCGTCAGCTTTCCGCCGTCGCCATTGGCGGTGAAGCTGACCGAAAGGGTCTGGCTGACGCCGCCGTTGAGCATCTCGACTTCGAGGGCGTCGTCGAATGTCGCGCCGGCGCTGTCGTAACGGCCGTCGGTGAAGGTGAGGTGGCTGTTCGAGACGTTCGAGAGGGCGATCGAGGTGGGATCGCTGCCGTCGAGTGTCGCCGCGACCACGCCGCTGCCGTCGCCGGAAGCCGTGGCGGTGAGCAGGTCGCGGGCCGCGTCGTACTCGGCGCCGACGCCGTTTTCGAGAATGTCCGCGATGTCGTCGGCCGTGCTGACGATGTTGCCGTTGGCGTCGGTCTCGAGGTTGAACTGCACCGTCTTGTTGCCGAACACGTCGGTCGTGACGGCGATTGAAAGAGCGGCGCCCGCTTCGCCGGGATCGACGAACTGGACGGCGACGTCGTAGGTGCCGCGATCGGCGACCGGCCGGGCGTCGGTGAAGGTGACGTCGTTGTCGGTGGTGTTCTGGCCGCCGGTGAGCTGCGTGGCGCCAGCCGCGGCGAAGGTGTCGCCGGCCACACCGGTGGCCGAAGCGGAGATCAGGGACGAAGCCCCCGAATGGGCGGCGATCGCGGCCTGGATGTCGGCCAGGGTGGCGATCGAATCAGTGCCGTCGTCGGCAAGATTGATCGTGATCGTCGTATCGCCATTAGCGGCGACGGAGACGCTGTCCACGACCGAGTTCGCGAGGTTCCCCTGAGTGTTGACCAGCTCGATGAACAGTTCGCCGCCCAAGTCGCCGGCGTCGCCGACCGTCGAAGTCGCGCGCTCGTCGGTGAAGGTTAGCAGCGCGTCTCCTTCCTGGCTGTCGAACTGGGTGAAGCCGGCCCGGGCGTCGCGGCTGACGTCGATGGTGCCGGCGGTCGTGAGGGTCGCGACCGGCGTGGAGGTCGCGGCGAACAGGCTGCCGGCCTCCGCATTGCTCACGGTCAGCGAACCTGCGCCGGCATTGCTGATCGACGCCGAGACGCCGGTCACGTCGCTGACGGAGTTCACCGCGTCGCGAACGTTCGCGACCGTGCTGGAGCCGCCCAGGAAGAGCAACTGGTTCCCCTTCGCGCCGGCGACTTCGATCGTCGCGGCGGACGAGAGGTTTCCGCCGGAATAACGCAGTTCCCCCTTCTTCGCGGCCGAGACGACCTGGGCGTTCACTTCGATCGATCCGTTCCCGCCAAACAAGGCCCCGTCGATCTGGAAGTCGCTGAGCTTGGCCGCGTTGGCGGCGCTGACCTGCGTGGTGAAGGCCTTGCTGCCGTCGATCAGACGCTCGCCGGCGAACGACGTGTTCGCGGCGATGCGGTTGATGGCGGACAGGGCGGTGTCGATCTGCTGTTGGTTGGCCTCGATCTCGGACTGCGACAGGGCGCCGCTGTTGAGGCCTTCCTGCACGAGGCCGCGAATCTGGTTGAGCAGCCCGCTGATCTCGCCCAGTGCGGAATCGGCGGTGGAGATCACGTTGTTGGCGCGATTGCTGTTCTTGATGGACTGCTCGATGGCGCTGATCTGCGAGCGGAGGGTCTCGCTGGCGATCAGGCCCGAGGGGTTGTCCTTGCCGGAATTGATCTGCAGACCGGTCGACAACCGGGCGAGCGAGGTGCCCAGCAGGTTGTTGGCCTTCTCCAGGTTCCGGAGGCCTCGCAAGGAGGCGACATTCGTATTGATACGCGTCATCGAAACTGTGCCTTTCTCTGGACCAATCGTCGTCCGGGGGGGTGGGAATTCGCGCTGATGCCGCTGTCGGGCGGGCCGTCCCTGCCGCCATTCGCGATCCGTCGCCAATCGAAGAGCCCCCGGCGGGCGGAGCCGATTTCGACCACGCTTCGGGGTGCCGTCGCCCGGCGGTTGGCAATCCGCCACCGCGCGACCAGTCCGTTATTTCGTGCCGCTCAATTCGACGGGACTTCATCGGGGAATTCCCGAGGAAGCCGTCGCTCATTGAAATCGGTCCGCCGCGCAGCGTGGCTTTAGGAGATTTCGGTAATTTTAGAAAGATGCGTCGAATGCAAAGACAGGGCCATCCCGCGCGGGTGCGGCGACTCGCGCCCGCATCGGAAGGCGACGGAAATCGAATTCGACGATTCGTCCGCACCGCACCGCCTCGACGCGAATGCGTCGGCCGCGCCGCCGGCGAAGATTCTCGCTTCAGCCGACCGCCGGGCCGGTTCCCTCCGCACCGGAATTGCGGGTCGAAACGGCGCGGCTGCCCACCGGGCGGGTTCGCGCCCGCTCCTCGCGGCGGATCGCCTCGTAGACCTCCTGGCGATGCACCGGGATCTCCGTCGGGGCCGCGATCCCAAGACGCACCTTGTCTCCTCGGATGTCGACGATCGTGATCACGATGTCGTCACCGATGATGATGCTCTCGTCGCGTTGCCTCGACAGAACCAGCATCCGAAGACTCCTTGCTCGTCCGGACCGCGCCCTCCCGAAGGATGAGCGACGGCGGATCGGCGTCCGGGGGTGAATATCGCGGGATGGCGTGCATTCTAAAATCGTCACCAGTCAAGCGTTCTCGCACCCCAGTTGGGGGATTTCCCCCGAGCTTCCGACACGCCGAAGCGGGTATGCCGATTGTTCCGCCCATGCCGATTCCGCCGCCGATCGAAACCGGGATCCATCACGTCGGGACGATGCGTCACGGCGAATGCCCCGCCTGGCCCGACAGGGCCTGCGTGACGACAGGGGTGAACCGTGCTTTGGCGGGCGGAATGGAATTCCGTCCTACGACATCGTCCAGATTGGTAACACTTTAGGCAGCGGCGGCAAAATGAACGACCTGTGGGGTGGCTGGGGTCGATCTGCCGGGGGACGGCGTCCAAGCTCGTCGACCGGC
>JBBDNT010000197.1:0-19449 GCA_040877445.1 Planctomycetaceae bacterium
CCGCCCTGCTAGTCCGCCTGTCTCCTTGTCTCTCGTTCCGGTCATCGGACAGATTCCGATCGAGCCGACCGGCCCGAACGCAGGGTGGCCCCGACGCCGTTGAGGCGTCGGGGTCGCGGAGCGACGAGAGGGTTCGCACTCCGCTTTCCCAGGTGAACGAGCCTCGCCGATCCCCCGACGTTCATCGCGGAACGTCGCCACGGTCGGACCGGCCGCCCGATACGTATTGGTGCTGATCTCGAAGCAGCCGTACTACCAACAATGCGAAACAAAAAACAGCCACGTATGATAACACAGTCGCAACGAAGAAAGGTAGAGCGATGTAGTCCACTACGGCCAGACCATATGCGATGGCTGGCGCAATGCCCGAGTTTTGAGAAGGCGGTTGTGGACCATGCCCCAGTTCCGTAGGGCCGGCTGTGCCGGCCCAAGCAGGGACGCGGCTTCATTGCGGGATACGGCGACCGGACCGATTCGCTTCCCCGGCCGTGTGATGTCATTTCCGATTGAAGGACCACCGCGGAACGCCGAATCGCCGTGCACGACCTATTCGCAACGAGGCCGAATTGGCCCTTTGGCCGGCACAGCCGGCCCTACAGTCACTCGGAGTTGACCGGATTCGATCGATCGCCTCCCCCCGCTGACGCGGGAGGCTCGCTTCTCTCGACTTTGCGATCCTTTGCGGCCTTTGCGTCTTTGCGTCGAGTGGTCTGAGCCGACGGGGGATCGTTTCACCCGCCGCCCAGCCACGGCAGCGGCGCGCCCGCTTTCGGCAGCGCCACTACCTCCACCCCCGTCACCTCCGGCTTGTTCGAAATCTCTGCGATCGCTTCCTCCGAGGGGCGGGTGTCGACGTTGAGGATTGCGACCGAGTCGCCGCCCGGTTCCGGCTTTTCGCGGCCGAGGGCCATGTGGGCGATGTTCACGCCGTGCCGGCCGAAGATCGTGCCGATGTAGCCGATCAGCCCCGGCACGTCGCGATGGCGGTAGATCACCAATTGCCCGTCGAGGTAGGCGTCGAGATTGAAGTGCCCCAGCCGCACCAGACGCAGGAATTGGTGGCCGAAGATCGTGCCGGCGGCGGTCAGTTCTTCTTTATCGGTGGCGATCGTGGCGGTGATCATCGTGGCGAAGTCTCCCGCTTCCGACGAGCAGGTCTCGCTGATCTCGATGCCCCGCTCGCGGGCGAGCATCTCGGCGTTGACGATGTTCGCCTCTTCGAGGGCCGTCTCCAGCAGGCCGGCGGTGAAGGCGCTCGTGATCAGGCGGGTCTTCTTCGTGGCCGCTTCGCCGCGGTAGTGCACCTTGGCCGACTTCAACCCGCCCGAACGCTTGAGCTGCGCGAGCAAGAGGCCCAGGCGGCGGCCGAGGTCGAGGTAGATCCGCATGTCGGCCATTTCGGTCGCGGAGATCGGGGCGATGTTCACCGCGTGGCGGATTTCGTTCCGCAGCAGGAACCCGCCGATGATCTCCGCCGCCTCGACCGCGACCAGCTCCTGCGCCTCGTCGGTCGAGGCCCCCAGGTGCGGCGTGGCGAGCACGCGGGGATGCCGCGCGAGACGCGAGTCGGCCGGCGGCGGCTCCTGCTCGAACACGTCGAGCGCCGCCCCGGCGACGTGGCCGGAATCGAGCGCGTCGGCGAGCGAGTTTTCATCGACGATGCCGCCGCGGGCGCAGTTGACGATCCGCACGCCGGGCTTCATCAGCGCGAGTCGGCGGGCGTCGATGATGCCCCGCGTGTCGTCGTTGAGCGGCGTATGCACGGTGAGATAGTCGCACTGCGGGACGAGTTGATCGAGGTCGCGATGGAGTTCGATGCCCAGTTCGGCCGCCTTCTCCGCCGAGAGGAACGGGTCGAACCCGAGGACGCGCATTTCGAGTCCGCGGGCGCGGGCGGCGACGGTGAGGCCGATGCGCCCCAGGCCGACGATGCCGAGCGTCTTCCCGGCGACCTGCGTGCCGGTGAAGCTTTTGCGGTCCCATTTGCCCTCCTTCATGCTGGCGGAGGCGGGGCCGATGTTTCGCGAGAGGGCGAGCAGCATCGCGACGGTGTGCTCGGCGGTACTGGTGGTGTTCCCCGCGGGGGTGTTCATCACGACGATCCCCTCGCGGGTGGCTGCGGGGAGGTCGATGTTGTCGACGCCGACGCCGGCCCGCACGACCGCCTTCAACCGCTTCTGCCCGGCGAGCGCCTCGGGCGTGAGCTTCGTCGCGCTGCGGACGATGATGCCGTCCGCTTCGGCGAGCGCGGCGCGAAGTTCGTTCAGATCGCCGGGCGAGCGGACGTCGACTTCGATGCCGGGCATCGAGCGGAGGAGATCGAGACCGGCGGGGGAGAGGTTGTCGGTGATGAGAACGCGGGGCATGGTCGGGGGAGTTACGAGTTACGAGTAATGGGCGACGATGCCCGCCGTCACTGTATGCGGGTCGGCGCGGGGTTGCCAGTGTGTTTTCCTCGCGGAGGGGGAGTCGCCGGATTTCGGCTGTTGCGGCGAAGTGTCACCCCCGTTGCGGCAAGGTCTCCCGACCCTGCCGTCTTCGCCGACCGAAGTTCTCTGTGGCTGGTCACCCGGTCGCGCTTGGTCATCGACTGCACACGGGTCGGCGGGAGACCTGGCGGTCGCATGGACTGGCACGGTCGGGAGACCGTGCCAGAACGAGTATGGCGCGTCGGCGATCGGTGCGATCGGCCGCGCGCCTGCCTCAGAAGAACACGATCCCCACTCCCACGTACAGCGGGATCAGAACGATCGACGAGTAGAACATGTACCCGAAGAAGCCGGGCATTCGCACGTTCTGCGACTCGGCGATCGCCTTGACCATGAAGTTCGGCCCGTTGCCGATGTACGTGTTCGCCCCCATGAACACCGACCCGCACGCGATGGCGGCGAGCAGTTCGTGCGAGTTCCTGGCCGGTGGGAGTTCCAGGAACGTTCGCAGATAGGTTCCCGTCGCGGGAATGCCTTCGTTTCCGGCCGCCGTCGCCGCGAACGTCAAGTAGGTCGGGGCGTTGTCCAGAAAACTGGAGAGCACCCCGGTCGCCCAGAAGAACTCGTGCGGCGACTTCACCGGCAGGTCGCCCCCCCGGGCGTTGAGGATCAAGAGCGCCGGGATCATCGTCACGAAGATTCCCGCGAAGAGCACGGCCACCTCGACGATCGGCCGGAAATCGAAGCTGTTCCCTCGATGCACCGCGCGGGGGGTGGCGAAGTACGACGCCGCCGCCAGCCCGACCATCAAGCCTTCCTGCACGCCGAACGGCCACCGCTCGCCGTCGTTCCCGATCCCCTGTCCGCCGGCGTAGATCACCGCGATGATGCCGACCAGCGGCGCAATGTTCCACGCGCCCACCAGCTTGAACGGCTGATGGTGCATCAGTTCTTCGAGTTGCGAACCCGGCCGCTCGTATTCCTCGCGGTTCAGGACGATCTGATCCAGCAGGTGGAACACCACCAGCAGCACGCCGTTGACGAACAGCCACTGGGGCCACAACCGCAGCGTCCACTCGAACGGCACGCCGTTGAGGAACCCGAGGTACAGCGGCGGATCGGCCAAGGGGGTGAGCAACCCGCCGCAATTCGACACCAGGAAGATGAAGAACACCACCACGTGCGCCACTCGCTGGCGCGGGGCGTTGGCCCGCAGCAACGGCCGGATGAGCAGCATCGAAGCGCCGGTCGTGCCGATGAAATTCGCCAGCAGCACGCCGGAGCCGAGGAAGGCGGTGTTGACGATCGGCGTGCCGGAAAAGGATCCCTGGATCAGGATGCCGCCGCTGATGACGAACAGCGCCCCCAGCAAGGCGATGAACGAAGCGTATTCGTGCAGTTTTTCGACGATCTGATGCCGGCCTTCCGCTCCCCAGACCGTCGCCAGATACGCCGCCACGGGGACCGCGAGGATCGCCATCACCAGCGCCTTGTGGCGATTGCGTTCCCACCAGTGACCGGCGGCCAAGGGCATCGCCGCGATCGACAGCAGCACGAGCGCGAACGGCAGAACGGTGTGGACGGGAAGCTGCGCCCCCAACGGTACGGTGATCGCGGCGTCCGCCACGGCGGCGTGCGCATCGACAGCATCGGCGACGACGGCTTGCGTGTCGACCACCGCCTCGTCCGCGCCGTGCGACTCGACGGGGAACGCCCCCACCGCCAGCGTGAACGCGATCGACAGCCCGGCACGCACGACTCGGACGGACATCCATGACCTCGCGATACGAAAGCGACGACGGCTCGCCGCGGCGGAACGGCTCGATCGGGCGAACCTCTCGGCGATCGGGCGGAGGCCCGAGGAATCGGCCGATGACCGGCACGCCCCGGCCCCGCCACAGTATAGCGACCGCGCGGCGAATGCACGCGCCGCGGACAAGTCCCCTCGACGACGAAAACGACCGCCCAGCGGCCTTTCCAAAGAAGGGCCGCCGGGACGGTCGTCGAGCGGTGCGCGTTCGAAGCGTGCGAATCGGACGGTCCGCGACGCGGGGCGTGCGTTACGGGCCGACCACCGGGCCGGCGCAACGGATGAGGTGGTCCTTGTCGATGTACACCACTTCCACGCTCTGGTCGGCGTGCCGGAAGGGAACCGGCCAGTCCGACCGGATCACCTTCTCGAAGTACACGGTGCACTTGTAGTGGCAATGGTGCAGCCGGGCGGGTCCGACCAGCGGGAAGAACTTGCACTCGTCCAGCCGGTCCACGATCGGCTCGACGACGATGCGGACGTTGTTCAAGCTGGTCTCGGCGACGAAGGCCATGCCTCCCATGCCGCGATCCGGCAAGGCGCGGTACACCTGGTCGGGCGAGGGGGGATCCATGCAGACGGTCGGGGCGAACTCCCCTTCCACGGGATCGAGCACGGGGACGCGGTCGTACCGCTCGGTCTCCCAGTATTCGTCTTCGATCTTCTGGCTCCACAGGGGATCGACGGGAATCAGCGGGGTCGTCTTCCAGAAGACGGAAAACGCGTACAACACGGAGCCGAACCCCGTGACCAGCTCGCAACCGGTCAGGGTGACCGACAGCATCGCGATGCCGGCCAGCATGGTCGTCTTTCGGGTGAAGCGCTTCATCCCTGTGATCCTTCCGGGGAGACTGGAAAGTGGCCGTCCGATTGGCACTGCCGTATCGGTCGTATCGGCCGGAAGGATCGCCCGACTTGCGTGAGTTTTCCGATTTTGCGGGTTCGGCATCCGGATCGACTTTGAATTCGACGGCGTAGCAGCAAAACGTCGAACTCGATTTTGCGGGTCGAACGGGCGGGTAGACGGAATCTCATTCCGTGTACCCGCCCTCCTGTGACGCGAGCCGCTCGGGAGTCTCGAATGGATTCGAGGCTCGAAAGAGTGTCGCTTCGGCGGACGGAATGGAATTCCGTCCTACGGCTCGCGGCGTCGCCGAAAACTCCAACCCCTATATTTCGAACTCGAAGGCCTGCTATCCCGCGAACTCGTTCCCCACCTTGCGGGCCCGTTGCGGCTTGTCGAGGTCGATTCCCAATCGCAGGCCGGTCTCGACCAGCACGTTCCATCCCGCCGCCATCTGGACGAATGGCGACAAGTCGCCCGCGTCGGGAATGCGGATCGTCGGGAACCGCGTCTCCCGCGGGGCGATCGCGATGATTTCCATTCCCACTCCCTGCCGCAGCGTCGCGTCGAACTTCTCTTCCGATTCCTCATATGGATCGACCCAGATCAGCACGTCGTCGGCGTTCATCACCTCTTCGACGCCGTGGACCGCGTAAGTTCCTTCCAGGAAGTCGGCCGGCTTGCGGGTGATTTCGTTGGTCTTGAGCGTGAGTTCCTCGGCGACTCCGTCGTTGCGGCCCGCCCAGTAGATCGTCCCCGCCCGCGCGATCCGCTCGACGAACGCCGGGTCGATCGTCGTGGTGAGGGCATCGCGGAATTGCTCGGCCAGTTCGGCGCGGCGCGCGGCAAGCGCCGGCGCTCCCGCGGCGTGCTCGACGAGCGAGCGCAGGAACAGAGCCTGCTCGACGACGCTCTTCGTCGCCGCGACCGCGTTCTCGGGACCGCAGGAGAGCACCCAGCCCTGCTCGACGAGCGACTCGAGCTTCGAGTCGGCGAACGCCGTAAGACAATAATGGGCCATGTGTCCGCCGTCATCGAGCCGCGTGAACAGCCGAACGACCTCGGCCGTCCGCCCGGAGTTCGAGCAGGCGAAGACGGCCCAGTCGGTCAAGTCGCACTCCTCCGCCTGGCGTCCGGCTTCGGTTGCGAGCGAGAGTTGCCAAGCCCGTCGCCGGGAATGCGCGATGACGCTCTTCGCGGGGAACAGGCGGCTCGATCCTTCTCCGGTCAGAAGGATCCCTTGAAAGTCCCGCAGCGATGGGGCCACGTCGCGCGCTTGATCGCAATCGAACCGGGCGATGATCTCCGGCGTCGCGAGCATGTCGCGTACGAGGCCGTAACGGGTAAGATGTTCGGTCGAATTCATGGTCGAGACTCGAATCGTGAGTGAACGGTTAGCCGCGACCCGACAGGGGAGCGCGGCTCGCTATGGCGGTCGCATCGCTTCAATCCCGTTCGCGCCCCGCCGCGGCACGCTTGATCGTCAATCGCGCGTAGCGCGGCAAGTCGCCCACCAGCGGCCGGGCGTAGTCGAGGAAGGCTTTCGTCACGTCCATGCCGCTTTTCGCGATGTACTTGTCGGGCATCGGGCGCTCCTGATTGGCGACGTCGCACAGCGGCTGCGTGCCGAAGCCCGAGCGATACGGTTCGCCCGGCTTCGACTCGCGGACGAGCGTGACCATGACGTCGCCGGTCCCCTGTTCCGCCAGCCGGACCGCCTCGCGGCCGCAGCCGTAGGCTTCGTCGATGTCGAGCTTGACGGCCCGGTCGGCGGCGCACATCTGGAGCGATTCGGTCACCTGGAATTCGCCCCGCCAGCCGAACTCGTCTGCGATCATCCGATGCAGCATCATCGCGGCGCTCGTGCCTCCCATCGCGCCGAACTCGACGTTGCCGAACTTGTCGCGCGTTTCCGACGCGCTCACCGGCGTGCCGTCGGCATTGGAGATTCCTTCGCCGCAGACGATCGAGCAGTAGCCGTGCTTCTTCTGCGCGGCGGCGACCGCTTCGAGGAACCTGTCCCGTTCGAACGGCCGCTCCGGCAGAAGGATGACGTGCGGGGCGTCGCCCGGTTCCTGCCGCGCGCATGCCGCCGCGGCGGGAAGCCAGCCGGCGCTGCGGCCGACCGTCTGAAAAACGACGAACTGATCGACCCGCTGCATGTCCCGCGCGAGGATTCCGCCCTGCTGCACGCTCTGGGCGACGTAGCGGGCGGCGCTGGGATACCCGGGGGTGTGGTCGGTGCCGAAGAGATCGTTGTCGACGGTCTTCGAGATGCCGACGCCGAGCATCTCGTAGCCGGTCGACTGGGCATGCTCGACGACGCGGTGGATGGTGTCCATCGTGTCGTTGCCGCCGATCATGAAGAAGTAGCGGATGTCGTGCTTCTTGAGGTTCTTGATGATCGGCTCGAAGTGCTCGTCCTTCAGCTTGAGGCGCGTGGAGCCGAGCGCGCTGGAGGGCGTGGTGCGCAGTGCTTTCAACGTCTGTTTCGATTCGGCTCCCAGGTCGAGCAGGAAGTCGCCCAGCACCCCCTCGATGCCGAACCGCATGCCGAACACGCGGCCGAACTTCCGGCTCGCGAGCGCGGCTTCGACGACGCCGGCGAGCGACGCGTTGATGACGGCTGTCGGCCCGCCCGACTGCCCGACGATCGCGTTTCCGTTCGCGTTGCTCTTCGCCATGAGTGCCGCGTGTTCCCTTCGACCGTAGCAACCGAAATTGGAACCACTGAAGTTCCGAAAGGCAACCGCGTGGAGAATCGGAACTCGGAACTCCTGAGTTCGATTCGCCGTCGCGCCGGCTCACGCGACAGTGTCCAGCTCTTCCTGCAAGCGGCACCAGGCGTCTTCCGCTTCCGTGAGCTTGGCAGTGATCGCGGTGAACTCGTCGTGCAGCTTCAAGGCTTCGGCGGCATCGGTCGTAGCCATAAGCTGCGCGTTCAGTTCGCGCTTCTGATCGTCGAGGCGGGCGATCGTGCGTTCGATGTTCACCATCTCGCGGCGCAACTCGCGTTCCGTTTGCCGCTGCGCCTTCGGGGAAGACTTCGACGCGGGGCCGGTGTTCGGCCGCTTGGCGCGGCGGGCCGCTTCTTCGCGTTCTCCCTCTTCGATCTCGCGATTGATCGCGTACAGGTAGGCTTCGTAACCGCCGTTGTAGTTGGTCACGCGGCCGTCGCGGACCTCGATGATGCTGGTGGCGACCCGCTGCATGAAGTGCCGGTCGTGGCTGGTGAAGATCACCGTCCCCTGGTACTCGTCGAGCGCTTCGGCGAGCGCCTCGACGGTGTCGACGTCGAGATGGTTGCCCGGCTCGTCGAGCACGAGGATGTTGTGCTGGCTGAGCAGCAATCCCGTCATGCACAGCCGGGCCCGTTCGCCGCCGGACAGCACGCCGATCCGCTTTTTCACCGTTCCGCCGCCGAACAGCATCGCCCCCGCCATGTCGAGAATTTGCTGGGCCTTGGTTCCCGGGGCGGCGTGGTCGTCGAGGTACTCGAGGATCGTCAGGTTCTCGGGAAGGCTCGTGTAGACGTGCTGCGCGTAGGTGCCGATGTCGGACCCGTAACCCCACCGCACGCTCCCGGAAATCGGCGCGAGTGAATCGACCACGCTGCGAAGGAAGGTGGTCTTTCCCTGGCCGTTGTCGCCGACGATCGCGGCTCGCGAGCCATGGTCGATCTCGACGTCAATGTCGCGGGCGACGACATGATCGGGATAGCCGATGGCGAGATCCTGACAGCGGAGCGCCGGGCCTTTGCGCGGCTCGACGCGCGGCGCGCGGATGACGGGGGCCGGCTCGTCGCCGAAGACTTCGACCGTTTCGAGCCGTTCGAGTTGCTTGCTTTTCGACTTGGCGCGCGAGGCGGTCGTGGCGCGAGCCCGGTTGCGGGCGATGAAGTCTTCCAAGTGCTTGCGCTTGGCGAGCACCGTCGCGTTGACGCGTTCGTCGTGCTCGCGGCGTTCCTGCTGGAACTCGAGGAAGGCGTCGATCTTGCCGGGGAACATGGTGAGCGTGCCCCGCGACAGATCGAGCGTGTGCTCGCAGGTCGCCTTGAGAAAAGCCCGGTCGTGCGAGACGATCAGGCAGGCCTCCTGGAAGTTCCGCAGGAAGTGCTCGAGGAGAATCTGCGTGCGGAGGTCGAGGAAGTTCGTCGGCTCGTCCAGGAGCAGCAGATTCGGCTCGTGGAGCAAAAGAGCCGCGAGTTTGAGCCGGGTCTGCCAGCCGCCGGAAAGCTGCGAGATCGGCCCTTCGAGATACGCGTTCTTGATTTCGAACTGACCGGCGACTTCGCCGCACTTCCAGTCGGGGCGGCCGCTGTCGCGCATCAGGAATTCGAGGGCGGTCTCGCCGGGTTGGAAGGGATCGTGCTGGCGAAGATAGCCGAGCCGCAGTTTCGGATGGCGAATGACTTCGCCGCGATCGAGTTCCTCCTCGCCGAGCAGCACGCGGAGCAGCGTCGATTTTCCCGCGCCGTTGCGGCCGACGAAGCCGACCTTCACGTCCTCGGTGAGCGCCATCTCGGCCCCGTCGAGCAGCGTCTGGCTGCCGTAGCTTTTGTGGGCGTCGCGAACTTGCAGCAGCACGGCCATGGCGCGCGGGGATCTCCTTGACGAAACGCGGGACTCGGGTGAAGTATGGTAGGTTGCGGGAGCGGTTGGGGTAAAGGGTTGAAGATTGAGAGTTGAGAGTTGAGAGTTGAGAGTTGAGAGTTGAGGGTTGAGAGTTGAGGGTCGATGGTCGAGGGTCGATCGGGGCGGCGGCTCGCGGGTCATTCGGACCGCTCAAAGGTACGGTCCGCCGGACGGCGAATCAAGCACGTTGCGCGCGGGATTCGCCGCAAGCGGCTTCGATGCCGCGAGCCGCCACGCTTCGCAACCTAGCAGCGCCAGCAACGCCGCGTGGATTCCCGCCAGAGCGAGTTCTTCGACCAGCATGTGTGGGTCGTGGGCGAACGCCGGCAGGTCGCACAGCGTTTCCGCGAAGACGAACGTCGTCCACGGGAGTCCGATCGCCAAAGCGCGCTTCGGCCGCCGCGCGAGCAGCGCCGCGACGCTTCCCATCAGCAGCGTCGGCCAGAAAGTACCAGCCGACGAGACGCGGAATCCGCCGGCCGAAGAAGACGTCGTCGAAGATCACGCCGGGAACCAGTGCGTCGAGCGCGGCCCACTTCGCCAGCAGCAGCACCAGCGAGCCGATCGCCAGTCCTCCGCACACGGCGCGAATCGCGGCCCGGCTTGAATCGGGCGGAAGTCGCGCGCATTCCGCTTCGTTTTGCGGAGCGAGGGTCATTCGGCCTCCGCCAGGGCATCGGCGGCGCGGTACGCGGGGCGCTGCCGAACGTAAAGCGCATGGATCAGCCCCGCCAGCGGCCCCACGGGGAACGCGAAGGGGTGGAACACGAGCGCATGAAACAGCGCCACCAGCCAGCGGCGGCGCATTCCGCGGACCACGAACAGCAGAAGGCCGCTCCACCCCCAGCCGAGGACGAAGGTGGCCGTATTCGCCAGCAACAGGTTCGGCACGATCTCCGGCCGCACGACGGCGAAAATCTCGTAGCCGGACGGCACGAGATGAAATTCCAGCGTGAACGAGGCCGCCATGAGGAACGAGATCGCGCCCAGCAGGAACATTCCCACGGCGACCCCCGCCTGGACGAAGCTCGCCAGGCCGAAGCTCCTCCATGCCGAGCGGCGCTGCTCCGCGTGCAGGACGGCGAACAGGTATCCCCAGCCCAGTAGCTGCCCGAGCACGAAGATCCCGTTGCTCAGCAGCGCCCAGTCGCGCTCGCTGACGCCGCTCTGGTAGGGGGAAATCGACGTGATGTGGGCCGATGCCTCGGCGGACATGACCGCCACGGCAATCGCAGCCAGCAGAACGACCCGCCCGCGGCTCGCAATGCCCGGCCGTCGCGTGCCGTCGGAGCGAAGGGAATCGGCGATCGGGCGACGCGAATCTTCCCCCAGCACCATCGACGACATCGCCGCACCTCGAGCCGGTATGAACAGTCGGTACGAGCTTTCGATCCTCCTCCAATCCCGCTCCATACAGGCGGCGACCTTCGGCGAATGCAACGCGGTCCGAGCGACTTGCCCCCTTCCGCGTCGCCGGGACGGACGGAGGCGCGTCATGCTCCCGGCCGCAGCAGTTCGTCGAACAGCGGTTCCGCCACGTCTCCGTTCCAGCGATGGCCCCCCTCGAAGTGGTCGAATCGCACCCGTTCGCCGGCGCCGGCGGCGGCGTAGGCGCGGCGGATCGACGCTTCGGCCTTCTTCGCCCAGTCCGGCTTGATGAGACCGTCGCGCGCGCCGACTTCCCACACGCATGACCGCGGGGCGATCAGCGAGCCGATCTCCGGCACGTCGCCGTACTTCAACAGGCCGGGAATCACCTGTGCCCCGCAACTGTATTTCAGGCCGATCCGTTCCTGCATCATGTTGAGCGCCCCGCTGACCGCCGCGACCTTGATCCTCGGCTCGAGGGCCGCGGTCAACATCGTCATTCGCCCGCCGTAGGACAGGCCCAGGCAGCCGAGCCGCTCGGCGTCGACGCGCTCGTCCCGCGCGAGCAGCTCTATGCACCACAGGCAGTCGCGGAGGTTCTCGGCCATCAGCAACTTGCCGAGCAATTGCATTCGCACGAAGGCAACCGCGCAGGGATCCTGATTGCCGTACGACGCGCGGTCCTCCCGCGGCTCGAACGGCGTGAGGCAGGGGACCGCCACGATGTATCCTCGCAGCGCCATACGCCGGCCGTAGTCGTAGCGCACCGCTTCGATCTGCTTGGCCACGCCAGGCAGATCGTCCCGGCCGGCGACCGGGTGAAACCCCGAGTGACCGTGAATCGCCAGCACTCCGGGCCGAGGCTGATCGCCCAATGGCCGGGGCAGCAGCCGGTACATCGGCAGTCGCGGATGCCCGTCGGCGGCGAGCACGATTCGCTCGCGCGTGTGCCCGTCGAGTTCGACGCGCTCTTCGACGATCGTCTCCCATTGCGCCGGCGGATCGTGCGGACCGAGCAGTTCGCGAAGCTTCGTCGAGAACCGTCGTCGCCAGTCGGCGAATTCGCGCGCGGTGCTTCCGTCGAAGCGGATGGCGAGCGGGGCGTCGGTCGCGTCCTGCCGAATCTGCTCGTGCGTCGTCGGTGCGTTCTCGAACTCGCCCGTCGTCCAGCCGAAGGCGCGCAGGGGGGACAATCCCGCCGTCAGGAGCGCGGCGAAGCCGCCTTGCAGCAGGCGGCGTCGATCGACGCGCGGGGCGGGGAAATCAAGGGGTGATTGCATTGTGCATGTTCAGAGATACGAAAAATCGAAAACGATCACAAGCCCGCCGGCAGCGCCCGGCGGGATATCTTCACGGTGCCCACGCGCTGTCGAGCGCAAAAAATACCCAGCGGGCCGCCGCCCGTGGGCTTGGATCGCTGCCAAGTTGGCAGCCCCGATGTGGCGGCCAATTGCCGGCGCAGACGCAAATCTCGATATGGAAACGTGTTGCGGACTTTGCCGATTGTTTGGCGCGCCGATTGCTTTACCGCCCTGCGGTGGACGTTCCGATTCCCGTAATGGCAGTCGCGACCATCGTCCCAGAATCCGAGCGATGCGAGAAAACCCCACGGGGCGCATGCCCGCGGGTTTCGACAACCGACAACGGACAATCTCGAGGAGGAGTCGTGGCTAAGCTTCTGACATTCGACGACGACGCCCGCAAGAGTCTTTTGCAGGGGGTCTCCAAGCTCACCCAGGCCGTGAGCTGCACGCTCGGGCCCCGCGGCCGAAACGCCGTGCTCGACAAGGGTTGGGGCGCTCCCAAGGTCACCAAGGACGGCGTCACCGTCGCCGAGGACATCGAGCTCGAAGACCCCTTCGAGAACATGGGGGCTCAGCTCGTCAAGGAGGTCGCCTCGAAGACCAGCACCCTCGCGGGGGACGGCACCACCACCGCCACCGTGCTCGCCGAGGGAATGCTTCGCGAAGGGTTGAAGTTCATCGCCTCCGGAGCGGGCGCCATGTCGCTGGCTCGCGGAGCGCAGAAGGCGGTCGCCGCCGTCGTCGAGGAACTCGGCAAGCTCGCCAAGCCGGTCAAGGCGAACGACAAGAAGGCGATCGAAACCGTCGCCACCATCGCCAGCAACAACGACACCGAGATCGGCAAGATTCTGGCCGAGGTGTTCCTCAAGGTCGGCAAGGACGGCGTGGTCACCGTCGAAGAGGGCAAGGGCATCTCCACCACGCACGATTTCGTCGAGGGAATGCAGTTCGAGCGGGGCTACCTCTCGCCGCACTTCGTCACCGACGAAGACGACCAGGAGTGCGTCCTCGAGAACTGCCGGATCCTCATTCACGAAGAAAAGATCAGCTCCGCCAAGGATCTCGTTCCGCTGCTCGAGAAGGTCTCCAAGGCGAACGTGCCGCTGTTGATCATCGCCGAGGACATCGAGGGCGAGGCGCTGGCCACGCTCGTCGTCAACAAGCTCCGCGGCATCCTGCGGGTGTGTGCGGTGAAGGCCCCGGGCTACGGCGATCGCCGCAAGGCGATGCTCGAAGACGTCGCCGTCCTCACCGGTGCCACGGCGGTCTTCAAGGATCTCGGCGTGAAGCTGGAGAACGTCGAGGTGAAGGAACTCGGCGTGGCGAAGAAGATTCGCGTCGACGCCGACAACACCACGATCATCCAGGGCGCGGGCACCAAGGCGGCCATCGACGGCCGGGCCGAGCAGATCCGCCGCGAAATCGAAGTCACCGACAGCGAGTACGACCGCGAGAAGCTGCAGGAGCGGCTGGCGAAGCTCGCCGGCGGCGTGGCGCAGATCAATGTCGGGGCCGCCACCGAGACCGAGATGCGCGAGCGGAAGGATCTCGTCGACGACGCGCTGCACGCCACGCGGGCGGCCATCGAAGAGGGAGTCGTCCCCGGCGGCGGCGTCGCGCTGCTGCGATGCGCGGCCGCCCTCGACAAGCTCCAGCTTAAAGGGGACGAGGCGCACGGCGCCCAGCTCGTGAAGAACGTCCTCGAGCGGCCGTTGCGGATGATCGCCCAGAACGCCGGTCTCGACGGCTCGGTCGTCGCCAACACCGTCCGCAAGTCGAAGGACAAGAACCACGGCTACGACGCTTTGAACGACCGCTTCGGCGACATGTTCGAGTTCGGCGTGGTCGACCCGACGAAAGTCGTCCGCACCGCATTGCAGAACGCCGTCAGCGTCGCCTCGCTCTTGATGACGACCGACTCGATCGTCGTCGACGAGCCGAAGGACGAATCCGACGACCACCACGACGACCACCACCACGACATGGGAGGCATGGGCGGCATGGGTGGCATGGGAATGGGCGGCATGGGCGGCATGATGTGATCCATAGGGTGGGCTGTGCCCACCAACGACCAACGCGACCGAAACCGTATCCAACAGCCGGGTGGGCACAGCCCCCCCTACGACAATCACACCAACGGAGTTCCCCAACATGGAATTGAAGCCTCTCGATGATCGTGTCGTGGTGCGGCCCCTCGAAGCCGAAGAGAAGACC
This sequence comes from Planctomycetaceae bacterium, assembly GCA_040877445.1. Lineage (GTDB taxonomy): Bacteria > Planctomycetota > Planctomycetia > Planctomycetales > Planctomycetaceae > JBBDNT01. Next base: position 14,604 of record JBBDNT010000197.1, read on the forward strand.
GCCGGCGGCATCGTCCTTCCCGACAGCGCCAAGGAAAAGCCCCAGCGCGGGAAGGTCGTCGCGGTCGGACCCGGCCGGTTGCTCGAATCCGGCGAGCGATGCGCCGTGAGCGTCGGCGTCGGCGACGAAGTTCTGTTCGGCAAGTACGGCGGGACCGACATCGAGGTCAGCGGCGAGGACGTCAAGATCCTCCGCGAGAGCGACATCCTGGCCAAAGTGGTCTGAAAAGAAGGAAGAAGGAAGAGGGAAGAAAGAAGAGGGAGGAATCGCGAGACCATGAAAAGGTGTCCCTGATTCCGTTCTTCATTCTTCGATCTTCCTTCTTCTTTCTTCCTCGCCACCCCATTCAACGATCAACCGACACAAGGGAGCCCCCCGTGGCCAAGCAACTTCTCTTCGAGGACCGCGCGCGGATCAAGCTGCAGCGCGGCATCAAGATTCTCGCCGACGCCGTCGCCGTCACGATGGGCCCCACCGGCCGCAACGTGATCATCGACAAGAGCTTCGGCAACCCGGTCGTCACCAAGGACGGCGTCACCGTCTCCAAGGAGATCGAACTGGAAGATCCCTACGAGCACATGGGGGCCAAGCTCGTCAACGAGGTCGCCCAAAAGACCAGCGACGTCGCCGGCGACGGAACCACCACCGCCACCGTCCTCGCCCGCGCCATTTACGACGAGGGTCTGCGGAGCATCACGCTCGGCTCGAACCCGACCGTCGTCCGCCGCGGGATCGACAAGGCGGCCGACTCGGCGATCGCCTTCCTCGAAGAGATGGCCAAGCCCGTCGAGAGCAAGGAGCAGATCGCGCAGGTCGGCTCGATCTCGGCCAACAACGACCCGACGATCGGCAAAGTCATCGCCGACGCCATGGAGCGCGTGGGCCGCGACGGCGTAATCACCGTCGAGGAAGGCAAGACGAGCGACACCACGCTCGAGTTCGCCGAGGGAATGCAGTTCGACAAGGGCTACATCTCTCCGTACTTCGTCACCGACCCGACCGAGATGAAGGCGATCCTCGAAGACGCGTTCATCCTCATCCACGAGAAGAAGATCGCCAGCCTGCGGGATCTGGTTCCCGTGTTGGAAAAGGTCTCGCAGGCGGGCAAGCCGCTGTTGATCGTCGCCGAGGACATCGAGGGCGAGGCCCTTACCGCCCTCGTCGTCAACAAGCTGCGGGGCGTGCTGCAAGTGTGCGCGGTGAAGGCCCCCGGCTTCGGCGATCGCCGCAAGGCGATGCTCGGCGACCTGGCGGTGCTCACCGGCGGGACGCTGCTTTCCGAAGACCTGGGCTTGAAGCTCGAATCGGTCGAACTGAAGCAGCTCGGCCGGGCCAAGAAGATCGAAGTCACCAAGGACTCGTGCACCATCGTCGACGGCGCCGGCGACCAGAAGTCGGTCCAGGCCCGCGTCCAGCAGGTCCGCACGCAGATCGAAAACACCGAAAGCGACTACGATCGCGAAAAGTTCCAGGAACGGCTCGCCAAGCTGACCGGCGGGGTGGCCGTCATCTCCGTCGGCGCCGCGACCGAAGCCGAGATGAAGCAGACCAAGGCCCGCATGGAAGACGCCCTGCACGCGACGCGGGCCGCGGTCGAAGAGGGCATTCTGCCCGGCGGCGGCGTCGCATTGCTCCGCTCGATCGATGCGGTTCGCAATACGAAGGCCAAGGGAGACGAGAAGATCGGCGTCGAGATCGTCGCCCGCGCCCTCGAAGCCCCCATCCGCCAGATCGCCTCCAACTCCGGAGTCGACGGCGCCGTCGTCGCCGACGAGGTCCGGCAGAAGTCGGGCAACACCGGCTACGACGCCAACTCCGGCGAATACGTCGACATGCTCAAGGCGGGGATCATCGACCCGGCCAAAGTGGTCAAGAACGCCCTTTCGAACGCCGCCTCGATCGCCGGCCTGATGCTCACCACCCAGGTGCTCGTCACCCGCACGGACGAAAACGACGGCGGCGAGCGTGCGAAGGTGGAGGGGGCGATTCGGTAATCAATCGACCCGTCGCCGCGACCCGAAGTCGAGCGGCGCAGCCGCGAGCGCAGGGGAGCGCGAAACCGGTCACATCACGTCTCGGCGGGCCACCCACGCGGTGGCCCGCTGCGCGTCGCCCGTTCCCGATTCGTATCCTACGAAACCCGGCGGGCGAACGACATTCGAGACGGCAACCCTCACGCTTGCGGTTTCGCGAACCCTGAAGTCGAATCCAGCGAGAGCACATGCCCACGATGGCTTCCCAGCGCGACTACTACGAGGTGCTCGGCGTGCCTCGCGACGCCGCGCCCGAGCAGATCAAGAAAGCCTACAAAAAGCTCGCCCTCGCCAATCATCCCGACCGCAATCCCGGCGACGAAGCGGCGGTCCTGCGGTTCAAGGAGGCGTCCGAAGCCTACGAAGTCCTCGGCAGCGCCGAGAAGCGCGCTCGCTACGACCGCTACGGGCACGCCGGCGTTCGCGGACACGGCGGGGCCGGCGGGTTCCACGACATCGGCGACATCTTCGAGGCCTTCGGCGACATCTTCGAAGGGTTCGGCTTCGGTCGCGGCCGGTCGCGGAGCCGCGCTCGGCGGGGCGACAGCCTGCGCGTCTCGCTGACGATCGACCTGCTCTCCGCCGCCCGCGGCGCGAATCGCGAGATCGAGTTCGAACGCCACGAAATCTGCACCACCTGCGGCGGCAACGGCGCGAAGCCGGGAACGACGCCCGAAGCGTGCGACTACTGCGGCGGGCAGGGCCAGGTGATTCAATCGCAGGGCTTCTTCCGCGTGCAGACCGTCTGCCCCGCCTGTCGCGGGGCGGGGACGATCGTTCGCGACAAATGCGAGAGCTGCCGCGGCACGGGGCGCGAGGCGCAGCGCGTTCGGCGCGAGGTCCGCATTCCCGCGGGGATCGACGACGGGCAGCAACTCCGCGTGCCGGGGGAAGGCGGGCCGGGTTCGACTGAGGGACTGCGGGGCGACCTGTATGTCGAGGTGCGGATCGAGCCGCATCCGCTGTTCCGCCGCGAAGGGCGGATGCTCGCCTGTGCGATTCCCATCACCTATACGCAGGCGGCGCTGGGGACGACGCTGGAAGTCCCCACGCTCGACGGCGCCGAGGAATTCACCGTTCCCGCCGGCACGCAGCCGGGGGAGGTGTTTCAGCTTCGCGGAAAAGGGATGCCCGACGTACACGGCGGCCGCCGCGGCGACCTGCTGGTCGAGGTGCAGGTCGAGGTGCCCCGCAAGCTCGATCCGGCGCAGGAAGAACTGCTGCGGAAGCTGGCGGAGGTCGAGAAGGCGAACGTCAGCACGCACCGGAAATCGTTCTTCGAGAAGCTCAAGGAGTATTTCGCCCCCGCGGACGAGGACGCGTAGAATGCCAGTCGGCAGTAAGCAGGAGGCAGTCGGCAGTCGGCAGTAGGCAGCGACTCCGTCTCGTCAGAGGTCGTGAAACTTTCGCCATTCATTCATCATCCGCACCGCCGTCATTCCCGCGAAAGCGGGAATCCAGCGCGATCCGCGCGTATGACTGGATGCCCGCCTGCGCGGGCATGACGGTTGAAGATCACGTTCGGGGCTCACTCAGCGGAAACCCAAAGATTCCCAAGCTCTCACCCGTAACTCGTCACTCCCAAACCGTATGAATCAACCCGCGGACGAACACGAGATCCCCGGCGAATCGACGCCGGCGAAGGAGAACGCCGCTCCGCGCGACGAGTCGCTCGCCGAGCAACTCGAAGCGGCGCGGGCCGAACGCGACGCGAACTACGACAAATTCCTCCGGACACAGGCGGAGCTGGACAACTTCCGCAAGCGCAGCCGGGCCGAGTTCGATCGCGACCTGCTGCACCGCTCGGCGGGGCTGGTCCGCGATCTGCTTCCCGCGCTCGACAATCTCGACCGGGCGATCGCCGCCGCCGAGACCTCGCGCAACGTCGATCAACTCGCCGAAGGGATGAAGCTGGTCGCCCGTCAGTTCCGCGACGTCCTCGCGGCGAGGCAGGTCGAGGAAATCGCGGCGATCGGCGAGCCGTTCGACCCGAATCTGCACGAGGCGATCCAACAAATTCCCTCCGCCGACCACCCGCACCTCACCGTGCTGGACGAAGTCGAAAAGGGCTACAAGCTGCACGACCACGTCATCCGCCCGAGCAAGGTGGTGGTGTCGCGGAAGGAGGGCTGAATCCCGTGTCCCTCCCCCCGCTCACGCGGGAGGCTCGCCATCCCCTCGACTCTCGACCCTCAACTCTCAACTCTCCGCCCATGCCCACCTACGACTACCGCTGCCGCAATTGCGATCATCGCTGGGAATCGTTCCAGTCGATCACGGCCAAGCCCACGAAGAAGTGCCCGGAGTGCGGCAAGCAGAAAGCCGAACGGGTGATCGGGCCCGGTGCCGGCATCCTCTTCAAGGGGAGCGGCTTCTACCAGACCGACTACCGCAGCGAGTCGTACAAGAAGGGCGCCGCCGCGGAAAAGCCGGCGGCCGATTCCGCATCGAAGAGCGAAACGAAGTCCGAGTCGAAGTCCGAAAGCAAATCGGAATCGAAACCGTCCGCGAACAAGAAGGAATAGCATCATTCCCGGTTAGCCGCGACCCGAAGCCTCACGGGCGCAGCCCGCGAGCGGAGGGAAGCGCGCCTGGGTGCCGGATGCCACTGGCTTCGCGTCTCCGCCGGAGCGGATCCGCGAGACGGAATTCGTCGCCAGTAAAAGATTTCGCATTCGCCGACCATCGAGGCCGCCGCGGTTTCAATCGAAAAAGCACTGGCAAGCCAGTGGCATCCGGGGTGGCCGGGGCTGGAGCACTTGTCATTACCCACATCTTTTCCTCATGGCGCAGTGGCCGCGGATGGCGAGGAG
>JBBDNT010000198.1:0-19360 GCA_040877445.1 Planctomycetaceae bacterium
GATCGACCGGGTTTCGCTGTTCGACTTTCAGGAGTCGCGCCATGCCCCGTCGCCGTCAACGGCAAGAATTCCATCTCGTGCCGTTCGATTGGGAGTGGCCGCCGCGGTCGACGAACCGCCCCGCGTGAAGATCGTCGCCTCACCGGCGGACCGATCCGCGTGGACGTGAAGGCGCTTCAGAAGGCGGGTGACGGCGTGGGCTCGGCCGGATGCGGAATCGAGCGATTTCGGACCCCGCTCCGGCTTCTCACCCGGGCTTCACGAAATCTTAACATTGCGGGTCGATAATTCGCGCGACATCAGCCAAACTCGCCCTTCGCCATGCCGGCGATGGCCACACCTCAGGAGCGCGATCATGTCGTTTCGTTCGTTCGATAGCCGTGGGATCCTCGCCGCGCGGCACGCCGTCGCGATCGTCGGCGCGTCGCTGTCGTTGGTGGCGGTCGTCACTCTGGCCGGTTGCGACGCGGGGCCGCGGACCACCACGCCGGGCGGTGGGGCACAAGTTCAGCCCGCCGGGACGAACGGGCAATCCGACGGGATGGCGGTTACCGTCGATCCGGAACTTCCCGTTTACGCGCCCGTGCAAGGGGTGTCGGGGACGATCACCAGCGTCGGCTCGGACACGATGAACAACCTGATGACGCTCTGGGCCGAAGGCTTTCAAAAGCACTACCCCGGTGTGAAAGTGGAAGTGGAGGGGAAAGGCACTTCGACCGCCATGCCCGCGCTCGTCGCCGGCACGTCCAACTTCGGTCCCATGAGCCGCCCGGCCAAGGGAGACGAAGTCAATGCGTTCCAGCAGAAATTCGGCTACAAGCCGGAACTGCTCTCGACGGCGGTGGACATGCTCGCCGTCTACGTTCACAAGGACAACCCGCTGACGGGGCTGACGTTGACGCAGGTCGACGCGATCTTCTCCAAGAACCGCGTTCTCGGGCACGATGACGACGTCACCACTTGGGGGCAACTCGGCCTGACCGGCGAGTGGGCGGACAAGCCGATCAGCTTGTACGGCCGCAACTCCGCCTCGGGGACCTACGGCTTCTTCAAAGACGTGGCGCTCGGCGGCGGGGACTTCAAGGACACGGTCAAGGAGCAGCCCGGCAGTTCGTCGGTCGTGCAAAGCGTGTCGCAGGAACGGTACGGCATCGGCTACAGCGGCATCGGCTACATCACCTCGAACGTGAAGGCGGTTCCGCTGGCGCAGCGCGACGGGGACGACTTCGTTCCGCCGGCCGCCAACAGCGGCGACCGCTATCCGCTGTATCGCTTCTTATACCTCGCGGTCAACAAGGAGCCGAACAAGGCGCTCGATCCGTTGCGGCAGGAATTCGTCCGCTTCATTTTCAGCCGGGACGGGCAGGACGTGGTGATCAAAGACGGCTACCTGCCGATCAACGCGGCCCAGGCCCGCGTGGAACTCGAAAAGCTCGGAATCGAGCCGGGATTTTAGAGCAGTAGGCAGTAGGCAGGAAGCAGTAGGCAGGAAGCAGCCGTCAGCTGCCGCTTGCCGTTTTTCATAAGCCGCAGGCGACCGCCGACCGCCGACCGCCGACTACTGCCGACTGCCGACTGCCGACTGCGGACTGCCGACCTCCAACCTCCCCCATGACCGAGCGCACCACCTTCACCGGCCGCGGTCGTCGGCGCAGCACCCGCTGGCAGGTGCGGGCGGTCGATCGCGTCGCGCAGGCGCTGATCACGTTCGGCGGAGTCGGGACCATCGTCGCGGTCTCACTGGTGGGGTTGTTCCTCGCATGGGTCGTGCTCCCGCTGTTTTACGCCCCGGAGATCGATCCGGACGAAACCCTGTCGCCGGCGTGGGCGTCGCAACAGGCGGTGCGATTCGAAGTCGACGAGCACCGCGTGCTGGGAACCGTGCTGTCGCCGCGCGGGGTGTTGCGAACGTTCCGCATCGACACCGGCGCGACGATTCACGAACGCGAACTGTTCCCCGGCGAAGAACCGACCGCCTACGCGCCGGTGTCCGATGCGCCGGAAGTCGTGTTCGGATTCGCCGACGGAACCGTGCGGCAAGTCCGCATTGAATTCCGGTCGCGGTTCCCCGATGTCGCCGGCCTTCCCGAAGCGGCCCGCGCGCTCGCCCCCGAAGCGTTCATGCCGCTCGGCGACGAGATCCTCGAACTCACGCCCCAGGGCCAATACCGCCTGCACGGCGTGACGATCGAAACGCGAGAGCCGTTCGAGATCGCGAATGGCCCGGTGCGGGGCTTGGCTCATACGATCGGCGCCGGCAACCCGGTGCTGGCGGCGCTGAGTGCGGATGGTGCGATTCGGCTGGCGTACTTTCGCCCACGCATCGACCCCGAAACGGGCGAGCGGCGGGCGATGCACGACCGCACCGTCGATCTGCCGCCCCCAATCGACGCCGCCTCACCGCCGGATCACCTGCTGCTCGACGCCCGCGGCGACAGCCTGTTCCTGCTGTGGGAAAATGGTCGGCTCGATCGGTACGCCACCGGCAATCCCCGAGGCGTGGCTCTCGCCGAGACCGTCTCGCTGGTGGAGGACGATTCCGGCGCGCGGCTCACCGCGGCGCGGCTGCTGCTCGGCGGGAGAACTCTGATCGTGGGGGACTCGCGCGGCCGCACGAGCGGCTGGTTCCTGGCGCGGCCGGAAGCGGGCGATTCCCCTCCCGCTGCGGATGGACGCAAGCTCGTGCGCGCCCACGATTATCCGGCGGGAAGTGCGGCGGTCACGTCGCTGGGGATGTCGGCGGCCCGCCGAATGTTCGCCGCGGGACATGCCGACGGAACCGTGAGCCTGTTTCAGGCGACGACCGAGGAGCGGCTTCTCACGACGACGGCCGATGAAGGAAAGCCCGTGACCTCGCTGGCGATCGCGCCGGAGGACGACGGGCTGTTCGCGCTGACCGGGGGAGGCTTCTGGCGGGCGAGCATCGATCCGCGACATCCCGAGGCGACGCTCGCGGCGCTCTTCCTGCCGGTCTGGTACGAAGGGGACGCCGCCCCGTCGCACGTGTGGCAATCGACCGGAGGGAGCCAGGACTTCGAACCCAAGTTCGGCCTCGCGCCGCTCGTGTTCGGCACGTTGAAGGCGACGTTTTACACGCTGCTGTTCGGGGCGCCGCTGGCGTTTCTGGCGGCATTGCACACGTCGGAGTTCGTCCATCCCCGCGTGCGGGCGCGGATCAAGCCGGGGATCGAAGTGATGGCGAGCCTTCCCAGCGTGGTGTTGGGCTTCATGGCGATCGTCATCGCGCCGTTCGTGGGGGAATGGATCCCGGCGATCCTCGCGTTGCTGGTGACCGCGCCGATCGTGCTGATGCTCGCCGCCCACGTCTGGCAGGTTCTGCCGCAGCGCCTCACGCTCCGGTTGGAGAAGTGGCGGCTCGTGTTCGTTCTGCTGGCGCTGCCGATCGCCGCGGTCGCGGCATGGGGACCGGGGCCGGTAGCGCGCCTCGCGGGGATCGATCCGCAGACGACGCCGGCGCTGCGGTCCGTCGCGAACTGGGGACTGGGACCGTTCATCGAGCGGACGCTGTTCGCGGGCGACGTGATGCAGTGGTTGAACGGAACGATCGGCAATCCGCTGGGCGGATGGCTGTTGTTGTTGCTTCCCGTCGCGGCGCTGGCGGTCGCCTGGAGTTCCGGGATGTGGGTCCGGCCGGCGATCGTGCGGAGGGGAACCCGGCTCAGCCGCGCGCAGTTCGCGTTGCTCGATGTGGGTCGATTCTTCGTCACCTGCGGCGCGGCGCTGGGGCTGGCGCTCGCCGGGGCGGGAATTCTGACTTTGCTCGGCTTCGATCCGCGGGGACCGCTGGTCGGAACCTACCAGCCGATGAACGCTCTGATCGTGGGGTTCGTGATGGGCTTCGCGATCATTCCGATCATCTACACCATCGCCGACGACGCCCTCTCCGCCGTGCCCGACCATCTGCGGGCCGCGTCGCTGGGAGCGGGGGCGACGCCGTGGCAGACTGCCGTCCGGATCGTGATTCCCACCGCGATGAGCGGCTTGTTCTCCGCGTTGATGGTGGGACTGGGACGGGCCGTCGGCGAGACGATGATCGTCCTGATGGCGGGGGGCAACACGCCCATCATGGATCTCAACCCGTTCAACGGGTTTCGCCCGCTGTCGGGCAACATCGCCTTCGAACTGCCTGAAGCGGTGAAGGACAGCACGCATTATCGCGTGCTGTTTCTGGCTGGCCTCACGCTGTTCGCGATGACGTTCGTCGTGAACACGGTGGCCGAAATGGTGCGAATCCGCTTCCGCCGCCGAGTGCATAACCTTTGAAGAGTGACGAGTTACGAGTGACGAGTGACGGTTAGGTCCGAACTTTTTCCATTACGCATGGTTCGTCGAACGCCCATACCCCGAAGGGGTTTCATACCGCAGCCCAGGGTCGCGAGCGAATGCGAGCGCACCCTGGGTCAGGAGCGGTTCTGGAGGGAGAACCCTGAAAGGGTTCCATCCGATCGCATCGACCGTGTCGCGCGCGCGGCTGTGCGACCCTTACAGGGTCGGGAGAATGATTTTCGACCCGAACCCAGGGTGCGCCCGCTTTGCGGGCGACCTTGGGCTTTGGAATGCAACCCCTTCGGGGTAGAGCAAGTGGAAGCTTCTGATATGTCGCGAGAACCGGGAACCAATAAGAAACGCGTCACGAGCACCGGATCGACCCTCGACCCTCGCCCCTCGACTCTCCACTCTCCACTCGCAACTCGCAACTCGCAACTCGCAACTCGCAACTCGTAACTCACCCCCCCATGTCCGCCCTCGCCGACACCGCCCGCCTGAAGACCGATCCGCCCGCGCCGCCGCGGTGGGGGCGTCGCGGCGGGCGCGCCGGCTCCGGTTCCGCCCTCGTCGCCCGGGGGGAGCCGCTCGTCTGGCTGAGCGGCGGAGCGCTCGGCGTGTCGCTGGTGATGGTCGTCGGCCTCGTGGCGCTGATCGTCTACCAGGGATTGGCCACCTTCTGGCCGGCGCGCGTCCTGCGAATGCAACTTCGCGACGGACGCGGCGTGATGGGCGAAGTCACCCGGGACGAGGCCTACGAGCCCAGCCCCGGCGTCGAAACCCACCGCAGGCAACTGCGGATCGGCAACTTCGAACTGACGAACCAACATTACGCCTGGTTCCCCGACGACACGGTCGTGCCCGGCAGCGAAACGCTGCCCGAGTGGGCGCTGCTCGTCGAGCGGCTGGAATGGGGTCGGTTCTACGGCATTCCGCAGGCCTTCGCCGTCCGCTCGCCGCGGCCCATCTCCGGCGAAGAGGAACAACTCGCCGCCGCGCTCGCGTTCTTCGAGTCCGGGCTTCCGCGTCTCGACGCCGCCGAGCGGGAAACGCTTTCCGTATTCCTCGACGATACGCTCCGCCCACAGCTTCGCGCCGTGTGCCGAAAGAGCTTCGACACCTTCCGCGCCGGCCTCGGCGAAATGCCGGAAGGCGCCCGGCTCGACGCGCTGCTCGCTTCCGGGCGAGTCGTTCCCGCCGCCGCCGTTCCCGCCGACGAGACCGTGGCCGAGATCCAACAGGTCCACGCCGGCCCCGAAACCGCGTGGGATCGCTTCACCTCGCTGCACGATTCGGTCCGCGAGCGATCCGCCGAACGGCGGCGACTCGAAAAGGAGGAGATCGGCGCGCTCAACCGCCGGCTCGAAGACACACGTCTCGCCGTTCGGGGCGAGGAATTGAAGATCAAGCAGCCGCTGCTGGCGCCGGCGGAATCGGCCCAGCGGCTGCGGACGGAAATCGCCAAGTCGCAGGCCGACCTCGACGAAGGCCGCCGCATCGTGGAATGGGTCGCGCGACGATACGGCGTCGAGTCGCCAGCCGCCGAAATCGCGACTCGATGGCACGCCGACCGGCGCTCGGACGCGGGCGAGTCCTTGGAGGAATTGGAGACCGAACTGCAACGGGTCGAAGCGCTGCTGGACGACGCCCCCCGCCACAGCCGCAGAATCGTGAGCGAGTTCTGGAAGACGGCGACCGCAGTCACCGAAGAGACCGCCGACGTCCAGCAGCGAATTCGCGACATCCGCGCGGAGACGGCCCGCTACGAGTTGCGGCTCGAAACCGCCGACGGCCGCGAGAAGGCGTTGGCGCTCGCCGACATCGTCCGCGCATTCCCGGCGAACCGGCTGAGTTGGAGCGAGCGGATGGGAGTCTACTTCTCTCGCTGGGCCGAATTCCTCACCGAAGATCCGCGCGAGGCGAACAGCGAAGGGGGCATTCTCCCCGCGATCTGGGGGACGGTCTCGATGACGCTCATCATGTCGCTGGCGGTGGTTCCGTTCGGCGTGCTGGCGGCGCTGTATCTCCGCGAGTACGCCAAGGCGGGGCCGATCGTCAGCGCGGTGCGCATCTCGGTGAACAATCTCGCCGGAGTGCCGAGCATCGTGTTCGGCGTGTTCGGCCTCGGGTTCTTCTGTTACATCATCGGGGCCTACGTCGACGGCGGTCCGCGGAACGCCGGGATCGCCCCGTGGCCGCGGCCCGCGTGGTTCGTCGCGCTGGGAACGCTCGCCGCGGTCGCGACCGGGGCGTTCTTCCTCGGACTGACGAGCCTGGCGAAAGGGGGGCGCGGGCGATCGACCCGGCAACGCTGGGTCGGCCGGGCTTCGATCGGCCTGTGGCTGGTCGCAACGGTCTTGTTCGTCGCGGTCGTCGCCAAAACGCCGATGTTCGACGGCTTCTTCACCGCCCGGCTGCCGAACCCGACATTCGGCAAGGGGGGCTTGCTGTGGGCGTCGCTCACGTTGTCGCTGCTCACGCTGCCGGTGGTGATCGTCGCGACCGAAGAGGCGGTCTCGGCCGTTCCCAATTCGATGCGAGAAGGATCTTACGCCTGCGGGGCGAGCAAGTGGCAGACGATCCGCCGCATCGTCCTCCCGCGCGCCTTGCCGGGAATCCTCACCGGGATGATTCTCGCGATGGCCCGCGGCGCGGGGGAAGTCGCGCCGCTGATGCTCGTCGGCGCGGTGAAACTCGCCCCGGAACTGCCTATCGACGCCGAGTTCCCGTTCTTTCACGGCAGCCGGAGCTTCATGCATCTCGGCTTCCACATTTACGATCTCGGTTTCCAAACCCCAAACGTGGAGGCGGCCCGGCCGATGGTGTTCACCACCGCGCTGTTGCTGATCGTCATCGTGGCGGCGCTGAACTTCGCGGCCATCTGGCTGCGCGGGAGACTCCGCCGGCGTTTCGGTTCGGCCCAGTTTTGAGGAGCGGTCAGCGATCAGCTTTCGGCGATCAGCTTTCGGCGGTCGGCTTTTCACCTAGAATATCCCCACTCCCGCGGTTGAGGGCCATTCCAGTTCGAGAAACGCTCGCGAACACCCGAAGGCTGATAGCTGACAGTTGACAGCTACCCAGTCGCCTTTCCACTCCATCATGAATTCCATGTCCGTTTCGCCACAAATGCGACCGCAACCCGAACCGTCCACGCCGCAGCCCGCCTCGCCGGCGCCCGTCGCCGCGTCTCTGGCCGCCAGTCGCGGCGCCTCGTCGTCATCGCTCGGCAAGGGAGGGAAGGCGAAAGGGGCGAGCCGGCTGGAAGCGGTGATGCGCGGCGAGCGGGTGCCGGCCGAGACGCACGCCGCCGTCGCCCGCGAGAAGTTCGTCCTCGAAGTGCGGGACTTCAACCTCTGGTACGGTGAGAAGCAGGCCCTGTTCGACGTCTCGCTGGGCATTCCCGCCGGAATGGTGACGGCGATCATCGGCCCATCCGGCTGCGGGAAATCGACGCTGCTCCGTTGCGTCAACCGCATGAACGATCTGATCGACATCGTCCGCATCCAGGGGGACATGCTCCTCAACGGCGACTCGATCTACCATACCCGCGTCGACGTGATCGAACTCCGCAAGCGGATGGGCATGGTCTTCCAAAAGCCCAACCCGTTCCCGATGAGCATCTTCGAGAACGTCGTCTATCCCTTGCGAATCGACGGCGAGCGGAACAAGGCGAACCTCGAAGAGGTCTGCGAGCGCAGCCTCCGCGGGGCCGCCCTGTGGGACGAAGTGAAGGACCGCCTGCACGACTCGGCCCTGGGCCTCTCCGGCGGGCAGCAACAACGGCTGTGCATCGCCCGGGCCATCGCCGGCGAGCCGGAAGTGCTGCTCCTCGACGAGCCGTGCTCGGCCCTCGACCCGATCGCCACCGGAAAGGTGGAGGATCTCATCGAGCAGTTGCGGGGCGAATACTCGATCCTGATCGTCACGCATAACATGCAGCAGGCCAGCCGCATCAGCCACTACACCGCCTTCATGTACCTCGGGCAACTATTGGAATACGGCCCCACGCCCGACATCTTCACCAATCCGCACCTCGCCGACACGAACGACTACGTCACCGGCCGCTTCGGTTAGCCGCGACCCGAAGCCTCGCGGCGCAGCCGCGAGCGCAGGGGAGCGCGCTCGACCGGCAGGCACGACGAACTGAAGTTCGTCCTACCCGCCCGATTCCTGCAACACCGCCTCGATGTAGCCTTGCGGGTTCAGCAACTGTCCGGCGGCGGCTTCCGCCAGCGTGAAGATCGGGCGGCCGCCCAGGCCGATCGCCACCGTGATCGCCGCGAACACCACGATCGGCCCGAGCATCGTCGCCGGGACCGATCGTCGATCGTCGCTTGCCGAATCGGACGGCGACGAATCCGCGACCGATCGGTCATACGAGTCGCCGCTCGATTCCTCCGGCCGCACTTTCCAGAACGCCTCCGCCCAGATCTTCGTCATCGAGAACAGCGTCAACAGCCCCACGAAGAGCGCCACGCCGACGATCAGATATTCGCCGATCTCCAGCCCCGCCTTGATGAGAATCAACTTGGCGAAGAAGCCGGACAAGGGGGGAATGCCCGCCAGCGACAACGCCGGCACGAGGAACAGCATCGCCAGACCCGGATGATCGCGGTACAGGCCGCCTAGCTTCTTCAACTCGTAGCTGCCGCGCAGCCGGTGCACCACGCCGCTCACCAGGAACAGGTTCGTCTTCACGATGATGTGGTGCATGATGTAGAAGATCGAGCCGGCGAGCGCCAGCGTCTGCAACTCGACCGACGAGGTCCGGCCGACGAGCCCCAGCCCCATGATCATGTAGCCGATCTGGCTGACGATGTGGAACGAGAGGATGCGGCGGAACTCGTTCTGCGCCGCGGCGCCGAGGACGCCGGTGAGCATCGTCAGCCCGGCGCCGACGAGGATCAGCGTGTCGGTGAAGGCGGGATCCTGGGCGAACACCAGCGTGAACACGCGGAGAATCGCGTACACGCCCACCTTCGTCAGCAGCCCCGCGAACACCGCCGAGACCGCCACCGGCGGCGTGTGGTACGACGCCGGCAGCCAGAAGAACAGCGGAAACACCGCCGCCTTGATCCCGAACGCCGTCAGGAACAACATGCTCACCGTGAGCACCAGCCCGGGGCGATCGAGGCGGCTGGCATCGAGCTTCACCGCCAGGTCGGCGAGGTTCAACGTGCCGGCGATTCCGTACAGAATCCCGACGGCCGCGAGAAACATTGCCGAGGCGATCAGGTTCAGCGTGACGTACTTGACCGCCCCTTCGAGCTGCGACCGCTCGCCCCCCAGCGCGAGCAGCACGAACGACGCCATCAGCATCACCTCGAACCACACGTAAAGGTTGAAGATGTCGCCCGTGAGGAACGCCCCGCAGACCCCCATCAACAGGACTTGCATCAGCGGGTGATAGCCGAACGCCTCGCGCTCCGCGTCGATGCTGCCCAGCGAGTAGACGGCGACCGCCAGTCCCACCGCCCCGGTGAGGAGGACCATGATTGCGCTCAGCAGGTCGGCGACGAGGGTCACGCCGAACGGAGCGGGCCAGTTGCCCATCTGCGTGACGAGCACGAGCGGCTCGCCGCGGTTCCAGGCGAACCACAACAGCGCCCCCCCCGCGATCAACACGCCCGCCGCGCCGCCGACGCCGAGCGGCCGATGCACCCGCGGCCATTGCCACGAGACGATCATCAACGCCGCCGCGGCGAGGGGGATGAGGATGGGGAGGATGAGGAGCAGGTTCATGGTCGCGAGTCGTGGGGCAGACATCCTTGTCTGCCGAGTCGTGGTGCGGACATCTGCCGTTGGAGTTCCTTCTCGGGCAGGCTGGAAAGCCTGCCCCACTGGCTTACTGGTCGGTCGTGTTCAATCGGTCGAGATCGTCGCTCCCCACCGCCTGGTACGCGCGGAGCATCAGCACCAGCGAGAACGCCAGCACGGCGAAGGAAATCACGATCGCGGTGAGGATCAGCGCTTGCGGCAGGGGATCGGCCGTCTTGGCGGGTTCGGCTTCCTCCCCGCTTGCGTTTTCGCGGTCGATGTTCTCGACGCCCGCCGCCTCGGTTTGCGGTGCGCGGGGGCGGGCGGCGTCATCGGCGCTCGCATGCGGCGGCCCGATCACCGGTTCCTCGGCTTCGTCGGACGCATGTTGTCCCGAGGCCTTGGCGATCAGCGGCGGAGCGCCGCGCGTCAGGCCTCCGGAGGTGAAGATCAACAGGTTGGCGGCGTGGCTGAGGATCGCCAGGCCGATCAGCAGCTTGACGATGCTCCGCCGCAACACGAGGTACAATCCCCCCGCGTACAAAGCGCCGATCAAGAGGGCGACGAGCGTCTCCACCGATTCACTCCTGTTCCGCGAGCGAGAAGATCATCAGCAGCGTCGTCCCCACGACGACGAGATACACTCCCACGTCGAACAACACGGGAGTGCCGAGAGGCACCGCGCCCAGCCCGGCGATCGGCAGCAGTCCCCACTCGCCGCTGAGGAACGGCCGCCCCGCCGTCAGGCCGAGGATGCCGCTCGTCGATGCCAGCAACAGGCCGCCGCCGATGAGCAGGTGCGGATCGATCCGCAGCGCGCGGCGGGCCGCGGCGGGGGATTCGGCGATCGCGTACAGGGCGAAGGCGGCGGCCGCCAACAATCCCCCGACGAACCCCCCGCCCGGCTCGTTGTGCCCCCGCACGAGGAGGAACAGCGAGAAGAACAGCAGCAAGGGCTGGAGGAAGCGGGTGGCGGTTTTGAGGATGAGGGAGGGCATGGGGGTGGTCAGTGGACAGGAGGCAGTAGGCAGTGGGCAGTCGGCAGTCGGCAGCAGGCAGGCCGCACGCTTGCGGTTTCGCGGCGATTCCACTCTCGATCCTCGACTCGACCAAATCACTTCGGCCGCAGTTTCAATAACGCATACACCCCGATCCCCGCCACCGCGAGCACGGTGATTTCTCCCAGCGTGTCGATCCCGCGGAAGTCGACCAGGATCACGTTGACGATGTTTCTCCCATGCCCCCCGTCCAGGCTGTTCTCGGCGTAGAACCAGGAAATGCTTTTCGCCACTTGCACTTCGTTGGCGATCAGCACCAGCGTCGTCATCAATGCGCCGACGCCGATCGCGATCACGGCGTCCCGGATCTTCGCGGGCCGGCTGGAAAACCGCGCGAAGCCCGGCAAGTGGTGGAACGCCAGCACGAACAGGATGACCGTCAGCGTCTCCACGACGAACTGCGTCATCGCCAGGTCCGGCGCGCCGAACAGCACGTAGATCAACGCCACCCCGTAGCCCACCGCCCCCATCGCGGCGATCGCCCCCAGCCGTGACCGCGACAGCACCGCCGCGATCAACGCCAGAAACGTGATGACGACGATCAGCCCTTCGTGGATTCGCACTTCCCGCCACCAGGCGCTCATGCTCGGCATCGCGCGGCCGCGTTCGGCATACGTGAAGACGGCCAGCCCCGCCGCCACGCTGATGCAGATCAACAGGTAGCGGCGCAAGTAGCCGCTTTGCAGCAGCCGCGTCTGGCCGGCGGCGATCGCGTTCAGCGCGGCGATTCCCCCTTCGTACCAGCGCGCGGGGCCCCGGTTCGCGATCCAGTCGATCGGCAACGCGAGTCGCCCCGCGGGCCGCCGCACGAAGTACAGGAAGGTTCCCACGGCGAGAATCGCGAGGCTGATTCCCAGCACCAGCGTGAAGCCATGCCACAAGTGCAGCTCGACGTCCCATCGCTTCCCGAGAATCGCCCCCGCGGCGGGCGCGACGAGCAACTCGCCGACCAGCCACGGGGCCAGTCCCAACGCCACGCCGGCCGCCGAGAGCGACACCGGCCCGAACAGCATCCCCGCGGGAGGCTCGTGCGGAGAGCGGGGCGTGGGAGTCCGCCTTCCAATGAAGGGCTTCACCCCCGCGAGGATCGCCACCGCCACCGTGAGCGTCGCGGCGACGGCGAGCGCCACGAGCGCCGGAACCGCGTGCACCGGCGCATGGCTGGCCGCTTCGAGCAACTGCTCTTTTCCCAGAAATCCGAACAGCGGCGGAAACCCCGCCATCGACAATGCCGCCACGACCGACGCCGCGGCGGTGAACGGCATCGCCGAGGCCAGTCCGCCGAGTTGCTCCGCGTCGCGGACGCCGGTCTCGTGATCGATGCTCCCCGCGACGAGGAACAGCGTCGCCTTGAACAGCGCGTGGGCCAGCAGATAGACGACCGCGGCGACGACCGCCTCTTCGGTCCCCAAGCCCAGCAACATCACCAGGATGCCGAGGCTGCTGACCGTCGAATACGCCAGGATCCGCTTGAGATACGTCTCGCGAAACGCCAGCCACGCTCCGATGACCGCGGTCGCTCCGCCGAAGCCGGTCACCAGCCAGTACCACCAATCGATCGCATCGGCCATCGCATCGCCAGTTGCGTCGGCCGTCGCGGAGAGCGCGGGACTCAGCCGCGCCAGCAGGTAGATGCCCGCCTTCACCATCGTCGACGAATGCAGATACGCGCTGACGGGGGTGGGGGCCTCCATCGCGTTCGGCAGCCAGAAGTGGAACGGGAACTGGGCCGACTTGGTGAATGCCCCCAGCAGAATCAGCAGCAGAATCGGCAACGCGAGCGGATGCCCCGCGAGGCGGAACTCGCCGCTCGCGATCACCGACAGTTCGTAACTGCCGGCGACGTGCCCCAGCATCAACAAGCCGGCAAGCAGCGCGAGCCCGCCGCCGCCGGTCACCAACAGCGCCTGCAAGGCCGCCGCGCGGGCCGCCGGGCGTTCGTGATCGAAGCCGATCAGGAAATACGACGTGAGGCTCGTCAGTTCCCAGAACACGAACAGCACGAGAATATTGTCCGCCAGCACCACCCCCAGCATCGACGCCATGAACGATAACAGCGACACGTAGAACCGCGGCAAGTCGGGATGCCCGCGGAGGTAGCTCGCCGCGTAAATCAGCACGAGCGCCCCGATCCCGCAGATCAGCACGCAGAACAGCAGGCTCAGACCGTCGGCGAAGAACGACAGCCGGAAATCGAGCCCCGGCATCCAGGCGATCCCTTCCGCGGCGGCGATTCCCGACTCGCGCGCCGCCGCCAGCCGAGAGGCGAAGAACGCCGTCAGCGCGAGCGGCAGCAGGGCGAGCACCACGCCCTGGGCCCGCCCGGCGGCGCGGACGATCCACGGGCTGACGGCCGCCAGGACGAACCCGGAGAGGACCGCCCAGAAGAGACCTGCATCCATCCGCCGTCCCGCCTTTCGTTCGAATCCCCCCGTCGATGTTAGACCGCGTGAACGCGGTCACTACGAACTCACGGGCTTCTTGACCGTCAACACCGGGCATTCCGCGAGGCGGACGACGTTCTGCGTGACGCTCCCCATCACGAACTGGGCGACCCGGCCTCGGCCTTGCGTGCCCATCACGATCAGGTCGACGCCGTTCTCCTTCGCGTGGCGGGTGATCGCTTCGGACGGGTAGCCGTCGTCGGTGTCGATCGTCAGCTCGATGTCCTTCCACGACGGGTCGATGCTCGCTTCCAGCTTCTGCCGGGCCGATTCGCGAACGCGTTCCCACTGAATCTCTCCCGGGGGGCGCTCGGCGGTCGTGTCGGCCGCTTCGTGGAGGTAATGCAGCGAATCCAGCCCGACCAGCCCCTCTTCGATCTTCGCGCGGTTCGTCACGTGCAGCAGCGTGAGCCGCGCGCCGCTCAGGCGGCAGAGTTCGACGGCGTACTCCAGCGCCACGGCGGCGGAGTCGCTGAAGTCGGTGGGCACCAGAATGTGAGTCGGTTTGCGCGACATCAGTGCGATCCTCCCTCATCGTCCGAAGAAACGGAAGTCAGGCTGGTGCCGTAACGCCACGCCCAAAACAGCTTGTGAATCTCGATCGCCACGAACACGGTCACCGCCAAGGCCAACAGCTGCGCGAAATGCGTCCAGCTCACCGGCGCCGTCCCCAGCACGCGCTGCCCCAATGGAACGTACATCGCCGCAAGATGCACGAAGAACGCGACCAGCACGCCGGCCAGCACGATCGGCCGGCGGAACGGCGACATCACCAATGCCGATTTCGTCTCCGAGCGGCAGTTCCCCACGTGTACGTTCTCGAACAGCACCATCAGCAATAGCAGGCTGTTGCGCGCCGAATCGAGTTCCGCCCTGGTCGGATTCTTCGGCAGAAGCCACATGAACGTCACGATGCCGACCAGCCCCATCACCCCCGCCGAAATCAACGTCCGTTCGATCATCAGCCGGTTGAAGATTCGTTCGTGCGGCGAGCGCGGCGGACGGCGGAGCGTGTCCCCTTCCCCCGGTTCGAACGCCAGGGCCTTGTCCTGGATGCCGTTCGTCACCAGGTTCAGCCACAACAACTGCACGGGCAGCAGAGGAAGCGGCATTCCGGCGATCACCGCCAGCCCGACCACCACGATCTCCGCGGCGCCGGTCGAGACGAGCAGGAAAATCACCTTGCGGATGTTGTCGTAGGCGATCCGGCCTTCCTCGATTCCCGCGACGATCGTGCTGAAATCGTCGTCGCTGATGACGAGCTCCGCGGCCTCGCGGGCCACGTCGGTCCCCGCCTTGCCCATCGCGATCCCGATGTTCGCCGTCCGCAGCGCCGGCGCGTCGTTCACGCCGTCTCCCGTGACCGCCACGAACTCTCCGGCCTCTTGCGCGGCAGCGACGATCCGCAACTTCTGGTTGGGCGAGACGCGAGCGAACACGCGCTTCCGCGAGGCCGCCTCCCGCAGTTCCTCGGGCGACATCGCTTCCAGTTCGACTCCGGTGACCACGTCCGATTCGTCCGTCGCCAACCCCAATTCGCGCGAGATCGCCAACGCGGTCACCCGGTGGTCTCCCGTGACCATCGAGACGTTCACACCCGCCTGGTGGCACACCCGCACCGCCTCGCCGACCCCGGGCCGCAACGGGTCGATCATCCCCACGAATCCCAGCAGCGTCAGCCCTGCCGGCTCCGGGGGAGTCGAGCCGGGAGACACATCCTGGTCGACGGGACCGGCGGCGAGCGCCAGCACGCGGAAGCCCTCGCCCGCCATCTCCTCGGCAATGCCGAGGCGCGCGGCGACGTCCGTCTCGGCGCACATCGCCAGCACGCGCTCCGGCGCCCCCTTGACGTGCGCCACGACTTGCCCGTCCACCTCGTCGAACGTGGCCGCGTATTGCCGCTCCGGTTCGAACGGGATCTCGTTCACCGTGGGGTGGGCCTCGATGACCTGCTCGGGAACCCAGCCCGCCTTGCGGGCCATGCTCAGGAACGCGATATCGACCGCGTCCCCCCGCCAGGCCCATTCTCCATCGCGGTGATGCAGGTCGGCCTCGTTGCACAGCACCGCCGCCCGCACCAGGTCGCGCAACGCGGATCGGCCGTTCGGTTCGATCGGACGGCCATCGCGCAGCACCTGGCCCAGCGGCTCGAAGCCTTCGCCGGTCACGTCGTACGTCGTGCCGTCGGCGGCGACGATCCTCAGCACGGTGAGCGCGTTGACGGTCAGCGTGCCGGTCTTGTCGGTGGCGATCAGCGTGCAACTTCCCAGCCCTTCCACCGCCGTCAGTTTGCGGATGATCACGCCTCGCCGCGACATGCGGAATGTCGCCACCGACAAGGCGACCGTCATCGACACCGGCAACCCCTCGGGGATCGCCGAGACCGCCAGCGCCACCGCGAACAGGAACATCTCCAGCGCCGGCCGCTGATGCACCGCGAAGCCGATCAAGCCGACCGCGACCGACGCCAGCAGCACCGCGACCGCGATCGCCTTGGTGAAACGCTCCATGCGAATCAGCAACGGAGGCTTGCCCGCCTCCGAACCGACGACGTCGAGCGCCAGTTCCCCCACGTGCGTGTGGCCGCCGGTCGTCACCACGATGCCCCGGCCGCGGCCCCGGGCCACGATCGAGCCGGCGAACGCCATGTTGATCCGGTCTCCCAACGGCTCGTTCTCGGAACCGATCCAACCGGCGTCCTTCACCACCGTCAGCGATTCGCCCGTGAGCAGCGATTCATCGACCTCGAGACCCTGGGCGGTCGTCAGCCGGATGTCGGCCGGCACGCGATTCCCGGATTCGAGCCACACGATGTCGCCCGGCACGACCTGCTCGGCGTCGAGGTCGACCACTTCCCCGTCGCGCTGCACCGCGGCCCGAATCTTCAACAACTTCTGCAACGCCGAGGCGCTCTGCTCGGCGCGCCATTCCTGGTAGCCGCCGATCAGCCCGTTCAGCAGGATCACCGCGACGATGAACCCCGCGTCGGTGTATTCCTGGATCACCAGCGAGACGATCGCGGCGATCGCCAGAATGTAGATCAACGGGTTCGCGAACTGCCGCAGCAGGATTCGCCACCACGGCGGGGGCGGCTTGTGAGGCAGGCGATTCGGACCGTACTCCCGCAACCGCGCCGCCGCTTCCGCTTCCGTCAGCCCGGCGTCTCCGACATCGAGCCTGTCGCGGACGTCGTCGATCGGCAGCGCGTGCCATCGAGGTGCGGCGACTTCTGAGTCGGACATCGGTACTCCGGCCACGGACACGCCGATTTCTTCGCCCGGCAACGGACGCACCGCATTCTAGGTGCCCGGCGCGCCCGCATCAAACCAACGGTCGCGGGCATTCTCGCAATCGCATCGTGCCACTGCTGGACGGAAGCGGAGACGAGTCGCGACGCCGATGCAGCCCGCGACCGCTTCCGTCAAGCAGTGCTCCGTTGAAAGTGGCACTGCTTCGGCCGAGCGGGAAAAGCTCCCGGCATCGACGCCCGTGTTCGCTCGGCCGAAGCATTGGCACGGTGCCGAGAAATTCCCATCACGCGTAGATCGCCGCGGCCCCCACGATCAACGCGAGCACGAACAGCGTCCCTCTCGCGAGCGTCGCACGCGTCGTGACGCTTCCTCGCAACGGTCCCCACGCCAGGAACCACAGCGCCAACGGCGCGGCGGGAATCAGCAGCAGCGCGAACAGCGGTTCCGTCGGTTCGATGCAGCCGGCGAACGCCATTCCCCCCACGATCGTCGCGAACGCGGGAACCAGCCCGCGGAGTTCCATCGCCGTCGCGCGCCGGCCGAACGCCGCCGCGATCCCGCCCAAGGCGCACGCCGACAATCCCGCGGCCCGCGCTAAAGAAACGCTCGCCTGGTCCAGAATCACCGTCGCCACGACCGCCGCGGAAACGAACAGCGCGCCCGGCAGCATCCGCCCCGGCACGCGGTCCGGCAATCCGTCCAGCAGCACCGCCAGCAGAAAAAAATAACCGGCGACCGCGGGCACGAGAGTCGTCCGCGGCGGATCGAGGTTCGGCCACCTCGGAACGAGCAACCAACTCGCGACGATCGCCAGTGGAACCAGCAACATCCATCGCTCGAACCACCCCACTCCCTCGGCCAGTGCGATCGGCCCGACGACCGCCGCACCGATCGCCAGGTACGGCAGCCAATGCCAATGCCGCTCGGGAATCCACGGCGCCCACTCGGGCAACAGCGCATAACCCGCGCACACGCCCGCGGAGAACGCGAACGCCCCCGCATGACGCGCCGCCGTCGCCGCCGGAAGCACGCGCCGCGCCAGACACGACGCAACCGCCGCGACCAGCGCCGGCGCGAGCACGCCGTAGGCGAACATCTCGAACGCGAATCGGGCGCTCACTTCTTCTCGGCGATTTCGACGGTGATCTCGACTTCCTTGCGCACGGAATCCTGCAGGCGGTCCATGCCGTACTCGGTCCTGTCGATCTTCAGTTCCCCCTCGAGCGCGAAGCCGTTCTCGAAGGAGATCGTCGCGGGAAACGAGACCTCCTTCGTCCCCTTGAGCAACGTCAGGTTGCCGACGACGTGGTACTCGCCTTCCTTCCCTTCGACGGGCGTGATGCGCGTGCTCTCGAACTTGGCGGTGGGGTATTGCCGCACGTCGAAGAAGTCTTCGTTCTTCAGGTGGGTGTCGAGCTTGTCGATGCCGGTGGAGAGCGAGTCGGTCTGGAACTCGACCGAGACCGCCTCGAGCGACTTCGCCGCTTCATCGACCTCGGCCTTCCCGGACAGCTTCCGGAAGGCGCCGGTGCGGGGGTTGGGGTCCGGATCTTCCTTCATGTGCTTGCCCACGAACCGGATCTTCGCGTTCTCCGGCGTGAGGAGGATCGTTCGCGATTCTTCGGCCCCGGCCCCGTTGACGCCGGCACCGTTCTCGTTCGCGGCCGCTTCGGCCGTCCCGCTTCCGGAAGGCGCGCCGCCGGGGGCCTTCGAGCAGCCGGCGAACCACAGACAGAGCAGAACGGGCAGCAACGATCGCAGCGGAATCATGGCGAAGTTCCTCATTCATCGGGATGCGGACCGGCCGCGCGCTGCGACCGGCGGAAGTCGCCCCGAGTGTACGCGAACCGCTCCCACTCCCGCCACCGAGTCCGCGATCCATCGTGCCACTGTTCGACCGACGCGGAGCCGATGTCGCATGACGGGACGAAACCACCACCGCGTCCGTCAAGCAGTGCCCGAGAAACGTCAGGCCGCGCCGCTCCGGGCAAGCAACTGTTCGAGCCGTTCCACGCAGGCGTCCAACGAGATCACCGCCTGCTGGAAGTTCGTGTGCAGCGAGACGCGGGGCGCGTCGACGCGGAACTGGGCCGCCGCCGCCTTCAACTTCGGCAGCTTCTTCTTCAGCATGTGGACGAAGGCGGCGGGGTCGTCGGCCTTCGTCTCGAGCGCCCGCGAGGCGTCGAACACCGCCCGCACGACGACGTGCAATTCGGGAAAATCCTCCGCCTCTTCGCAATGTTTCACGAACGTCCGCACCATCCAGGCATGCGCCAGCACCGTCCGGCACTCGGCGACGAGCGATTGGGAGTCGAGTTCGGAGTCGGACATGATCGGGAATTCCAAGGGCTGAGCCCCGGCCATTTTACGCCGCGAAGAACCCCTCCGCCACCTCTCCATCGAGAGGATGGAGCCAGCGCCGACGACGGCAACCCGACTTCGAACAAGTTCGAACAAGTCGTCGCGCAACCCTGAATCCCTGGGGTGAGGAGCGCGCGCAGTCGCGCCGTTCGCCGGTCACCCCCCGCTGACGCGGGAGGCTCGCCTTCTCTCTTCGTACTTC
>JBBDNT010000199.1:0-19217 GCA_040877445.1 Planctomycetaceae bacterium
GTTCGAAGGCGAGGTAGTCGGCGTCCTTCTCGAACATCGCCAGCCGGGCCACGGCTCGGTTGAGCACGTGGTACACGTATCCGCCGGGAGCGATGCGGGGGCGTCGAGCCATGCCCGCCACGGTAGCAGGGCACCTGTGCGGAAGTCAAGAAAAATCTCGGCGACCGGGGGACGACCGGGAAAAGAGCTGCGTCCCCTTTTTTTACCCTTTTTTTACCCCTCCTTCATCAGTTCGCTCCCCTTCTTGATCAACCCTTCCATGCCGTGGCACTTCTTGCCGCGGGCCGGAACGTCGAGAATCTCGAAGATTCGCTCGAGCCGTTCGACCTGTTTCTCGGTGACTTCGAGATGCTCCTCGAAGGCAGCCCGCAGTTCGTCGCTCTCGGCGTGCTTGGCCATCTTCGGCAGCGCCTTGAGAAGCTGCTTCTCGGCGTAGTAGATGTCCTTGACTTCGTGAACGAACAGGTCGTGGAGATTGTCCATGCTCATCGTGAAAGCTCCGTCGAATGGAATCCGGATCGCGAAACGTCTGGGAACAGTAACGTCTGGGAACAGTATCGTCCCGCGAGGCATGACGATCCTCCGGGAAATCCACGTCGAGCGTTCCCGGTGATTTCCTGTCGTCGATGTTCGTTTCGGTCAATCTCCTCGAATCGCGGTCCTCATTCCGTTGGTTCATCCATTTCGAGTTCCGAAACGACAGTAATGACCAAGTCGTGAACGCGCCAATGCAGGTTGCGGCAGCCTCGCGCGGCGTCCTCCAGGCGATGCATCGAAGGGGTTTCGTCGTCGACGACCAGGAACGCCTCGCCGAAGTAGACGTGCCCCTCTTCCCGCATCCGCACCTGGGCCGCCTTTACCCACGGCAGACCTTCAAGGTGGTCGCGAACGCGATCGGGGAGCGGGTCGAACTCTTCTCCCTCGACGCTTTTCGGCGTCTCGTCCATCAGGTTGGTCACGACTTCGCGCAGATTTTGGAAGCCGTCGCGGAGGATGCTGAGCGAGATGATCGTCGCGGCCGTCGCGTCGGCCCACCAGTAACCCAGGCCGATGCCGATCACTCCCACGAATGCGGCCGCAGCAGTCATCCAGTCGGCCTTGTTCATTTCGGCATCGGTGAACAGCACTTTGTCGTGAAGCTTTCGCGCCAAGGGCAGCTTCGACCGGCCGAGGAGCAGAGCGGGAATCGCACTCCACGCCAGGACCGGGAGCATCAACCAACCCAGCCAGACGACGCGGCCTCCGATCGATACGCTGCCGATCGTCGGATGCTCGGCTTTCGTCAGCTTGACCACCGCATCGCCAAGCAACCACGCGCCCACGGCGAACAAGGTGAGCGAAGCGCATAGGAACGCGATCGACACGGCCCGGTGATAACCGTAAGGAAATCGCTTGTTCGGCGGGCGAATCGCGATGCGGGTGGCGATCAAGAAGACGATGGGCGGCACCAGACTGAGCAAGTCTTCGATCCAAGCGGCCTTCATGGCCTGCGAGGAGCCAAGGACCGCGTACATCAGGATCACGACCGACAGCAGATAGACGATCGTCAACCACTCGTACCGGCGCGCCTTGCGGTAGGCCTCGCTTTGTTCGGACGGAAATTCGAATGCGGAAGTCTTCAACGGCGTCTCTCCGAATGGGGCGAGTCGCTCACTCGCGGCGGTTGTCGATGGACTCGCGGTCTTGCCGCTTGATCTCCGCTTCGGACGACTTCAGAAATCGGTCCAGTTCCAGCAGCCAGCGGTTCTCACCCTGGGGAACGAGCATGACATGCCGATCGCCGTCGACGCGGGCGAACGGTCGGGTCAGTCCCGCCTTTTTCGACCAGGGGGTGGAATCCTTGAAGCCGCCGATCAGCACGTCCAATTCGCGGCGTTCGAGCGACTCGATGAGTCGCGTTTCCGAGTCGAATCGCCATTCGATGCGACCGCCGATCCGGCGGGCGAGGCCGGCCAGCAATCGCGGTTCGATGCCGGCGGGTTCGGTTCGATCACCCTCTTCGACGATCGAGACCCACGGAGGGTTCACGGTATATCCAACGCGGATGATCCCTCCCCGCGCACGCTCGAACGTCTCGTGCGGATCGCGGGGCATGTCGCCGCAGCCGGGCAGGCATGCCGCGGTCAGCGTCAAGAGGGCGAGGAGTCGCCTCGATCCGATGGGAAGCATGATCGATCCTCCCCTCACCACTCGCGTTGTCGCATCTGCTCGTGGCTTGATTCGCGGATTCATAGGCAGTGCCTGTTCGATGGCCCTTCCCGATCCTCGACTTTCACACAACATCCATCGCTTTGCGCCGCCTCCCACCGCAACACTACTGATCTTCCGGACGTCCGGATATCCGCAGAACCCCGACAGGCGATCCCGGAGAACGTGAGGTTGCCGCCGACGGGCAAGTCCTCGCCGGCGTGGAATCGCCCGGAGAGCACTCGACGACAGGGGCATGCGTCTCGCCTCCGGTGGAAGCCGCCGTGTCGGCCGAAGGGGATTCCCGGCTGGTGAATCTACCTCCTTCCTGATGGTCGGCCCCCCGCGCGATGGCGAAGATCGACCCGTATGGAGACAGCCTCGTCCCACAATCGCAACCTGCCGGACCTGAAGGATCCCCACCCATGACCGAGTTCCTCGAGTTTCGACCTTCATCGCGACAAGCCGGTCTTTCGCCCGCGACGACTTCCTTGCGTGGTGGAAAGCGTGATGGAGAAATGGAGCCGGCGCAGCACTGCCATCGCCCGGAATCGGGCCGGGCGAACGTCGGCGACGAGGAGCGGCTCGGATCGCTCGTGGTCGGAGGAGGACTGCTTCTGTACGGTCTGTTGGGAAGGTCGCTGAAGTCGTTTCTCGCGCTCGCCGCCGGCGGAGCGCTCATTCATCGCGGGTGGACCGGGAGGTGCAAGCTCTACGAAAGCCTGGGAATGGACACCGCGAGCGCACACCACGACTCGGGCGTTCGCGCGCAGCGCGGTCGCAAGGTGACGTGGTCGTTGCACATCAATCGCGATTCGCGCGAAGTGTACGACTACTGGCGGAACCTTCAGAATCTCCCACGGGTGATGCGGCATCTGGAATCAGTCATGGCGATCGACGGTGACCGTTCCCACTGGATCGCCAAGGCGCCGCTGGGACACACGCTCGAATGGGACGCCGAAATCATCACCGATGAACCGGGTCGGATCATCGCCTGGCAGTCGCTGCCCGACTCCGAGGTCGACACGGCCGGTTCGGTGCGGTTCGAGACACCCGCCTTCGGCGAAGGGTGCGAACTGTCGCTGTCGCTCAAGTACGATCCGCCAGGCGGGAAGGCCGTGGCGGCGCTCGCGCATCTGGTCGGTCAGGGCCTCGAGCAGGACCTGCGGGAAGACCTGCGGAAGTTCAAGCAGGTCATGGAAGCGGGGGAAGTCACCTCCGCCGCCACGCGCCCCCTCGACACGGAAGGCTGATCCCATGCGGGCCTTGTGCTGGCACGGCAAACAGGATGTGCGCGTCGACTCGGTTCCCGAACCGAAGATCGTCAATCCCCGCGACGCCATCGTCCGCGTGACGCTGACGGCGATCTGCGGATCCGACCTGCACCTCTACGCCGGACGGCTCCCGTCGCTCGAAGAGGGGGACGTTCTCGGCCACGAGTTCATGGGGGAGGTGGTTCGCCGTCGGATCGAAGGTGGAAAAGCTCGCCGTGGGGGATCGCGTCGTCGTGCCTTTCACGATTTCCTGCGGCGGGTGTTACTTCTGCGAGAAGACGTTGTGGTCGTTGAGACCGGGAAAAGAGCTGCGTCCCCTTTTTTTACCTTATTTTACCTTACCCTTTCAGACCGAGATCCTTGATCTTCCGATACAGCGTGCGTTCGCCGATGCCGAGCATGCGGGCCGCTTCGTCGCGTTTGCCCCCCGCGACCTCCAGCGCCCGCTCGATGTAATAACGCTCGACCTCCCCAAGCGGCCGGCCGATGAGCAGATCGGCGCCGGAAGACGCGGCGACGGCGGGGCCTTCCGCGGGATCGTCCGCCAGGAGCGCGATGTCGTCGGGAAGGTCGTCGACGTCGAGCAGGCCGTCGGTGTCGAGCACGAGCATCCGCTCGACGGTGTTCTTCAACTCGCGGATGTTCCCCTCCCAATCGTGCGACATCATCGCCCGGCGGGCCGCGCGCGAAAACCCCTGCGCCTCGCGGCCCATCCGCTGGGACAGTTCCTTCAGGAAGTGGTCCATCAGCAGCGGAATGTCTCCCCGCCGTTCGCGCAACGGGGGGAGATACAGTCGGACCACGTTGATCCGGTGGAACAGATCCTTGCGGAACGCCCCCTGTTCGACCTTGTCCTTGAGATCCGCATTGGTCGCGGCGACCAGGCGGACATTGACGGCGATTTCCTCGTTGGCGCCCAGGCGGGTGATCTTGCGGTCCTCGAGGACGCGGAGCAGCTTGATCTGCGTGTCCATCGGCATCTCGCCGACCTCGTCGAGGAACAGCGTGCCGCCGTTGGCGTACTCGAACTTGCCGATTCGCTTGGCGGCCGCCCCGGTGAAGGCGCCGGCCTCGTGCCCGAAGAGCTCGTTTTCGAGGATGCTTTCGGGAATGGCGGAAATGTTGATGGGGACGAAGGGCTTGTTCTTGCGGGGGCTGTTCTGATGCAGCGCGCGGGCGACGAGTTCCTTTCCCGTGCCGCTTTCCCCCTGAATGAGCACCGTCGTGTCGCTGGGGGCGACGTTTTTCAGCTTCTCGATGATCTCGTGCATCTGGGGGCTGGTGCCCACGACGCCGGCGAAGCCGAACCGCTCGTCGAGGCTCTTCCGCAGCTCGACGTTGCGGCGAATCAGCCGCAACCGCGTCGACGCCTTCTCGACGGCGGTCCGCAGTTCGTGAATGTCGAGCGGCTTGGTGAGATAGGTGTACGCCCCCGACTGCATGGCGGTGACCGCGGAGTGGATCGAGCCGTGGCCGGTGAGCACGATCACCTCGGCCTCGGGAAGCTCCTCCTTGGCCTTGCGGAGGACTTCGAGCCCGTCGATGTCGTCCATCTTGAGATCGGTGACGATGACGTCGAAATTCTCGCTTTCGATGAGCCGCGATCCCGCCTCTCCGGAGGTGGCGACGGTGCAATCGCAGCCGACGCGCTCGAGGCTTTCGGCGACCGCCTGGGCATGGGGTTCGTCGTCGTCGACGATGAGGACGGCGACCGGGATGCCGGCGAAGTCGCCGTCGTTCGCGGGGTCCGAGTCGCTCATGTCGCCGCCGGCTCCGGGGAGGGAAGCGATTCGGCGGAGGGAAGCGAGATGACGAACCGGGTGCCGCGGCCGGGTTCGCTGTCGCAGGCGATCGTGCCGCGGTGGGCCTCGACGATCTTGCGGGCGGTGGGGAGGCCCAGTCCGCTGCCTCCGCGGCGGGTCGAGAAAAAGGCCTGAAAGATGCGAGTCTGCGTGTCGGAGTCCATGCCGAGACCGCTGTCGATCAACTCGAGCCGCACTTGCCCGTCGCTGTGGGACGTTTGCAATTCGAGCAGTCCGCCGTCGGGCATCGCCTGTTCGGCGTTGATCGTCAGGTTTTCGAGGGCCTGCCGGAGGAGCGAGCGATCGATCGTCACGGGGGGGAGATCGGCGGCGAGGTGCGGGCTGATTTCGATTCGCCTCTCCGCGGCGCGGGGGAGGTAGAAGTCGATGAATTCGAGCACGACGTCGTTCAGGTCGGTCTCGGCGAGCTTCAATTCGCCGGCGCGGGCGAACTGGAGAAACGCGTCGAGCACGTGCTCGAGCCGGGCGCATTCGCCGCGGACCCGCCCGATGCGGCCGAGCATCCGCCGGTCGCGGGGCGACTCGGACTGCTCGAGTTCCTCCCCCAGCAACTCGAGATTCATCGAGATGGTGGAGAGGGGGTTCTTGATTTCGTGCGCGAGGCCGCCGGCGAGCGTGGCGATTTCGGCGTACTGCGCTTGCAGCCGCTCGCGCTCGTCGATCTCGAGAAGAGGGCTGGCCGGCATCGGCGTGTTCGAGAGAGTGGCGGGTGAGAGAACCAAGTACTCAGTACCCAGTACTGAGTACTCGGTACTGGGTACCGGACACACGGCATCTCTCCGCGGGCGTCGCTACTCCGGGGCTGATTGCTCGCCGCCGCCGGCTCCGGCCTCTTCCGCGAGCACTGCCTTGCGCGAGAGCTTGACGCGGTTCTGCTCGTCCACCGCGATCACCTTGACCCTCAGCAGGTCGCCCTGCTTGCAGACGTCGTTGACCGACTTGACGAACCCTTCCGCCAGTTCGCTGATGTGGCACAGCCCGTCCTTGCCGGGGGCGATCTCGATGAAGGCCCCGAAGTCCTTGATCGAGCTGACGCGCCCCTCGTAGATCCGTCCGACGCGGATTTCCTCGGTGAGGGCCTCGATGCGGGCGACGGCCGCCTCGGCCGCGGAAGACTCCTTGGCCGCGACCGTCACGCTGCCGTCGTCCTCGATGTCGATTTGCGCGCCGGTCTCGTCCTGAATGGCGCGGATCGTCTTGCCTCCCGGACCGATCAGCAGGCCGATCTTCTCGGGGCTGATGCGGATGTGCAGCAGCCGCGGAGCGTAAGCCGAAATCTCGGCGCGGGGCCGGGGAATCGCCGAGAGCATCGACTTCAGCAACTCGATGCGGGCGATCCGGGCCTGCTCGAGCGTGGCCCGAATGACCTTCTCGCTGATGCCCTCGTTCTTCAGGTCGAGCTGGATTCCGGTGATTCCCTTCTGCGACCCGGCGACCTTGAAGTCCATGTCGCCGAAGTGGTCCTCATCGCCCATGATGTCGGTCAGCAGCGTGAACCGGTCGTCGTTTTCCTGGACGAGGCCGATCGAAATGCCCGCCACCGGCTGACGAATGGGGACGCCGGCGTCCATCAGCGCGAGGGTGGCGCTGCACACGCTGGCCATCGAGCTGGAGCCGTTGGACTCGAGGATGTCCGAGATGACGCGGATGGTGTAGGGGAACTTGTCCGCGGGCGGCAGCACGGGGGCGACGGACCGCTCGGCGAGCGCTCCGTGGCCGATCTCCCGCCGTCCCGGTCCGCGGATCGGCCGCACTTCGCCCACCGAAAACGAGGGGAAGTAGTAGTGCAGCATGAACCGCTCGGAGTACTCCTCGAACAGCCCGTCCACGCGCTGCTGATCGCGCGAGGTGCCCAGCGTGACGCTCGCCATGGACTGCGTCTCGCCGCGGGTGAACAACGCCGACCCGTGCACGCGCGGCAAAATGCCCACCGCACAAGAGACGGAGCGGAGGTCGTCCGGCTTGCGGCCGTCGAGACGGGTTCCGTCCAGAATCAGATCGCGGACGACCCGGTTCTCGAGCGCGTAGAACGCTTCCTTGAGCTGCGCCCGGCTGTGCCCCTCGGGAGTGGCTTCCGCGTCGCCGGGGAAGAACCGCTCGACGAACGATTCGCGAACGACGGCGGCGCCGGCGTGCCGCTCCTTCTTCTTCACGTTCTGCATCGCCTCGCGGAGGCGGGGATACGCCTCTTCGCGGAGCACGTTCGCGAACGGGTTCTCCGGCGGCGGCTCGAAGGCGACCGGCTCGTGGCCGACCTTCCGCTGAAGCTCTTTCTGCATCTCGCACAGCGTCTGGATGTGCCGGTGCGCGAACATGATCGCGTCGGCCATTTCGTCTTCGGTGAACTGATTGCCGAAGCCCTCGATCATCAGCACCGACTTCTCGCTGCCGGCGACGATCAGGTCGAGGTCGCTCTTCTCCATCTCGCTCTGCGTGGGGAAGAGAACCAGTTGGCCATCGACGCGGCCGACGCGGACCCCGCCCACGGGGCCGTTGAACGGAACCGGGGCGATCGACAGGGCGGCGCTGGCGCCCAGGATCGTCAACATGCTGGGATCGTTCTCCCAGTCCGACGAGAGGACGTTCGCCAGGATCTGCAACTCGTCCTTGTAGCCCTCGGGGAAGAGGGGACGAATGGGGCGGTCCGTCAGCCGACAGGTGAGAATTTCCCGGGTGGTGGGACGGCCTTCCCGCTTGAGGAAGCCGCCGGCGAACTTGCCCGCGGCGGCCATCCGCTCCCGGTAGTCCACCTGCAGGGGAAAGAAATCGATTCCCGGACGGGACGGGCCCGACTGGGCCGCGACGAACAGGACGGTCTCCCCCAACTGCACGAGCACGGCGCCGCTGGCCTGCTTGGCCAACTCCCCGGTCGTCATCTTGAGGGAACGGCCTCCAACTTCACGCTCGACGGTGACTTTCACGATAGGTATCCGACTCCTGGCTTCCTGTTTCCGATTACTTCCTGATCCCCAACCGACCGATGATCTCCAGATACTTCTCCGGCGCGATGTCCTTCAGGTAATCCAGCAGACGGCGCCGACGACTGACCAGCATCAACAGCCCGCGGCGGCTGGCATGGTCCTTCTGGTGCGTCTTCAGATGCCCCGTGAGGTTCTCGATCCGCTTCGACAAGATCGCGATCTGAACCTCCGGCGAACCGGTGTCCTCGTCGCCGCGGCGATATTCCTCGATGACTTCGGTTTTCCGCTCTTTCGTGATCGACATGCTCTCGCCCCGATGTTCCTGCCGCGCGCCCGGCATCCCGATCGAAATGCCGGTGCGGAATGGATTTCCACCCGTCCGAACCTCGCGCCGGTTCGCGTCCGGTTCGCTTCAAGGAGGATACTGTAACAGAGCGGCGGAAATATGCAATGAACAACCATGGCGGGGGGCGAAAACCTTCCGACGTGCTTTCGTGCGAGCCGTTGACATCCGGCCGCCGGCGCGGTCTGCTGGCCGTCGTGAGGCCGTCGGCGTCCGCATCGAGTGCGATTCCAGGAGACGATCATGGCGACGATCCGTGCGAACTGGTGGCTGGCCGGGATTCTGTTGTTGATCGGGACGGGAGTCGCCGCCGCCGCGGAGCCGCCTCCAATGGTGGCCGTTCCCGGATTCGGCGAGCGCGACCGCGGGCTGTGTCTGATCGTCGGCGACGATGATGGCAGGTACGCTGTCGACGTCGCGAAACGGTCCGCGCTCACGATCTATGTGCAGGTCGAGACCGAGGCGCAACGCCAGGCGGTCGCCCGCGCGGCGGACGAGGCGGGCCTGCTCGGCACGCGGATCACCGTGGGACGCGGAAGCCGCGAGCGTCTGCACCTGGCGGACGGCCTGGTCGATGTGCTGGTCGACGCGGGCGTCGGGTTGGGCGACGCCGGACGGCGCTTGAATCGGGAAGAGGTTCTCCGCGTGCTGCGTCCCGGCGGAAAGGCATACCTCGGCGATCCCGAGCCGGTCGTCGCTCCCGCGCGCGAGGGACACGACGAATGGACGCATCCCTTCCACGGGCCGGACAACAACCCCCTCTCCGCCGACCGGACCGTGACGGCGCCGTATCTCACGAAGTTCCTCGCCGAGCCGTATTTCTGCCCCCTGCCGGAGATCACCGTCATTTCCGGCGGGCGAATGTTCAAGGCGTTCGGCAATCGCTCGTCGATGGCGCTGACGTCGGGCATGGTCGACACGCTCGCGGCGTTCAACGCGTACAACGGCACCGAGTTGTGGACGCGGAAACTGTCCCCCGGCTTCATGATCCATCGCAACACGATGATCGCCACGCCCGACGCGCTCTATCTGGCCGACGACACGTCGTGCAAGCGGATCGCCGCGGCGACCGGCGAGGTGATCGACGAGATCGTCGCCCCGCCGAACCTGACGGACGGCCCGGTGTGGAAGTGGATGGCTCTTGAAGACGGTGTGCTGTACGCGCTCGTGGGTGAAGAGGAACCCAAGGACGAGGGCACCCTGATGCAGGGGGGCGGCGCCTGGCATTGGTGGCGTCTCGACGATTATCGCTTCGGCTACGGCCGGACGTTCCTCGCGTTCGACGTGAAGACGAAGAAGCTGCTGTGGCACCGGCGGGAGGCCGACCCGATCGACAGCCGCTCCGTCTGCCTGGCCGCCGGACGCATCTTCGCGCACAGCGACGGGAAGTTCGTGCGGGCGTTCTCCACCAAGAACGGAACGGAACTGTGGAAGACGACCGACGAAAAGACGCTCGCGGCGATCGGTCGGAATCTTCCCGCGCAGAGCCACCTCAACGGATTCCGCAGCACGCCCTACGCCAAGGCGACGGCCGACGCGCTGTACTATGCGGGACCGACGCGCGCCCAGCTCGTCGCCCTCTCCGCCCGCGACGGCTCGCTGTTGTGGACCGACAAGAAGCACGGCGATTATCAACTCGTCCTCCGCGACGACGGCCTGTTCGCCATCAGCCGCACCGGCGCCAGCGGCAAGCTCGATCCGCTGAGTGGAAAGATCATCGCGGAACTGGAGAACTGCACCCGCGGGAACTGCACGCGGGCGACCGGCACCGTCGACAGCATCTTCACGCGCGGGCATCACCACGCCGGCACGCTGCGGATCACCAGGGACGATCTCGCCACGCGGTTGCCGGTGATGCGGCCCGCCTGTCAGGACGGCGTGATCGCCAGCAACGGCCAGCTTTACTGGGGACCGTGGATGTGCTCGTGCAATCTGTCGCTGGTGGGGATCATCTCGCTCGCCCCCGCCGGCGATTTCGCTTTCGATCGACCCGCGAAAGAAGCGGAGCGACTCGAAGTCCTCGCCGATCGCAGCGACTCGAACGGCGAACCGCCGTCGCTTGCGATCGACGACCGCGACTGGCCGACGTATCGCGCCGGCAACGCCCGCCGCGGCGGAACCGCCGCCGTCGTTCCCGCCGAGGTGAAGGAGATATGGACGTGGCGTGTCGAACGTCGTTCAAGCGACCCGGACGCTCCGAGCGTCCGGGTCGCTGCGCCCGCGGCCGCGCTCGAACCGACCGCGCCGATCGCCGCCGGCGGTCTGGTTTTCCTCAGCGGGGCCGACGGCGCCGTCCGCGCGATCGACGCCGCGACCGGCAAGCCGAAGTGGACCGCCTACACCGGCGGACCGGTGCATTTTCCGCCCACGCTGTGGAACGGACGGCTGTACGTCGGCGGCGGAGACGGGTTCATCCACGCGTTCGCCGCGGCGAGCGGCGAACCGCTGTGGCGGTTCCGCGCCGCGCCCGTCGAGCGGCACATTCCCGTCTATGGCCGCATCGCCTCGACGTGGCCGGTGGCGAGCGGCGTGCTCGTCGAAGACGGCGTGGCGTATGCCGCCGCGGGCATCATGCATTCCGACGGCACCCACGTCCACGCGCTCGACGCCCTCACCGGCAAGCTCCGCTGGCGGAATGACACGTCGGGTCGGCTGATGCCCGGCGACGAAATGGAAGGGGTCAGCGTGCAGGGGCATCTGCTGGCGAACGACGGCAAGCTGTATCTCGCCGGCGGAAACGTCGCGTCCCCCGCCGCCTACGACATGCGCGACGGCAAGTACCTCACGCCGCTCGATCCCGCGAAGCTGTGGGAAACCAAGGCCGCGCGGGGCCGCGACTTGTCGCTCGTCGATGGGAAAGTCATCGGCAGCGCGTGGCTGTTGTACGCCCCGCGCGAGCAGGTCGGCTCGAACTACGTCGGTGCCGTGCGGTTCCGCGCCAATTCGCCGCTGCACGAGGCGCCGGGAATGTTGCTGTTGGAGGCGGGTCGCGAAGACCTCACCGTCCGCGCCGTGCCGAAAGAGATCATCCGCCGCGGGGAAAGCGACCCGGCGTGGTCGCGCGAGGAACTGCTGGAAGAGCCGATCGCGCTCGCCGTCGGGAAGAACGCGGCGGTCGCGGCGGGCAAGACGGCGGAGGGAGAATATGCGGTCGTGGCGATCGACCTGCGAACCGGCGAGACGTTGTGGAGCAAACCGCTGCCGTCCCGTCCGGTCTCGTGGGGACTCGCGCTCGACCGGGAAGGCCGCGCGCTGGTTTCGCTTCTAGACGGCCGCCTCGTCTGTTTCGGCGGATAGCGAGCCTCCCGCGTCAGCGGGGGGAGAAACGTCGCGCCCGAGCTCACTGCGGGCAAGGTGGTACGCTGTCGACGTTCGATTTCAGGCGGTTGAGTATGAGGATTCGCGCGTGACACCCCCTCTGTCGAGCGACCCGCGGGCCGAGACGGTTCAACGGCCGCGGGATTCCGACGAAGACCGCGAGCAGCGATTGTTCGATGCGCTCGATCGCTACGTCGAGGCGCTGCATCGCGGGGAGGTGTCGCAGGCGCGGCGGATGGTCGCGGACGATCCCGAACTCGCGGCCCTCGCGGCGTGCGTCGATTCGCTCGACCATCTCGCCCCGAGTCCGGCGGGAGGCGGCGTCGAATCGGTCGCCGAAGAGCGAATCGCCGACGGGACCGTGTTCGGCAATTACGAATTGCTCGCCGAGATCGGCCGCGGTGGGATGGGGGTGGTCTACCGCGCGCGGCAGCGCGATCTGGACCGCGTCGTGGCGCTCAAGATGATCCGCTCGAGCCGGTTCGCGTCGGCCGACGAACTCCGGCGGTTTCATCTCGAATCGCGGGCCGCGGGTAAGTTGCGGCATCCGCACATCGTGGGGATTCACGAGGTCGGCGAGCACGCCGGGCAGCCGTTCTTCACGATGGATTGCGTCGAGGGGGAAAGCCTCGCCGAGCATCTCGCGGCGCACGGCCCGCTCGAATCGGTCGCGGCGGCGATGCTGCTCGTCCCCGTCGCGCGGGCGGTGCATTATCTGCACCAGCAAGACATCGTGCATCGCGATTTGAAGCCGGGGAACATCCTCTTGGATGGCGAGTGCAACCCCTGCGTGACCGACTTCGGCCTGGCGAAGGTGTTCGACGCCGGCTCGACCGACACGCGGACGGGGATGATCATCGGCACGCCGAGTTACATGGCCCCCGAGCAGGCGACCGGGCGGGTTTCGGAAATCCGCCCGCAAAGCGACGTTTACAGTCTGGGGGCGATTCTGTACGAGATGCTCACCGGCCGCCCTCCCTTCAAGGAGGACAACCCGCTCGACACGCTGGTGCAGGTGATCGAGGGGGAGCCGCCTCCGCCCCGCACGCTCGACCCGAAGATTCCGCGGGGACTCGAACTGATCTGCCTGCGGTGCCTGGAAAAGGATCCGCAGCGGCGTTACGCGACCGCGGCCGACTTGGCGGACGACCTCGAACGTTACCTGCGGGGCGAACTGGTCGAAGCGCGGTCGCTCGGTCCCTGGGATCGGTTGCGGCGCTGGGCGCGGCGGGAGCCGGCGCTGGCGTCGCACCTGGCGGGAACGTTGGGGGCGCTCGCCGTCGTACAAGTGAATTACCAGATGCGCGGAGTCGACTTCGCCTACCACTTGCGGATCGTCTGGCTGTTGGCGGGTTGGGCGGTGGTCTCGGTGTTGTTCGCCTGGATGGCCCGCAAGCCGGGATGGGATCACGGCACTCGCTTCGTCTGGTCCGCCGCGGACGCTGCGCTGCTGACGGCCATGCTCACGATCGCCGATCCGCCGCCAGGCCCGCTGTTGATCGGCTATCCGCTGCTGGTGGTGACGTCGGGGCTGTTCTTCCGCGTGCGGCTGGTGTGGTTCATGACGTGCGTCTGCCTGCTGTCGTACGCGGTGCTGCTGGCGACCAATCCGGAGCCGAACGTTCCGGCGCATTACCCGGTGATCTTCACGGTCGCCCTGGCGGTGCTGGGTTTCGCGGTGGCGTACCAGGTGCACCGCGTGCGCGCGCTGAGCCGGTATTACGAACGGCGGCGGCTTTGATTCGGGCCGCCCCCGGCGCCCGCGCGAAGCCGCAAGCGTCACGCCGCCACTCATTTTCCGGAATCAACTCTCGGGGTTCTGCTGATACCCGATCGGCGCGGGGCCGAATAGGCTTGGAGGTTGGAACAGGAATGGCTCCGCCGGTTTCGGCGGACCAGGGCATTGCGCGGGCCCGCGAAACCGCAAGCGACAGGGCGGGCTTTCCCACATTGATTCTCGAATGGAGACCCTGTGATCGCGAAAACATCGGCGAGGGAACAACGTGCGCTTCCGCACGGCGGGCGGCGGCTCTCAATGGGGGTCGCGCTCCAGCCGGAAGGCGGCGTGCATTTTCGCGTGTGGGCGGCCGACCGCGCGCGGGTCGCGATCGAGTTCGACACGCTGGGAGGCGAGGCGTCAGGCGAGCGGATCGAACTGGCGGCGGAAGGAGAGGGTTGGTTCAGCGGGTCGATCGCCGCCGCCGTTCCGGGAGACCTTTACTACGTCCGTCTCGACGACGAAGAGCGTTATGCCGATCCCGCCAGTCGCTTTCAACCGGAGGGTCCGCACGGGCCGTCGCAAATCGTCGATCCCGCGGCGTTCGATTGGACCGACGGCGCGTGGCGCGGCGTCCCCGAGTCGGAAATCGTTCTGTACGAACTGCACGTCGGCACGTTCACTCCGGAGGGAACGTGGCAAGCCGCCGCGTGCGAGTTGCCCGCGCTCGCCGAGTTGGGCGCGACCATGATCGAGGTGATGCCGGTCGCGGACTTCCCCGGCCGCTTCGGTTGGGGTTACGACGGCGTGAACTTCTTCGCGCCGACGCGCTTGTATGGCGGTCCGGACGATTTCCGATTCTTCGTGAACGCGGCGCACCGCGCGGGCATCGGGGTGATTCTCGACGTGGTCTACAATCACGCGGGTCCGGACGGCAACTTTCTGCCGCGGTTCAGCCGGGCCTGGTTCAGCCGGAAGCACAAGACCGACTGGGGACCGGCGTTCAACTTCGACGGCCCCGGCCGCGGACCGGTGCGGCGGTATTTCATCGAGAACGCCGGCTACTGGATCGACGAGTTCCACCTCGACGGCCTCCGGCTCGACGCCACGCAGAACGTCTATGACGATTCGACGCCGCACATCCTGCAGGAAGTGACGGCCCGCGTGCGCGCGGCGGCGGGCGACCGGCGGACGTTCGTCGTCGCCGAGAACGAACCGCAGGACGTGTGGTTCGTCAAACCGCCGGTCGACGAAAGAATCGAGCGGATGGTGGAAGGGCGACAGCCCGCCGCGTTTCCCGAATCGCGAGCCGCGCGCGGCGTTTCGGCGGACGACGCTCCGCACCGCGAACCGGGCGGATGCGGCATGGACGCGCTCTGGAACGACGACTTCCATCACGCCGCGATGGTATTGCTCTCCGGCCGCAGCGAGGCGTATTACACCGATTATCGCGGCAGCGCGCAGGAGTTCGTCTCGGCGGCGAAGTGGGGCTTTCTGTATCAGGGGCAATGGTACAAATGGCAAAAGCAGCGGCGGGGGACGCCGGCGCTCGATCTGCCGCCGGAGAAGTTCGTGCATTTCATTCAGAACCACGACCAGGTCGCGAATACCTGCAGGGGACTGCGTTGCCACGAGTTCGCCAGCGCCGGCTGCCACCGGGCGTTGACCGCGTTGCTGCTGCTGGGGCCGCAGACGCCGATGCTGTTCCAGGGGCAGGAGTTCGCGGCCTCGGCGCCGTTCTTCTTTTTCGCCGATCACCGCGAGGAACTGGCGCGGCAGGTGCATGCGGGCCGCCGCGAGTTCCTGAAGCAATTCCGCAGCATCGCCAGTCCGGAGATCCAGGCCCGGCTGCCCGATCCGGCCGACCCTGCGACCTTCGTCCGCTGCAAGCTCGACTTCGGCGAGCGGAGCCGGTACGCGGCGATCTACCAGATGCACCGCGACTTGTTGCGACTGCGGCGGGTGGATCCGGTGTTGAGCGCGCGTCGCTGCGGAGGCGTGGACGGCGCGGTGCTGGGAGAGCGGGCGTTCGTGCTGCGGTTCTTCGCGGCCGACGGAATGGACCGGTTGCTGTTCGTGAACTTCGCGGTCGACCTGAACTTCGACCCCGCGCCCGAGCCGCTGCTCGCCCCGCCGGGCGGTTGCGAGTGGGAAATCCTCTGGTCGAGCGAGGACTTCGCTTACGGGGGGACGGGGACGGCGGCGTTGGACACCGAGGAAAACTGGCGAATCCCGGGACACGCGGCCGTCCTGCTCGCCCCCGTTCGTAGTGACCCGCTTCAGCGGGTCGAATCGCCCGAGCGGAACGACGCGGGGAAGACCGGGCCTCATGAGCGCGGACCCGACGAGGAGTCGTCATCATGACCAACGTTCTCCGACGATTGCGGTTCGATCCGCACGACGGCATCGATCACGAGCGCCTCCTCACGCGGGAATGGCTGGTGACGAACGGCCTGGGGGGTTACTCCTCCGGAACGATCGCCGGCGTCCCCACGCGCCGCTATCACGGACTGCTGATCTCCGCGCTCGCCGCTCCTCTCGGCCGGATGTTGCTGCTGGCGCACGTCGCGGAGCGCGTCCGCCTGCCGGACGGCCGCACGGTCGATCTCGGCGGAGAGGAACGAGGCGATGAAAGTCTGTCCGTGCACGGGGCGGACCATCTGCGCGAGTTCCGCCTCGAAAACGGACTGCCGGTCTGGCGGTTCGACGTGGGAGGCGTCGAACTCGAAAAGCGAATTCTCATGCCCCACGAGCAGAACACGGTCCATGTGACCTATCGGCTGCTGTCGGGCGACGGGCCGGTGCGGTTGAAACTGCTGCCCGCCATCCATTACCGCTCGCACGACGCCTCCGTCGACACGCCGCTGCCGAATGAGTTC
Source organism: Planctomycetaceae bacterium (assembly GCA_040877445.1). GTDB lineage: Bacteria > Planctomycetota > Planctomycetia > Planctomycetales > Planctomycetaceae > JBBDNT01. Next base: position 16,463 of record JBBDNT010000199.1, read on the forward strand.
CAACTCCGGGTGTACGGCGACCGGTACGAAGTCACGCCGGACGAGCACCGCGCGCCGTTGCGACTGAAGATTCTCGGGCAACGGTGCGCGTTCACGTTCGAACGGCGGACGCTGCCGGAGCTGCTGTTCCGCATCGAGCGCCGCCGGGGATACCAGTCGCGGGGGCAGTTGTGGAGTCCCGGCTACTTTCGCGTCGACCTGGAAGACGGCCATGAAGCGTCGCTGGTCGCCTCGACGGAAAGCTGGAACGTCATCGAGTCGCTTCCTCCGGAGGCGGCGCTCGCCGTCGAGCACGAGCGACGGCGACGGCTGATCCGCATGGCCGACTCGCAGGGCGACGGCGGCATGGGAGACGAACTGGTGCTCGCCGCCGACCAGTTCCTCATTCAACCCGCCGGCCGCACTTCCGATGCCGCGTGGGCGCACGCCGCCGGCGACGAGGCCCGCACGGTGATCGCCGGCTATCACTGGTTCACCGATTGGGGCCGCGACACGATGATCAGCCTCGAAGGCCTCACCCTGTGCACGGGCCGCAAGTCCGAAGCGGGTTACCTACTGCGGACCTTCGCCCACTACGTCCGCGACGGTCTCATTCCCAACATGTTCCCCGAGGGGGAGTGCGAAGGGCTCTATCACACCGCCGACGCGACGCTGTGGTTCTTCCACGCGCTCGACCGCTACGTCGCCGCCACCAGCGACCGCGACACGCTGCGGACGCTGCTGCCGAAGATGGTCGACATCGCCCGGCAGCACCTCGCGGGGACGCGGTTCCAAATCGGCGTCGATCCGGCCGACGGACTGCTCCGCCAGGGAGAAGAGGGCTATCAACTCACCTGGATGGACGCCAAGGTGGGGGACTGGGTGGTCACGCCGCGGCGCGGGAAGGCGGTCGAGATCAACGCGCTGTGGCACAACGCGCTCAAGCTGCTGGAAGGCTGGCTCCGCGAATATCCCGAAGCGGGATCCGCGGACGAATTCGCGCAACACGCGGAACGCACCCGCGACTCGTTCAACGAGCGCTTCTGGTACGACGACGGGGGCTACTTGTACGACCTGGTCGACGGACCGGAGGGAGACGACCCCGCCTGCCGGCCGAATCAGATCTTCGCCCTGTCGCTCGCCCACCCGGTACTCGACGAACCGCGCTGGCGGCCGGTGGTCGAGGCCGTCCGCGAACGGCTGTTGACCCCGATGGGGTTGCGCTCGCTGGCGCCGGGGCACCCCGACTACAAGCCGATCTACACAGGCGACCTGCGCGCCCGGGACGCGGCATATCATCAGGGGACGGTCTGGGCGTGGCTGATCGGGCCGTTCATCGACGCCTGGCTGAACGTGTACCCCGACCGGAGGCGAATCGCCCGCGAATTCCTGGAGGGCTTCGACGACCACCTCGGCGAGGCGTGCATCGGCTCGATCAGCGAAATTTTCGACGCCGACGCCCCCTACACCCCCCGCGGCTGCTGCGCGCAGGCATGGAGCGTGGCGGAAGTGCTGCGGTGCTGGATCAAGACGGCCGAGCCGCCGGTCGAAGATCCGAAGCCGCCCGTAGCCGCGGCGTCGTGACCTGGGCCGCCCGTATCGTCGGAACGACCGATGCCTCGCGGACGATCGCGCGAGGACGGGCTTTCACCGATCGCTCGCCCCTTCCGGTCCCATTTGTTCGCTCTTGATCTTCTTGTGCTGCTGTTTCTCGGCAATCAACTTCAGGCGCGAGAAGCCTTGCTGGCCGAGCAGTTCCGCGAGAGTCGAGGAAGTGATTTTGGGCACGGCGAAACCCATCGCGCACTTGAACCGGTACTCGTCGATGCCTACCGCTAGACCTTGCTGCGACCGGCCAGAAGGGTGCGTGTCTTCAATCACTTTTCCCTTCTGGTTCGGCCGGTCTTGTGAGTCCTCCGCTGGCAATCTCCCTTCGGCTGTTCCGCCTCGCATCGACTTCACAGGTCGATGCGGCCGTTTTCGTTTTCACTTCTGCGGCGGGTTCGCGCCGGCTTGCATCAACTCGTCCATGAACGCTTCGGCCCCCTGTTTCTTCCCGGCGCGCCGCCAATCCCGTTCCTGCACGTCTCGCCGGATTTCGTCGCCGTGCCGGGGGTCGGCCTGAAACTCGGCGATGTACTGCTCCATCGACTGACCCGGAGGCCGGAAATCGACCGACGCCACGACGTCGAACACCTGCCCGTTCGCGACGAAGAAAGTCGCGTCCTCAAGGTCGGTTCCGCCCGCCCGATTCCCAGCCCGATACTTCAACCGCACGCCCTTGCCGGTCTCTAATCCCACCGGTTCCCAGTTCGCATCGGCGGTGCGGAACGTCCATGCGTGATGCTGATGCCGCAACGAACCCGCCAGCGGAACCGGCTCCCACCAACGCACTTCCTCAACCGTTCCGGAATCCAGGTTCTCGCGCAGGTAGGTCCGGACCGCCTCCTGCTCCGCACTTCCTCCGCAGCCCGCAATCGCCAGCACGGCCCCCGCGAACGCGACTCTTGGAATGATCGCTCCCATCGTGACTTCTCCCCGGTGAAGGTTCCGCGAAGTCGGGGGCCTGCAACCCACTCGATGCGCAAGAGAGGACTCGAACCTCCACGGGGTGTAACCCCCACCAGGCCCTCAACCTGGCGCGTCTGCCAATTCCGCCACTTGCGCGGGCGATCCCCAGTATAGCAACGACGGCATCGGGATCAAGCGTGCTTTTGAGTCGTGCCACTGCTTGACCAGAGCGTTGATCTATTCCACCGCGCGGGTTGTTGGGTTC
>JBBDNT010000200.1:0-19197 GCA_040877445.1 Planctomycetaceae bacterium
ATCCCAACCCCAACCGCTCGCACTTCGAGTCGATGGACGTCTGGCAGTCCGCCGATCCCGCCGGCCGCGTCACCAGCGGCTGGCTCGGCCGCTCGCTCGGCGAGTTGAAATTCCAAGCTGGCGGCATTCCCGCGTTCCACCTCGGGCAGGGAGAACTGCCGCGGGCGATGCGCGGCTCGTCCACCGGCGTTCCGTCGTTCAATACCGATCGCCCGTTCGGCCTCGACCTGGGAGACGAGTTCTTCGGCCACCGGCCGAAGGATGACGGCTTTCCCCGCGCGATCGAACCGCCCGGCCGTAAGAAGAACGACGGCGAAACGGCCCGGAGCGCCTCTCCGCGACGCAAGCTCATCGAGGACATCACCGCCGCGAACCGCCCCGCGGGAGGCAACCCGCTCGACTTCGTCCGCCGCGCCTCGCTCGAGACCTACTCCTCGATCGAGCGGCTCGGCGCCATCATGACGGAGGACTTCGAACTCCCCGAGGCGAGCTACCGCTTCGTCGGCGGAAATTACAAGAATGATCGCAGCGGCCTCGTCTACGAACTGTCGCTCGTCGCGAAGATGATCGCCGCCGGCTTCGGCACGCGATTGTTCTACGTCGCGATCGACGGGTTCGACACGCACGGCGACCAGCGGAGCGACCACGACCAGTTGCTGACGACCGTCGCCCAGGGAATCGGCACGTTCTTCGATCAGTTGAACGCATCCGGCGACGCCGACCGCGTCGTGCTGCTCACTTTTTCCGAGTTCGGCCGCCGCGTCGCCGAGAACGGCAGCAAGGGGACCGACCACGGCGCGGGGTCATGCCTGTTCGTCGCCGGTCCGAAGGTGAAGGGGGGGCCGATCGGCGAGCACCCGAGCCTCGCGGACGGCGATCTCGATTCCGGCGACCTTAAGCACCACACCGACTTCCGCCAGGTGTACGCGACGCTGCTCGACCGCTGGCTCGCCTGCGACAGCCGCCGCGTACTGGGAGACGAGTTCGAGCACGTGCCGATCCTGTAGGCCCGCTCCGCCGGAGCGGACCTGGTGAGCGGGACTCACGCGAAGCGCGCGAACCGCCGCGACCGGCGCGGCGTCGTTTCGAATGTGTGCTGCTCGTCGGACTGGCCGCCATACGAACGACGTTTCGTATCCGTCACCAGGGAAAGGAAGGGAGTGGGCGACGGGGCAAGGATCAAGCCCGGCGAAGCGGATCAGGGGGGGAATTCATCACCGAACGCGTCGAACTTCTCTCCATTCAGATCATCCCTCCAGACCTCGATCGCGTTGCGAATGCGATCCCGAGTCAATCGCAACTGTGCGTCCATCATGCGTTTCGGGGGCCCCGATGATCGGCCAGAAGATCGGAATGATCGAGAGACAACCCTGGGCTTGGGCGAAACCCTCAAGGCTCGCCTGCATCGCCCGGTACTCGGCGATCGCATTCCGGAGATACAGGGACTTCGACTTGCGGACCTCCTCCGGCGAGAGTCCCGAAAGGGCCGCCGCGAAGAGTTGAAGCTTCTCGGGCGACAGAAGTTCCTGCTGCCGAGCCTGCATCCAGAAACCCCCTGACGAGTTGGGCGAGCGCCCGCGTGCCATTGGCTTGCCAGTGCTCTGTCGATCGAGAACGCGGCGTCCTTGATGTTCCGACGATGCGAAACCTTGCACGTTCCGAGGGATCCGTCTCGCGTGCCTGCACCGGCGGCAAAGCCGAGCAAACCCCGGCGGCGGTTCACAAGGATGGCCGATCCACGAGCCATTTTGCCACGTTCGCGGGCATCTTCAAGCAGTATTCGCGATGCGGCAAAAAAGGGACCAACGTCGATGAACTGGCAAGCCAGTGGCGCCCGGCGCGATGTCGGCCCAAGGTCTGCATTCCCAGGCGACCCCGCAGTCAGGAACTCAGCACTGCGCGAAACTCGGCGAGTAGCCCGGGTGACACATCAGCCGGCCCCGCGTCGGCGACTTCGATCAGCGCTTCGTCGAACGATCGACCCTCGGCGACCGCGATCGCGCCGGCCACGACACAGAGTGACCGATTGAGGCCGCAACCGCAACATACCAACGTCGGTACGCTATCCCTCAAAAGCGCCGCGACGGAATGGGCGGCGAGGCGCACCAGCCATTCGCCGTTTTGCCCGCCATCGGACAGCGGAAACCGCAGCCGAACGAGATCGCGCGGCAGCCAAGCCATCTGTTCGTCGTCGGCGAGTTCCACGACCGCTTCGACACCGGCTGCCATGACGCCGCGCGGATCGCGCAAATCGCCCGCGTTCCCGATCCAAATCCGGTGCTTCGCGACTTGACGCATGCGACACCAAGGATGAGCGAACTCAAAGTCTCACCAGGCACGCGGCCCACCGGAAATAGTGCTAGCGCCGGAGCAATGCTCTATCATTCATCCTTTCTTGCGGTAAAGTGCTCCGTGTTCTCAATCGCGTACTGGGCGAGAAGAGCCTCAATATTCTCATCACACGAGTAGTACCGGCTATCCAGGTTGTCAAGCGATTCATCCTGTTGCTTGGAAAAGCTCGCGAGTTGGCCGTGGCGAAAATCCTTGTCCGTGGATGGTCCACCAGCCCCGAACAACGCAGTAGCGTCGTGCAGAATCCTTGCACGTGCATTCGCGCCAATTCCTTTCAGGCCCTCGAGGGCCGATTTCCAATGGTCGCCGGATGAATTCACGAAGTATTGTGAGTGGCCGCCATTGTTGACTTCGGCGTCGTAAATGACAACGGCGTAGTAATGCCTTTGAGGCGGAGGCAATCGATCAAATCCCTGTTTTTCCAATGCGTCGAAGACGACCTCACGAGCGCTTGCAATACCAGATAACACCGCCAATGCCTCTGCCGCAGCTGCTTGGACTTTCTCGTTGGACGAGTTCAATTCGGTCCGGAAGGTCGACTCTGCTGAAGCATCCGGGTTGTGGGCGTAAGCAATGAGTGCTTCGGCATAGTCGTAATCGTGAGGATATTTCCCAATGAGGGGTTTCGCCGCTCGAAGGAATGGCAAGAGAGTATCGTGGGGGACCTTGTGGCCGGATGCATTCAATGCCCGAAGGATGTAGTGAACCTCCTTGTTCTCGTTGGTGAAGTACTCTGGCGACAACAGAACCGGCATCGCACGATCCGTGTCGATTGCGAGCAACAATTCTGGCGCCGTGCCGCTGATGGATCTGTCATCGCGGTTCAGCAGCGTCGTTAGCGCCGGAAACATCGCGTCGAGGAAGTCTGTGGTGCATCGCTCGGCCTTGAGGCCCCGTTGGATCCCCATCATCGCATAGGACCGGACGTAGTCGTTGTCATCGTCTAAAGCCTTTAGCATCGGCGCGACGCATTCAGAGGCGCCGATATTGCCAAGCGCTAGGGCCGCGTGTTTGCGGAAGTGGTCGTCTTCGTGCTCCGTGTACGTCGCAAGCGGCCGTGCGGCGTCGGCGGGTCCGATCGGGTCCAAGAGGTCGACAATTCGCTCGAAAGGTGAGTTTGCGTCGAGCGCGTGGCCGCCATCACCAAATTGCGTCGAAGTGGTCTTTGGGTCGTCAAGCGCCTTGATTAGCGCCGGGACGGCTTTTTCACCAACCAGCTTGAGGCGGTCGAAGTTGAAGTCCTCGTCCTTTTGGACGAACAGACGATCGACCATTTGCTGGATTTCGTCAGCCGAGATGTCGTCGGGGACTTCCAGCGATTCCCGCGCGGCGAAGTAGTCAGCGGAAGCCTGTTTGTAGTCGGGGTGTTTCACCCAATCACGGAACCCGCCGAAATCGTCGTTGCGAGGTGTGAAGTATCGGTATGCGAGGACGCCAACGACGCCAAGCACGGCAATGATACCAAGTGTGACGGCGGCGTATTTCATAGGGCGGCTTGTGAGGGATGACGATTACGGTCCTATCGCTCGTCGCGGAGGCTCTGCGGAGCGATGGGCGATAAGACCTCGTTGAACTGAGCCGCGGAGCGCGGGAGCGCCGCGGCCGGTTCCTTGGGATTCTATCCGTCGTTGTCGTGCCGGTTCGCGGCAGCGCGCTCAACCGACCTTTTCGACAAGGGAGCAGGTGTCTCCTTCCCGAGGGCGTGGGCGATCCGAAAGAGTGTCCCGAGCGTCAGTTTGCCGACCGTGCCGGCCTCGACGTGGGCGAGCGCCTCGGCGCTCAGGTGCAGTCGCTCGGCCAATCGTTCGCGGGTGAGCCCCTGGCGTTCGCGTTCCTTTCTCAACTCATCGGCGAGACAGCGCAGCAGGACGACCTCGCCCAGCGTGGCGAATTCCGCCCCTCGGGCTTCCAAGTCCGCGATGGACGGCTTCTCACGCTGATAGCGCTCGCGCAGTTCGCGGAGGCGGGCCAGCTCCTCCGGCGACCGCTCGATCTTTTGCTGGACGCTCTTCGCCATCGGTTCACCCCACCCGTGGAGGCGTTTCATAGGCTGCGATGCATCCAGTTTGTCTTGCCGGTCTCGGTTCGTCAATTCCCGTTCGGCCGCGGCGCATCGTGCTTGTAGAGCAGCACCTTCTCATCCGCCCACATCGTCACGCCGTATTCGCGGATGAACGCCGCCTTGGGAGTCGTGCGGCCCCAGGGCAGTTCCCCTTCGATGCGGCGGTATTCGTTCTTCTCGGCGTCGAACTCGAAGAACTCGCGGTCGCTGCCGACCATCAGGTAGCGGCCCGAGGCGGGATCGACCGTGACGACGCCCAGTCGGACGGTCAATTTCACCGGAAAGTCCTTCATCCGCTTCGTCGCGCCGTCTTTGGAGAGAATGACGACCGCCTGCGAATCGTTTCCGCCGGCGAACAGCACCTCGTCGCGGAAGGGGTTGTGGCGGGCGAAGCTGTGGTAACCGTGAACGTCGATGTTCCCCAGCGTTTCCCACTTCTGGTCCCGCTCGCTGAAGAGCTGCAACGTGCCCGGCCGCGCGAGCCGCAGCAGACCATCGTGCGCCGAGGAATACTCGTAGCACATCGAACCGGCGCTGCCGATGTGCGGCGGCTCGGGCAGCTTGCTCCACTCGCCGCTGGCGAAGTCGTAACGGTGGAGGCTGGTGTAGAAGCGGCCGCGCGCCGGGTCGAACCCGTTGACCGAATAGGGATGGCCGAATTTCTGCGCGACTTCCGGCGCGTCTTCCTTTCCCTCGAAGTCGATCGCCCGCCAGGCGTTCGTCTGTTCGGAATAGGCGATGAACTTCCGCGTCTGCCGGACGCCGAAGAACAGGAACTGGCCGGTGCGACTGTCCCAGTGGGCGTCGTCGGACCAGGTGCCGATGTGCAGCCCCTTGGACGGAGGCGGGGCGTTCCACAGGCGGTCGGGCATTTCGGTTTCGAGTTCGGCCCACGTGCCGGGCTTCATTTCGGCGGCCAGCTTCGAGAGCGCGGTCTTGCCGCGGCGCGCGTCGGAAGCGGCCGGCTCGGCGGCGACCGCAACGGTCGACATCGCGAGCAAAACGACTACGACCCGGGAGAACGAGAATTGCATCAGCAGAGTTCCTTGCGAGTGGAGCAGCATCAGTTCACTTGGATTGCGTTTTCGATGCGGCTGCGGGCAAGGTCGAGAAAATGTTCGTAGTCGATCTCGTTCGCGAAGCCGTGGCGGGGAAGCCAATCGTAGTTCCCCCCGTCGCGATAGAGCAAAACACCGCCCGGCACGACGATGAGTTTTACAAATCGGCTCCAATACGTTTCCGAGTAACTGCCGGGGGTTTTCGTGACGAGCCGGTCATCGAGCGCGTCGTACTCGATATCCGAACCGGCGACAGGGCTCTCGGCAACCTGCTTGAGGAAAAACGATCGCCTCAAACCGCTACCGCACAAACCGAAGAACATGCAGCTGAACATGATTGCGATCATCCCCATGAACATCAGGTGCGGGCGGAATGCGACTGCGATGCCGCCGACGTCAAGTCCCCCGCTGAGAATTCGCGCGACCTGCCGACGCATGAACCCGCCACCGTGGCAATCGTGCAATTGAAACCCCGTGAGGGCCTCGTCGATCGTGAATGGGAAGCGGATGATGATCGGCGAGTCCATGGCGGATGGGTCACCAGACCAGGTCGCGAACACGAATCGGCTGCTCGTTCGCCGCCGAACACACCTTCGGGGAAAATCAGCGAGAATCGGCGCGACTTGTTGGGTTCCCGGCGCGGGCTTCGCACGGCGAACTGAAGTTCGCCCTACGGCGCCGCCGCGTCGAACTCGATTCCGACGAACCGACAATCTCGATCTTGAAGACGTAGTAGTGCGAATGGCGTCGGTTGTCACTCAGCCGCCGTCGTCGCGAGCGGGCCGATGTATTTCTTCGCGATCACCACGTTGTCGATGTAGGCGTGGCACTCGATCGGCGAGGGGACCGTTCCGCCGTGGTAGATATTCATCCACACCTGCTCGATCTTCAACCGGTCGACGTCGCGGAAGCGGAGGTCGGTTTTCTCGAATGCCAGCCGGCCGTCGATCCAGGTGCGGAGTTCGCCATCGTTGTTCCCCTTCTCGCCCGTGCCGCCCAACGAATTGAGCTTCACGTGCTGCTCGATGCAGTACCAACGGTTGTTTTCGAGGAACCCGCGGTAGCCCTGGTTCCAGATCCAGATGTCGCCGTAGGTCGTGGGCATGTCGGCGTGATAGCAGTAGAATCCCAACGGCTGCGTCTTCTCGAGCGGGTTTCCTGCGGGGATCGTCGTGTTGAAACTCCCGCGGGCGGACCAGCCGTCCTTGCCGTTGACCTTGCGTCCGCCCCAGCCGGCCCGGCCGTAGGTGCCGCTGATGCCGGGCATTTTTCCGCCCTGCACCGTTTGAACCCAGTCGTCGCCGAAGCGGAGGTGGTAGCGGAAGAAAATCTCCTCCGGCTCTTCGCCGATCTCGTCCTTGAACTTGTAGATGGTGTTCATCGCCGTCAGTCCGCCTTTGGCGAGGCGGATGCGGTTCGCCTTGCCCGAGAGCGGCTCGAACTTCGTTTCCGGGTGCGAGTCGACCGTGTCGTTCTTCAGCCGGGCGTCGACGTGGCTCCATTCCTTAACCCACTCGGGAGACTCGAAGCCGGTGGCGAAGATCACGTCCGCGTCCTTCTCGATGCCCTCGTCGTTTGGATACTTCGCGGCCAGTCCCTGCTTCGGCGGCGCGTCTTCGAACTCTTCCCCGTGATCGCAGCGGAACACGCCCACCTCGCCGCCGCCGCCCGACTGCCGGTACGTCACGAGCCGCAGAGAGGCCCGCGCGATCCGCTGATTCGGCTGCAGGTCGCTCAGGTCGAAGCGGATCAGCACCGGCTGATCCCCCGCGACCGCGAGCTTCTCGCCGTTCCCCTGCGGCCGGTAGGTCGAGGGTTCGAGGTGCGTGTCGGCGACCGCCTCGAACGTTCGCTGACGGCTGCCGATGACGACGATCAGCTTGGGGCGGACGGCTTCGTCCCGCACTTCGCGGCTGCGGAAATCGACGGTGCCTCCCCCCTGCACGTTGCGGAGCAGTACTCCCTTGTTGCGGAGCTTGCCGGTAGCCCAGTCGCGCACGAGCGCGGTGACGTCCCATTCGACCGGCGCGGTCCCCACGCCGGCGGCTATCGCCGCGACGGCGTAGGGCTTGTTCCCTTGGGGCTTGCCGTCGGCGTCGCGCCAGTCGCCGACGCCGCGGTTCCGCCAGCGGAGCTGGCCGGCGCGGTTGTAATCGGTCGAGTTCGCGCCGTCGTAGGTGGCGTGCCCGCGGAACGGGCCGGCGCTTCCTTCCGCCCAGTCATCCGGGGCGGCGATGGCGGCGGACGAACAGGCGAGACTCGCCAGCGCGGCGAACGTGAAAGCGGTGCGGTGCATGGTGTGCGACTCCCGGGGATGTTTCGTGTCGGAAAATCGAAAGGCGACTTCGCGACGAACATGCGAAGCCCGCGCACGGATCGACGATCCGCCCTATCGGTCAACCCTCAACTTCGACTTCGACGGAGTATTCGTGACCGGTCTTCGCATGGGGTCGCCGCGCGGTCGCGAAGAGACCCGCTGAAGCGGGTCGCCACGAACTCAGCGGGCGTCGGGCTCTTCGGCGGCGGTCGAGGTGAGGGGGGGATCCGCCGCGTCGACGGTTTCGGCCTCTTCGGCGACGAACCGCGCGTCGGTGTTGGTCGGCGGGGCTTCGTCGGGGTCGGCCTCTTCGGCCGGCTCGGGGGCGTCCGCGCCATTCGGCGGCCGCGCCGCGTCGAGCGCGGATTCCGCCTTGATCGGCTCGCCGCCGTCGGGACCATCCGCGGGCGCCGGCAGTTCGACCGGGACCGTCGGCGGCTCCGGCGGACCGGCGACGTGGTCGTCCCGAACCGGAGCGTCGTCCGGCCGTCGTCGCGAATCGGAGGCCCGCGCGGCGATCGCGGATGCCGGCGGACCGGCGACCTTCTCCATGTAGACCAGCGTCTCGCCCAACGGCAGCCGGTAGGTGCCCTCGTGGTTCGTGATGACGACGTGGTCGTAATCGATCGACGCGACTTTCCCTTCGATCGTGCCGATCTCGAACCGCTCTCCTTCGTGGAGGACGGTCAACTCGCCGTTGCGGCGATCGTACAGCCGCACCTGCGGGCGTTCGTCGTATTGGACGAAGCTGCCGAAGTAGGTGAACTTCGCGGCGGGATCGGGCTCGGGGGGCGGATCCCGTCGAGTGGGTACGGAGGCGACTCGCGTGCCGCGATCCGGGGGCGGGTCCGGACGCTTGTAATCATCGACCTTCGGCTGCGGCTTCGCGAAGGGCGAGTTCTTCGCCAGCTTGCCGTAGTAATCCGCGGGGGCGACGTCGGCGAAGCCGGGATTGATCGGCGCCAGTTCCAGGTAGTCCCCCTCGTCGTGCGACTGCGGGCGGGTATCGTCGACGGCGCGGGCGACCGTCCAGCGGTTCCCTTCCATCGCGGTCACGGTGAGATACTCGCGGCCGATGCGGACGCGGAAATCGGGCTTGTCGGGGAAGCCTTCGGTCTCGGCGACCTCGAGCGTCTTCCGATCGGATTTCAGATCGGCGGCGAGCGTGGTGCGGGGGAACAGATACGCGCGGTCCGGCCCGTCGCGGAACGCCAGCGCCGTCGCCGTCAGCTTCACGGCGACCGGCAGATCCGGCTTGTCCCCGGTGGCGGTCAGTTCGATGGCGTCGATGCGGTGCGGCAGGTCCGTCCGATGGAAGGCGTGCAGAAACCGCCCCAACTGCTCGAGCGTCGCGTTCGCGGCGACTGTCACCGAGACCGCCGTGAAGACGCTGCCGTGCAGCTTGCGCGAGGCCGCCTTCACTTCCGGCCCACGCGGCCCATCCGAGTCGGCGATCCCATCGAAGTCCGCGATGTCCGCCAGCGCGTAGACCCAGTCGCCGTACAGCCGTTGCGCGTCGTCGACGTTGCGGGGCAGCGACCGGGCGCGGGCGGCCTCCAGAATTCGCCCGGCGACCAGCAGCTTCGTTTCGTCGACGCGCTGCTTGTTCAGCCGCTCTTGAAGAGCGGCGAGCCGCTGCTCGCGTTCCGCGACCGGACCGACGAGGAGTCCGTGGGCCTTGGGGATGATGAACCACCCCAAGGCCAGCGCGACGACGACGAAGAGCAGGATGCGTTCGCGTTTCTGCATGACGAATCGATCGCGGTTACGAGTGACGAGGGAAGTCGAAGTCAGCGCCCGCCGCGGACGGTCCGCTGGCCGGTCGGCGGAGTGACGGCGGGAGGCTCCACGGGGAGGTTCAGCCGCAGTTCCATCTTCCAGGGATAGTCCTTGTCGGCGGCCTCCGCGCCGATCGTCGGCGTCAAGACGCCGTAGTCCCGGGCACGGAGATCGTCGGTGAGCTTCTGCACGTCCTGCCGCTCCCTGGCGAGGCCGACGCCGTCGATCCGCGGCGCCCCCGTGCCGCTCGCCGCGACCAGCGCGTAGCGCGTGAGGAACAGCCGCTCGTTGCCGGGGAGGGCGGCGGCGACGTCGACGAGACGGGCCAGCGGATCGACCGTGCGGCGGTTCCAATCGTCGACCACGACGGCCGCCTCGATGCCCGCCTTGCCGTCTTCCAGCGCCTTGGAGATCCGTTGCGACTCGGCCTCCGACACGGCGATCCGCTCGTTCAGCCCGCGGACGCTCCACCAGGTGTTGAAGGCGAGGCCCCCGACGACGAGCACCGCGGCGGCGGCGGCGGCGGCGATCTTCGCCTTCCGCAAATCGCGGCGGACGATCGGTTGCCGCGGATGCAGGAAATCGATCGCCGGAACGAGCGGCCCCTGCTGCGCGAGCAACATGCCGAGCGGACCGGCATAGGCGGAATGCCGATGCGAGCCGTCGCTGGCATCGACGGAGACGGGCGCGTCGACGAGCGGGTCGATCGCCAGCACCACGCATTCGAGTTGCTCTTCGAGGAGACGGCGGAGGCTGCTGTTCTCGTCTTCGCTGCCGATGATCCGCACGCGGGCGACGTTCATCGCGGCGTCGACCCGGGCCTGCGCGCCCAGCGTTCGGCGAATTTCGGCGAGAGCGGCCCGGCTGTCGGATTCGTCGTCTTCGCCGTGAAGCTGAGTCGAGTGGGTGAACAGCAACTGGTTCTGCCGCACCAGCGAGATTTCGACGCGCTTGCCCGTGCGGGCGACGACCAGCGTCGTCTCGCCCGAGGCGGCCTGCGTGCGGTCCGTGCGGGCGATGATCTCCGCGGCCCCGACCGGGCTGATGCCGATCGACACCAGTTCGAGTCCCGCGGCGTCGATCACCCCCTTCAAGCGATCGACTTTTTCGCGGGGAATGGTGACGAGCAGCACCTGCCGGCCGGGCGCCTCGGTCGATTTCGGCAAGGGAAGGAAATCGAGCACCAACCGGTCGAGCGACGAGGCCGACTTGGTCTCCGCCTGCAGGCGGACCAGTTCCGGCAATTCGCTGTCGGGAACGTCGGGCACGTCGAGCTGGCGAACCACCGCCTCTTCGCGAGGCAGCGACACGACCACCTGCTTGGCTTTCACCCCCAGCTTGGCGAGTTCCCGCTTGAGCCACTGGCCGGTGGCCGCGGGATCGGAGGCGAGTTCCTCCGGCCATGCCATGCGGAAGCATTGGCGCACGCGGACCCGTCCCTTCGCGGTTTGCGCGTCGAGGCCGATGAGGTGCTGGCGTTCCCAGTCGAGTCCGATGAATTCAGCCATACCTACTTACCTTCGCGAATCGCCGCGGTTGTGACAAGTGCTCTTTGGGGCCACAAGATATGGTGGGTGCCGGTTGCTCTCACCACAATTCAACCTGGCTCGATGACCGGGCGGGTAGTACCTCTTCAACCTTGATCTTGTGGGTCGATCGCACGGGCGGGTAGGACGGAATTGTATTCCGTCGTGCCCGTCCGCCGGTGAGACTTTCCATCGGAGATTGATTCCGACCGCGATGACAGTCGTCAACGAATGCGAGCGGTTCGAATGACGGACGGAATACAATTCCGTCCTACGGCGTCGTCAAGACTGAAATTGGAGGTCGGAACGTGGTAAGACGGATTGGCAATCCTTCCAACGGCAAGCGAGCCGGCAGATCGATCGACTTCCGGCGACGTTGAGGCCTCACTGCCGGATTGCCAATCCATCCTACGGAAAACCACAAGATCGAATTGGGTGGGTAGCACGGAATTGGATTCCGTCGTGCCCGCCCGCTTTCGAAGTTCCCGTGATGGGCCGAGGCGCCTCGGACGGAATTCAATTCCGTCCTACGGCGTGTGTCACCGCATCGTCGCATCTCATTGCGAGGATTGCCGAGGCGTCTTGCGACGCGGCATTTTCGTTTCCCATTCACCATCCTCCGAGCAACTGTTCTTGTGTGTATCCGCGGCCGAGGCTGGTCAGGTCGCGGACGCCGAGAATACGGGGGGGGAATTCGGTCGCGTCGATGATCGCTTCCTGCCGGCAGATCGGTCCGCCGCCGTCGATGAAGCCGACCGCCTGCACGCGGTACACGTCTCCCTTCGCGGTGATGAAGGGGTCGAGTCCGCGCATCGTCGCGAGATCGACGAGTCCCTCGCCCAGCAGCCAGGCGGTCGTGCCGCGCGTTCCGGTGGAGTCGATGCCGGCCGAACCGAGCGCCGCCTGCGCGCCGAGGATCGCCTCGACGGTGTCTTCCCGCATTCCGGGGATGCTCAACAGCACTTCGCGGCGGGCGCGCATGATGTTGATGCGGCCTTCGATGACTTCTTCGGTCGAGGTCGTGAGGAGTTCCTCCGCGAGGGCGAATCGGCCGGCGAGTTCGTCGGCGTCGGCGCTCCACGGGCTTTCGAGAATCTGGTCTTCGGTCTCTTCTCCTTCGTTGGGCGTCGGCGAGATGCTGACCGTGATCCCGACCAGGTCGTACAACGAGATGATCGTCTCCGACCCGCCGCCGGACAGGTCCAATCCGCCGCGCATGTCGGCTGTTCCTTGGGAGGATCCGGCCTGCGCGAAAACCGCCGCGAGCATCAGGCGGGAGGCGGCGAGTTGGGCGTTCGTTGCGGCGCCAAACGAGGCCCGACCGCCGCGGCCGCCGCCACCACCGCGCTGCCCACCACCCTGTTGCCCACCGCCCTGTTGCCCGCCGCCCTGTTGGCCACCGCCCTGTTGTCCTACGCCTTGTTGGCCGCCGCCCTGTTGGCCTCCACCCTGTTGGCCTCCACCCTGTTGGCCTCCGCCCTGTTGCCCGCCGCCCTGTTGCCCGCCGCCCTGTTGGCCACCGCCCTGTTGGCCACCAGCTTGCTGCGAGCCGCCTTGCGACCCGCCGCCGGCCGGTTCTTCCTGGGAGCCGCTGTCGGTCGCCGCGCCGTGCATCCGAAACGCGACGATGAACTTCGCCGTGTCCTCGTCCAGTTCGGCGGCGACGGCGTCGTACAGGGCGGCGAGATCTTCCTGGTTGACGTCGATCTTGAGGCGTCCGTCGGGACGGCGGTTCGACTCGCGGCTGTGCACCGTGAGATAGGCGGCCCAGCCGAGATTCACCGCGCCGTCGCCCAGGTCTTCCTGCGGATCGACGAGGCCGTTGCGGTTGGCGTCGACTCCATACAGCAGCCAGGGGGTGACGCCGCGAACGAGAAGCAGTTCGTCAAGCGAATCGATCCGCCCGTTGCGAGGGGCGTAGGGCGGGTCGAGCGAGCCGTAGTATTGCACTTCCGCCCCGGACTGGCGTGCGTCAGGGTCGGGGTCGAGCCAGTCGAGAATCGACTCGGCCGCCTCGTCGGTCATGTTGGGGAGGCGCATCAGCGATTCTTTCTTGCGCCGGCCGCTGAGGCCCGACTCGCTGAGCACGTTGAGGTTCAGCTTGCCGGACTCGTCGATCGGCCCGTAGCGCACCATCCGCCCCAACGGGTCGGTTTCCAGCGGGGCGATGATGCTCACCCGGCCGATTGCAAGCGGGTCCGGATCGTTCACGATCACCATGCCGGCGAACAGATCCCGGTTGTCGTACAGGTTGAGCGACTCCGGCTGCTCCCATTGATTCCCGAGAATGGCCGCGACCATCTCGATGCCGGAATCGGCCAGCGCCCGCGTTTGCGCGTCGCGGAGATACATCCGGCTGGCGTTGGCCTCGGCGACCATCGAAGTGGTGAAGGCGTAGGCGCCGAGCGTAAGCAGCAGGATCACCACGAGGACGACGATCAGCACGGTGCCGCGGCGACGGCGGCGCGAAACCGCAAGCGTGCCGCCCGTCTCCTCTGATCTCCGACCTCTGACCTCTGAGAGCTTGTGAAACCTTGTTTCCACTGAGTGAGTCCCGGAATCGTCATTCCCGCGCAGTGCCTGCCCCCAGCACAGGCGGGGGCGGGAATCCAGCAATTGCCAAAGTGGCCACCAATGGGATCGCTGTCCGTGCATCGACTGGATTCCCGCCTTCGCGGGAATGACGCGCCTGGGACGACGATCGAATCGCGAACGATTCACGGCCTCCGACATTTGATTCCTCATGGCGCCTCCTCTTCCATTTCCTCGTCCCCTTCCCCTTCGGCCGGCATCTGTTGATCTTCGAACGTGAGGATCGGCGGTTCGGCGCTCGGGAGCGCGACGACGTGGCGGTGCAGGCGGAGCGGGGATTGCTGCGCATTGGCGACGATCGTGCCGGTCAGTTGGAAGGGCAAACCGTTGACGTTCATCGTGCCGTTGACCGAACTCACCACGGCCGGGGTGTCCGCATCGCGGAAGGCGATCGTGATTTCGACCGCATTGGGCAGTCGCTCGGCGGCGGCGGTGTTCCACTCGGTGTACCAGGCAAGCCCATCGAAGTAGCGGAACCGCATGTCGGCCACTTCCGGGGCGACGAGCCGCGTGCCGGAGAGGATGAGGGCGATGTCTCCCGTTTCGTCGGCCTGCTTCATCGCCGCCTGCGTCCCCTGCGAGCGGGCCAGCCCCTGCACGGGGCGGGGGTCGCCCGACATTTGCGAGAACCACACGGCGGACTCGCTCGCCAGGGCCGACGTTTCCTGAAACGAGCCGGCGCCGCTGGACGCGGAGAGAAACCACGCGATCGCCTGCCGGTCGCCGATCGACGTCGCGGACAGCGGATCGACGCGCATGACTTCCAGCGACCGGGTGGGGCGGTCGGCGTGGATGACCATCTTGAAGGCGTCGCCGTAGATTCCGACTTCGCCGTCGGCCAGCGCCACGGCCTCATCGAGCGTGGGTTCGTCGGCGGCGGGGTCGTCGGACGCGTTCCCCGCGGCGGTCGCCGTTCCACTCTCGTCGGCCTCGGCGAGATACACGACCGGCCCCGGCGGCGGGAAGAACGCGACCGAGCGAATGTCGAGTTCGAGCATCCGGAAGACGGCCCGCGCGAGTTGGGCCTCTTCGACTTCCCGCCGGCCCGCGGTCGAGACGTGCCGATACATGCTGATCGCCGAGAGCGCCGCCGCCAGCACCACCGCCGAGATCGCCAGGGCGAAGAGGACTTCGACGAGGGTGAAGGCGCGGCGCGAAACCGCACGGCGCGAAACCGCAAGCGGGGCGGGAGCCGATTTCATGGCGCGGCCTCCGCTTCGGCGACGGCAGCGGCTTCCTCCGCGAGCGCGTTGGCCCATTCCTGGTACAGGTTGGGGCGGCGCATGTAGCGGTACAGCGTGACGGTCGAATCGGCCGCGCGGAGCGGATCGACGTGCCGCACCGTCACCGCGATCGCCAACAGGTCCGGGTGCGGTCCGGGGGCGACCTCGAGGCCCCACATCCACTCCGGATTGTATTCGTCGACCGGCAGGTCGGCGAGCGGCTGCAACGGTTCGATTCCCGCCAGCACGTCGGCCAATTTCGCCTGACACAGCAGCGTGGCCCGCGAGTGCATGTTCGTGCGGACCGCCGCCCGGCTGCCGACGGAAATCAATTGGCCCAGCACCGCCAGCGACCCCAGCAAAATCGCCAGCGAGATGATGACTTCGAACAGGGTGAGACCGTTGCGCTCGTGGCGCGAAACCGCAAGCGTGGCGGCGGCCGATCTCCGACCTCTGACCTCTGATTTCATGGCGCC
Source organism: Planctomycetaceae bacterium (assembly GCA_040877445.1). Classification (GTDB taxonomy): domain Bacteria; phylum Planctomycetota; class Planctomycetia; order Planctomycetales; family Planctomycetaceae; genus JBBDNT01. Next base: position 15,386 of record JBBDNT010000200.1, read on the forward strand.
GCCTCCCCCGGCTGGCGGATGGTCGCCGCGCCGGTCAATCCGCGAATGGAGATGTCCAACCGGCCGCCTTGCGGATCCACGACCGACAACACGGCATCGGTCGCGGTGCCGTCGGGGGCGAACAGGATCGGCGGGGCGACGGCGTTCGAGGCGAGCGGCTCGCCGGTGACGCCCACGTTGCCGAAGCCGCTTTCCGACAAGACCGCCAGCATGACCAGGTTCTCGATCACTTCGGGGACGTCGAACCGCATGGTTTCGGGGAGGGCGCCGACGAGTTCCGGCAGCGGAACGAGCATCGCGCCGTCGACGCCGGCGGCGAGCGGCTCGAAGGGGGCGACGCGGTAGCCGCCTCCTCCCGGCTCGAACTGGAAGAAGTGAACGACGCCCGTATCCATCGCGCGAAGCCGGGCGGTGGCGAGGTGCTTGCGGACGGTCTCGGCGGCGTCGCGCAGGCGGTGCCGCTGGTACACCCCTTGCACGTTGAGCGTCACGAGGCCGGTGATGGCGAGCAGGATCACGAGCACGAGCAGCAACTCGAGGAGCGTGAAGCCGCTGCGCGCGAAGGATCGCGCGCCGGATCGTTCGGCCCTTCCGCGTGGCATGGAACCGCCTCCGCCCGCGTCGCTCCGGATGCATGGTCCACCGGCGCGACTAGGTCTCGTCCCAGTTGTTGATGTCGTCTCCGCCTCCCTGGTTGTTCGCTCCGTCCGGCCCGTTCGACCAGAGCAGGATGTCGTAACCGGTGCCGCTGGGGTTGAGTTCCAGCGAGTAGTTCAGGTCGTTCTTCCAGGCGTCCTTGGGATAGTCCTTTTCGATCGGCGCCATCGCCCGGCCGGAGGCGTCCACCGGTTCGAGGAGCATGTCGAGCGTGTCCGGCGGGCGGCCGTTGTTGAGCGCCGCGTAAACGCCCAGCGACGACTCGATCTTGGCGATCATCGTCCGCGTCTGCATGATGTTCGCCTCGTGCTGCGCCCCGGTGAGCCGCGGCACGACGAGCGCGGCGATCACCCCCAGGATGACCAGCACCAGCAACACTTCCAGCAGCGTGAAGCCGAGACGGCGGCGGGCGCCGGTTCGAAGGGGACCGCAATGGGATTGCACGATTTCGCCTCCTGTGACCCGTTGAGATGCAGTGAGATTCAGTATGGAAGTCTTCCCGACGTTTTCGGAAACCAAGGCCGCCGACCGCCGATTCCGGCCGACGCGACGGTTTCTCCTCTGTTTACCTGCACGATCCGGCGGATTTGCGACATGCCGCGTCGCCAAGGACTCGGCGCGGCGGAGCCGCAACCGAACGGAAACAGCATTCCTCACCAGGGATGGCACGGATGAGCACGGATGAGCACGGATATCCCGACGATCTCATCAGTGCCCATCGGTGGAATCCGTGGTCGAAACTCGAAGAATGCTTCGTCGTTGTTTCCTTCTTCCGTCGTGACTTGTCGGCTTTCGTGGAGTGCTTTGAATTTTGCTTTGCGTCCCTTTGCGGTCTTTGCGTCGAAAGTTTCTTGGATTGCGGCGCTGGACGGCCGCACTGTCGAATCATCTACTTCCTTGGCCGGCTCACATGAACTCGGTGCTTTTCAAGATGGGCAGCAACAACGCCACCACCACGAACAGCACCACGCCGGCCATCACCGTCAGCAACGCCGGCTCGAGCAAGCGCACGAACGTGTCCAACATGCGGTTCGTGCGGCGCTCCATGTTGTCGGCGATGTTGATCAGCACCTGTTCGAGATTGTTGGCCTCCTCGCCGACGGAGATCATCTCGACCACGTCGTCCGGGAACTGCTTGCTGTGGGCCAGCGGCCCGGCGAGCGATTTTCCTTCGGAGACGTTGTCGGCCGCCTCGCCGATCGCCTCGGCGATCACCACGTTGCCGGTCGCGTCTTTGGCGATCCGCATCGACTGCAGGATGGGAATGCCGTTGTGCAATAGCGTTCCCAGAATGCGGCAGAAGCGGGCGATCGCCAGGCTGCGGACGATCGGCCCGAGACCCCAGGCGCGGATGCGGAACTGGTCGAGCCTCAGCCGGCCTTGTTCCGTTCGCAACCACGTGAACAACCACCAGCCGGCGCCCGCGCCGACAGCGAGCACGATCAACCAGTAGCTTTGAACGAGTTCGCTCATCGCGAGCAGCGTGGTCGTCGCCCAGGGAAGGCCGCCCTGCTCGATCTGCTTCTGAAAGATCGGTTGGAACTTGGGAACGAAGAACACGAGCATGCCGGTGACGACCAGCACCATCGCCACCGACAGGAACGCCGGGTAGATCATCGCCCCCATCACACGGCTTTTCAGTTCCTGCTGGTGCTCGGTGAAGTTCGCGATCCGCTGCAGCACGTCCTCGACGAAGCCCCCTTCCTCTCCCGCCCGGACCATGCTCACCGCGAGTTCGCCGAACACCTTCTCGTGATGGTGCATCGCTTCGGCGAGCCGCGTTCCCTCCGCGACGTGCTCCCGCACGTCCTGCAGCACCAGCCGCAGCGTGGCGTTGTGGGTCTGCTTCTCGAGCAGCTCGAGCGACCGCAGCAACGGCACGCCGGAGCGGAGCAGGTCCGACAGTTGGGTGAAGAACGTCACCAGGTGCCGCCCGCCGACCCGCCGCGTGATGCGTTTCTTGCGCACGTCGGCGGTGTCGGTCGGCTCGACGCGGACGGGAAACAACTGCTTCGCCGCGAGCGCGCCGAGCGCATCGTGCTTGCTCGCGGCCGTGAGAACGCCGGTGACGTTCTGGCCGGAAAGCTCGCGCGCGGTGTAGGCGAAGTCGGGCATGGGGGAAGTGACGAGTGACGAGTGACGAGTGACGAGTGACGAGTGACGAATGCCGGGTTATCGGTGACGAGTTATCGGTGACGAGTTACGCGGCACTCGTCTTTTCTCGTAACTCGTAACTCGTAACTCGTAACTTTCTTCAAACCACATCCCCCTTCGTGATCCGCAGCACTTCATCGACGCTGGTCTGGCCGTCGAGCACTTTTTGCCAGCCGGACTGGCGCAGCGTCGTCATGCCGTTCCGCATCGCGTAGTCGCGGATTTGGCTCGCGTCCGCCCGCTCCACGCACAGCTTGCGGATCGTTTTGTCCGTCCGCAGCAGTTCGAAAATGCCCGAGCGACCCGCGAAGCCCGTTCCGCGGCACTCGCGGCAACCGGCCGGCTGATACAGCGTCCCCGGATCGTCCCGGGGGAAGTCCGGCGGCAAATCGCCCCGCTTCGGCTGGCAGGGCGACTTGCACTTCGAGCACAGCACCCTGACCAGCCGTTGCGCGAGCACCCCTTCCAGCGTGCTCGAGACCAGATACGGCTCGACCCCCATGTCGATCAGCCGGGTGAAGGCGCTCGGGGCGTCGTTGGTGTGCAGCGTGCTGAAGACCATGTGGCCGGTGAGCGAGGCCTGGATGGCGCTGTGCGCCGTTTCGCCGTCGCGGATTTCGCCGATCAGCACCACGTCCGGATCGTGGCGGAGAATGCTCCGCAGCCCGGCGGCGAACGTCAGCCCGATCTTGCCGTGAACCTGGATCTGGCTGATCCCGGTCGAGTGATACTCGACCGGATCCTCGACCGTGATGATCTTCGTGGCGGGGCTTTTGATTTCGTTGAGCGCGCCGTACAGCGTGGTCGTCTTACCGCTGCCGGTCGGGCCGGTCACCAGCACGATGCCGTGCGGCATGCTGATCAGCTCGCGAAACGTCGTCGCGATCTCGATCGGCATTCCCACGCTCTTGAGGTTGAAGACCATGCGGTCCTTGTCGAGGAGACGCAGCACGATCCCTTCCCCGTAGATCATGGGGATCACCGAGACGCGGACGTCGATC
>JBBDNT010000201.1:0-19029 GCA_040877445.1 Planctomycetaceae bacterium
TGCACAAGGACGTGCTCAAGGGAACCCGCTGGCTGTTGCTCAAGCGGATGGACAACCTCGACGACGAGAAGCGCGAGGCCGATCGGCTCCTGCCGGCGCTGAAGCTCAACGAACCCTTGGCCATCGCCTATTACCTCAGAGAGGATCTGATGCAACTCTGGGAGCAGCGGAACAAGGAAGCCGCCGCACGCTTCCTCGACGACTGGATCGAGATCGCGATGGGCACCGGCGTCCGCCTGGTGATGAAGTTCGCCAAGACGCTGGCGTCCCGCCGCGAGAGCTTGTTGAACTGGTACGACCACCCGATCTCGACGGGACCATTGGAGGCAGTCAACAACAAGATCCGCCTCCTCCACCGCCAAGCCTACGGCTACCGCGACCCCGAATTCTTCCAACTCAAGCTCTACGCCCTGCACGACGCCAGGTACGCGTTAGTCGGATGAGCCCGTATTCTTCGGGTTAGCGCCGCTACATTGTCCGGCGCGCGATCACTCGCTTGCCTGCGTGCGGACAGTGATGGTGAAGTCGCCCGTTTCCGTTTCCGAACAGGTGGCGATGATGCGGTATTCCCCATCGCGGCGGCAGAGGAAGAATACCCGGGGATTCAGATCGCCGCCGCTGTCGTCGTCCTGGGCGGCGATCATCCCGCCGGGGCTCTCCAGGTACAGCAGGGGGTCGAAGGCGTCCTGGTCGTCATCCGCCTTCATCTCGATGATGTACAACTGCCGGCTCTTCAACTGGACCGGAAACGCCTTGTGGCGGCGATCCTTCGAAAAGACGTGCGGCGAATCGTACAGCGGAGACTGCGCGGTCAGCGCCCCCTTCTGATCGAGAAGCGGATCCTTCGCCATGGTGATCGGAGTGATCTTCAGATCGTAGTCGAGCGCGCCCTGATCGAAGTCCTCATACAGGCTCGGCAGAATGAACAGCCGATGCGTGCGGGTCTCCTGCGGGACGAAGTACCCCAGCATCGTGTCTCCCTGATCCTGCCGGTCCATGTTGGCGAAGTAGCCGGGCCGAATCTCCACGTTCGGCTGGAATCCGAACCCCTCGACGCGGACCTGGTAGACCTTGCCGTTCTCCAATGGAAGGGAATGATCGCCGATGGAGATCTTCCCCTTGACGGTCACTTCCTTGGTGAGATCGAGCCCTTGCCCGTACGCGGCGGACGATCCGCCGAGGCCGGCCGACACCATCATCAATGCGACGACTCCGACTGCGAAACGGGACATGAACAGTTCCTTTCTCACGTTGAAGGTCTCGGACGAACCAATGCGACGTTTCGACTTGGGGCCGCGCGCCCCGCCGATTGAACCGATTCGCCGCGGATCGCGAAGACGCCCGCGGTCGGGAGCGGCGGCCTTGCCGAACTTCGCGGCGGCCATTCTAGCGCGCAGGTCGAGTGCGGGTCAAAAAGAAAATCGGACGAAATCGAGAATCGCAGACGTGCCCCAGGATCGGGACACGCGCCCTCCACCCGAAGCCGGAAAGGTTGCGCGACGAATTGCCCAACAAAGCGGCGCACAATCTCGGGGGAAAGGTTGCGCGACCTGCGCGCCCTATCCACGAGGTGCGCGCCGAAATTCCTAACCTGATTTCTGAAAACCATTTACGCCCGGACTGGCCGGCGGCGGAGAAAATTCCTCCGCGTGCCAAGGATTCGCTCAATCCGATGTGAAGATATGCCGATAATGACGATCGGATCGATTGGATCGACTCTGCGGGCGATTTCCGGCGCCGCCCGCGACGAACTTCGCTCGAAATCAGGGATGAAATCGCGATGGCATCGAAGACGCGCCGCAAAGCATTCGGCCTCGCCGTGGGAAGCCTGCTGGTGGCCACCGCGGTGTTGCTCGTGGGCAACTCGTTCAGCTTCCTCGGGATGCGCGGCCAGGTGCCGCTCGCCGCCGCCGAGCCGGACGCCCGCCCCCCGGCCGTCGATGCCGATGATGACGACGGCGGCGACGGGCACTCCGTGCGGTTGAACTACTTCAACGCGAGCTGGGCGACGGTGCTGCGGAAGGTGGCGAAAGAGACCGGCGCGGAACTCGTGATGCAGAAGTTCCCGGCGGGGTACGTTTCGCGGTTCGATCGCACGCGGTACACGCGACCCCAGGCGGTCCGCATTCTGAACCGCGAACTCGAACCGGAGGGCTTCCGCCTGCTCGAACAGGGGAACCACCTCGTCCTGATTCAGCTCGATTCGCTCAACACGCAGTATCCGCGGCCGCTCGTCCCGGACGACGGCGATCAACCGCGCCGTCAAGCCCGAGATGCAGGCGATGCCCGCGAAGATCGTGCGGGGCATGGTCGCGCCGCGAACGAGCGATTCGAAGCCGAACACGAGCCCGCCGCGTTCCACCAACCGAAGCAACTCGACCCGGCGCAGGCCGCCGACGCGCGCGTCGCCACCGACCCGCGCGGCGGGCCGTCACGGCCCCGGGTGACGCGGCGCGTCGAAACGGCGAGCGCGCGCGACGTCTTCGGACCGGACGCGGAGGAAGTGGTCGTCGACGCGCGGCGGTTCGGGGCGAAAGAGGTCGCGCGGGTGATCTACTCGGGCCTGCGGGACCGCGCGGAACTGCTCAACGCGGGGCCGGGAGACCTGCCGGCGTTCCGCGTCCAGCGCACGGTAAAGCGGGACGACGCGAACGGGAACGTCGCCGATCGCGGAGCCGACGCGGAATGGAGCGCCCCGCGCGGCGGGCGGGCGGCTCGGGCGCATTTCGAGATCGGCATCGACGCCGAGCGGGACGAACTGGTGGTCGCCTCGGCCGACGAAGAGACTTCCGGGGAAATCGTGCGCATGATCCGCGCGATCGACGCCAGCGGCGCGGTCGCCGGTCGAACCGTGCGGCTGGTGTCGAGCGAGCGGGAGTTGCCGGGAATGGAGGAGAAGCTAGTGCCGATTCTGGAGCGGCTGGCGACCCCCAATCGCCGCCGCGAGGTGGCTCAGCTTCTGCCGCAGCAACCGGGCGAGCAACTCGACCCGCGCGTCGATCCGCCCCCGTTCCCGCGTCGTCCGGAGGCAGCGCCGGGCGCGCCGGGTGAGGATGAGGAACTGCGGATTCCGGGGCTGCGGGGCCCGGTCCGCCTGCAGCAGGTGCCGGGAGTGGGTTGGATCGTCATCGGCGACGCGGAGGACGTCAAGGTCGTGCATGAGATTCTCGCCCGGCTGAACATCCTCGTCGCGGGCACGCTGGCCCAGCCCCATCTCCGCGAACTCAAGCACGTGAATTCGGAGGCGATGGCCCTCCTGTTGAACGACGTATACGCCGAGTTGGTCACGCTCCGCGGCGGGCAGGTGCAGGCGGCGATCATTCCGGTCGTCAAACCCAACGCCATTCTGGTGCTCGCCAACGCCAACGACCTGCGGACGATCGACGCGTTGATCGTCGAATTGGACGTGCCGGTCGATCCGCAGACGCAATTCGAGGTCTACCCGCTCAAGCACGCGCCGGCGACGCAGGTCGCGACGACGCTGCAAACCATGTATCCCGACCAGGCGCCGGTCGCGGGGGCGGGACTGCGGCCGCTGGTGCGGGTCGTCGCCGACGGGCGGACGAATTCGGTGATCGTGCAGGCGGCGCCTCGGGATCTCGCGGACATCGGGTTGGTGATCCGACGGATCGACCGCGACTCGTCGGACGCCGTCACCCGCATGCGAATCTTCCCGCTGAAAAACGCCGCCGCGGCGGAACTCGCCCCGGTGATTACCGAGGCGATCCAGAACGTGCTCTCCGCCGCGCCGGGAGCGCCGGGAGCGCCGGGAGCGCCGGCCGAGGGGGCGACATCGCGAATCATCGAGATCCTCGTCCCGGACGGCGACCCGCGGAGCCTCGTCCGCTCGGGAATACTTTCCGACATCGGCATCACGGCCGACGCGCGGGCCAACACGCTCATCGTCCGCGCTCCCGAGCAAAGCATGTTGTTGATGGCGGAACTCATCCGGCAGCTCGACCAGCCCACGCCGGCGGTGGCGTCGATCAAGGTCTTCTCGCTGATCAACGCCGACGCGACGGCGATGGCCAACCTGCTGACGGCGCTGTTCGCTCCCGCCGCGGGACAGGCGGGCGCCGCCGCGCCTCCCGGCATCGACGTGGGCGAAGGCGAAGACGCCACCAGCCGCTTGATTCCGATGCGGTTCTCGGTCGACGTGCGGACGAACAGCCTGATCGCGGTCGGCGGCGTCGAGGCGCTGCGGATCGTCGAGGCGGTGCTGTTGCGGCTGGATGAGACGGACGACCGGGAACGCAAGGAGGTGGTCGTCAAGTTAAGGAACAGTCCCGCCGCCGACGTGGGCGCCGCCATCACCGCGTTCATCCAGCAGAAGTTGCAGATCCTTCTCAGCGACCCGTCGCTGATCACGCAGGCGCTGCTGGATCGGCAGGTGGTCGTTGTCCCGGAACTGGTCAGCAACAGCCTGCTGATCAGCGCCAATCCGAAATACTTCGATCAAGTGATGCAACTGGTCGCCGATCTCGACAAGGCCCCGCCGGAAGTGATGATCCAGGTGCTGATCGTCGAGGTCGATTTGCAGAACACCGACGAGTTCGGCATCGAGTTGGGCTTTCAGGACTCGCTGCTGTTCGACCGCGGCGTGCTCGAGATCCTGGACACGATCTCGACCACCACGACCGCCCCCAACGGCGTGCAGACGACGACGCAGGAAATCGTGAGTTCGACGCGGACCCCCGGCTTCAATTTCAATAATCCGTCGATCCCGCTGGGGAACAACGCGGCGTCGAGCCCCGGCACCGTCGGCTCGCAGGGGTTGAGCAACTTCTCGCTGGGGCGAATCAACGGCGACCTGGGCTTCGGCGGGCTGGTGCTGTCGGCCCAGTCGGAAGCGATCAGCGTGCTGCTGCGGGCCCTCGCCGCGCAGCGAACGGTGAACATCCTCAGCCGCCCGCAAATCCGCACGCTGGACAACCAGCTCGCGTCGATCCAGGTCGGCCAGCAGGTGCCGGTGATCGGCAGCGCCACTACAAATCCGTTGACTGGAATTGCACAACCGCAACTCGGCACCCCGCAGCAGGTGGGCATCATCCTGCAGGTGACGCCCCGCATCACCCCCGACGGCCGGATCATCATGGAGACCATCGCCAACAAAAGCGACTTCTCCGGGCAGGGTGTGCCGATCGCAACCGACGGTGCCGGCGGCGTGATCGAGTCTCCCATCTTCAACCTGACCGAGGCCCGTGCCGTGGTCTCCGTTCCCGACGGGCAGACGATCGTCCTCGGCGGCATGATCACCAAGAACGACAACCGCCTGGAGCGGAAGGTGCCCTGGCTGGGAGACGTGCCCTTCCTGGGCCGGCTGTTCCGATACGACTCGGTCACCAGCCGCCGCACCGAACTGCTGATCTTCCTCACGCCGCGGGTGGTTCACAGCTCGGCCGATTCCGAGCTCATCAAAATGGTCGAAACGGAGAAGATGAACTTCCTGGTGGAAGAGGCGGAGGCGATGCACGGACCGTTGTTCGCGATCGAGCCGGCCCCGATGCATCCCGATTTCTGCCCGCCGCCGGAGTTCCTGCCGCACGACGGAAGCTATCCGCGGCAGGATGGAGGTCTGTTGCCGTTGCCGCACGACGGAAGCTACGTGCCGCCGATGCCGCAGTCGTCGCCCGTGCCGACCACGATCATGCCTTCGACGCCGTTGCCGCACACGCCGGGGACGTTTCAGCAGACGCCGCCGACCCCCGGGCGGAGCACGCTGGAAGACGTGCCTCCGCCGGCGCCCCCGGCCTTCCCGCCCAGCGCTCCCGGCGACGGCGCCGCGGCGCGCCGCAACGACCTTTCCGGCCGCTTGAGTTCCCGTTCCCGGTAATCGAATGAAAGAAGTTCCAGCTTTCCCAACACACGTCGAATGGACGAACGCCGAACATTCTCGCGCCGCCTCTTCGGATTTCGACCGACCTCGAATTCGGCAATCTATCGTTCGGCACGCCCGAATCAGGAGTTTCCGATGACCACCATGCGATCGCCGCATCGACTCGTCGCGCTGGCCGGAATCGCCTGCGCCCTCGCGAGTTCCACCGGCTGCGCCGGGCTTCAGTTGCTCGATTGGACGAAGGGGGACCGCGTCGCCACGGCCGACGCCCGGAACCCGGTGCAGCAGATCGTCTGCATCTGGGAACCGTCGGAAGGGCACGACATGGACGGCCTGCCCACCCGCGGTTTCGCCGGGCAAATCCTGTTCTTCACCGCCGGCAGCCCGAAGCCCGTCAAGGTGAACGGCGACGTGCGGATCTACGAATACGACAACCTGGGATCCGCCGAAGCTCAGGGTTCGCCGCTGCACCAGTTCGACTTCCTCGGCGAGGCGTGGACAGCCCACTTCCGGCCGCACCCATCTCTGGGGCCGGCGTACCAGGTGTTCGTGCCCTACGTGCGCAAGGGGCCGTGGCAGGCGCATTGCGCGTTGCGGGTGCGATTCACTGCCGAAGGCGCCCGCCCGATGTTTTCCGACCTGGTGCACGTCACGCTGCCGGGGCCGCACTCCCCGACCGGCGCGATCGAACGCGCGAACCCGCTGGCGAAGTTCCGCAACCAACCGAACCCGGCGGATGTGAAGCTGGGGGCGACGCTCGATCAGAAACGCCTGTCCGCCGCCGATCGAGAGTTCGAGAAGGAAATCGTTCAGGCGGCGCGGGAACGCGCGACCGGCCCGCAGATCCACGAATTCGAACTGACCGGCGGTCGCGCCGCCCAACCGCTCGCGCCGCGCGGCGGCGACGTCGAGGCGGACCGGAACGCGGCGCTCGGCGACGCCGAAATCGAGCGGCTGGTGCGGGAATATCACCAGTCACAGGCGCGCTCCGCCCGGCAGGTAGCGCCCCGGACGCTGTCGGCGGACATCGTGGAAGACACGGTTCGCATGCCGTCCGCCGATTCGACTGGTTCGGCGTCGTCGAGCGCCGCGCCGTCGGGGCGGCGATATCGCCTGTCGCCGGCGGTCGCGGAGATCGGCACTCGATCCGTCGATGAGGATGAGTTCGATGCCCTGTTTTCCGGTTCCGGCCGAACCGCGCGAACCTCGCACCCGCTGAGCGACTTGGCGCGGAACGACCATCCCCTCGCGGAGGAGTAACCCGGGACGAAGAAGTCATCCGAGGAGGCGATTCCAGATCGCGGCGAAGCGGCACCCGAAGGCTCACGCGAGGCGCAGGAAATCGTGAGCCGAGGGGTTGATCCCCTCGGTGGGAAGACGGCCGGCCACAAGGGAAAACTCACGTTCTTCGTCGCGGTCGCCGCCAGACCACCGAGGGGATAAACCCCTCGGCTCAACGGCTCGACGAGTCTCGCGTCGCGCGTGACGCATCCTACGTCCGGCCGCTATAATCAAATCGCACCTGCCGACGCGGACGTGTTCCGCTCGCCAGTGAATCGCAGCATTCCAACCCGCCGAGGCCCGTCATGCGACATTCGATCGACCGCCGAAGTTGGATTCTGCTGAGCGCGTTCGCGGCGGGACTTGCGCTTCCCGCGATCGCCTCGGCCCAGTCGCAAAGTCTGTTCGGCAATCGCGGCCCCGCCAGCCAGATCGGCAGCAACGCCCGCGGTTCGGCGGTCGGCAGCAGCGGGTTCGGCAGCACAGGCGGCATGGCCGCCGGCATGGGGATGGGCGCCGGAATGGGAACCGGGATGGGCACCGGCTTCGGCGGCATGGGGGGCGGCGCCAGCCGCGGCGGATCCATGAGCATGACCGGCATGGGTGCGACGGGCATGGGTGCGACGGGCATGGGCATGACCGGCCAGACCACCGGAGGCTTCCTCGGCGCGAACAACCAGGGGCGGGTCATCGGCTCTCAGCAGGGCACGATGCAGGGCGGCATGGGCCTGACCGGCGGAATGGGCCGCGGCGGAATGCAGGGCCTGACCGGCCTCGGATCCACCGGCGCGCTCGGCCGCGGCGGCATGCAGGGAATGCAGGGAGTGCAGCAGCGCGGCGGCATCGGCGGGATGCGGCAGCAGCAGTTCGGCGCCGCCGGCGGACGCGGCGGCGTTCAGCAGGTCGCTCCCGTGGCGCAGGGCCGCGGCGGAGCGAAGGGGCAAGTCGTGACCATCGTCAATCCCCGCCATCAGATCGCTTTCTCCTATCCGGAATTGGAAGCGAACTCCGTGCGAACCGCGCTCGACGCGCGGTTCGAAAGCCACACTCAGCGTCGATCGTCGCTGGCCGGCGTCCGCATCGCCGCCGACAGCCCGCCGGGAGTGCTCGTCTTGCGGGGCGAGGTGGAATCGGCCGACGCGGCCCGCTTGGCCGTCACCATGGCCCGCCTCGAACCGGGAGTCCGCGAAGTCCGCAGCGAACTCACCGTCCGCGCACAACCGCCGATGACGGAATAGCCGCCTCGCGAAAACGCGCTCGATCGGGGAATTCCCCACGCCGTCGACTGGTGGATTCCCGTTCCAGCCATCTTCCCGCGGTCGCATACTGCTGGAGTCAATGCACCACTCCACCCCCACGGAGGAACGACCATGCTCCGCCCGCCGCGATTCGCCGCCCGTCTTCTCGCCTGTTCCTGCGCGCTGTCGTGTCTCGCGATCGTCGGCTGCGACTCGGCCGATCGCGAAGCGGCCGCCCAAGCGCCCGCTCAACCCGCCGCGAAACCCGTCGAACGCGCCGTCGCCGTGCTGCACGCCACCGAAGGCAGCGGCGTGAGCGGCAAGGTGTATTTCACGAAGCAGGGAGACGTGGTTCACATCACCGGCGCCGTCAAAGGGCTGAAGCCGGGTCAGAAGCACGCCATTCACGTCCACGAGTTCGGCGACCTCAGCGATCACGCCGCCGGATCGAGCGCCGGCGGGCACTACAACCCCACCAATCAAAAGCACGGTCGTCCCGAAGACGAAGAGCGGCACGTGGGCGACCTCGGCAACCTGCAGGCGAACGGCGACGGCGTCGCCACCCTCGACATGCGCGACCGCGTGATCCAGCTCGACGGTCCGCACTCGATCATCGGCCGCGGCCTCGTCGTCCACGCGGGGGAGGACAAGTTCACCCAACCGGTCGGCGACGCCGGCGCCCGCGCCGCGGTCGGCGTGATCGGCATCGCCCAACCACCGCAATAACCGGTTAGCCGCGACGCGAAGGCCCTGCGCAGCGGAGCGCGTTCCCGAGCGCAACCGCTCCGCACGATTGCGCGGCGGCGCAAGGCGCTCATTGTTCCGCGCCGCGCGTGAAGCGCGGCGTGCGTGAAGCGCGCCGTGCAAAGCGCTCCGCTCCGAGGACTTCGCGTCGTGGCTAACCGAGTGCGGTCGTGTCGATCGTGCGGGATGCGCCGCGGAACGGCGGCGCGGGCGTTCGTCGTGAGCTATGCTTGGGCGACAGCGCCGCGGCCGTTGCGGAAACGCTCCGTGACGACCGGCCGCGGCGAACGTTCGTTCCTCGCGCCGGACCGTCCCCGATGAGACTGCTCGCCCCGCCGTTCGTCTTCGCGTGCCTGGTTCCCGCCGCGTGCTTGTGTTTCTTCTCGAATCTCGCCCTCGCCGCCGGGCCGCCGTTCGTCGAGTTGACCGTCGACGGCGCCGCGCAGCAGGGGAAGGTCGTCGCCCGCGATTCGCGCAGCGCCTGGCTGATGGAGCGCGACGGGCGGCTGTCGTTCATCGAACTCGGCAAGGTCACCGAGTTCCGCAAGCTCGCCGGCGACTTCCGGCCGCTCGCGACGAATCATCTCCGCGACCGGTTGCAGAAGGAGTTCGGCCGCGACTTCGAAACCGCCGCGACCCGGCAGTACGTCGTCTGCGCGCCGAAAGGCGCGGCCCGGGCCTACGCGGAGTTGTTCGAGGAGACGTACGACACCTTCCGCATGTACTTCGGCGTGCGCGGGTTCGAAGTGTCGAAGCCCGAGTTCCCGCTCGTCGCCGTGGTGTTCCCCAACCGCGAGGCGTTTCTCGATTACTGCCGCGAGGAGGGACTCGCCGCCACGAACTTCGTCGGCGTGTACATGGCCCGCTCGAACCGCGTGGCGCTGTACGATCCGCGAGGGAAGGGAACGTCGTCGCTCGGCGACGAGTCGGCGAGCCGGCTCGCGCGACGCGATGCGGGTTCCCTCGACCAGGCCTTCGGCGCGATCGACGCCGGCCTGCACGACACGATCGTCCACGAGGCGACGCACCAGGTCGCGTACAACACCGGCCTGCATTCGCGGACCGGCGCGAACCCGCGGTGGGTCGTCGAGGGACTCGCCACCGTCTTCGAGGCGCCGGGCATCCGCGATTCGTCGAAGAACCGCTCGGCCGACTCGCGGATCAACCGCGGACGGTTCGTCGAATTCCGCGGCTTCATGCCTCGCCGGCAAGCGAAGTCGCTCGCCGAGTTCGTCTCGAACGACGACGCGTACCAGGCGACGCCGTCCGAAGCCTACGCCGAGGGCTGGGCCCTCACGTTCTACCTGATCGAAACCCGCCCGCGCGAGTACGCGGGCTACCTGAAGAAGATCGCCGCCCGCGACCCGCACGCGGCCTATCCGGCGGACGAGCGGCTCGCCGACTTCAAGACGGCGTTCGGGAACCACATCGAAATTCTCGAAGCGGACTTCCTGCGGTTCATGGAGCGGTTGAAGTCGTAGCCATGCGGGTTCCCGCTGATCGAGAGCGAATCGTGGGCGACTCCCCGGCTCATCATTCCCGCCCGGGTTCGCGTCGATCGTTTCCGTCCGTCGCCCGCGGATAGACTTCCACCTTGGATGAATCGATCGCCGGAAGCGCCCGCGCGTCGTGGGCATCGTCCGCGATCCATTCGACGGAGACGCCTTCACCGCGCGCGTCCGTGAAAACGGCGAGCCGCGCGGTTCCCGTCGCGGCGACGCACTCGTACGTCACGCTCGGCGGGAGGGCGTCGCGCCGTTCCGTCCGCGTGCGAACCTCGGCGGCGCATCCCCGCACCACGACGACGTCCCCCGGCCGCAATCGCAACAACCGCCCCTCGCGCGGCGAAACGCGAATTCGATCGGCAGTCCACCAGGCGCGGACCAGTTCCCGCAGTTCGCTCCACATCGACGTCATTTCCTCGTGAGCGCGGCAGGATTCGTAGGGCGAACTTCGGTTCGCCGTGCGAAGCCCGCGCCAGGATCTCGACAAGTCGCGCTGATTCTCGCTGATCTTCACCGCAGATGTTTTCGACGTCGCGGCTGTTCCTCTCGACCAGCAGGCGCGACGAACTGAAGTTCGTCCTACCCGCCCCGAACCTCGACCCGCACGATCGAAGGCGACGAAGTGCTACGCTTCTTCCGCGCCTCCGGCGACGCGCTGCTTCAACTGCGCGAATTCCGCGGCGAGCCGTTCCTGGCGATCCGTCTCTTCGAACTTCCGTTCGAGTTCGGCGGCGTCGGGATCGCGGCCTTCCAGCCGGTCGTAGGCTTCGCCCATCGCCTCGGCCCGCTCGACGCGCTCTTCCAGCCGGCTGAACTGCGCGAAGGCGCTGCGGCTGTGGGCGCGGTCGATGGCGCGGTTGATCCGTTGCGACGATTCGGCCCGCGCCATCCGCGCGAGCAACAGCGTCCGCTTCTGCCGCGCCTGCCGGACTTTCTCCTCGAGGTCGCGGACGGCGAATTGCAGCTTGGCCGTTTCGACCTTCTGCTTCTCGTACTCCGCTTGAAGCGACTCGGCCCGCTGGCTGGCGGTGACCTTCTGATCGAGCGCGGACCTGGAGTTCTCCTCGTCGCCGCGCTTCAAGGCGGCGGTGGCGCGGCTCAACCAGTCGTTCGCCTCCTCGCGGGCCTGCTGCGCGCGGCGGCCGAGTTGAATCTCGTCGGCGATCGCCCCGGCGACGCTCGCGCGGACGCGCTCCAGTTCCTCCTCCATGTCGATGATGAGTTGGTTGAGCATCCGCTCGGGATCCTCGATCCGCTCGCGGATGGTGGTGATGTTCGACCGCATGATGAACGTGAACTTTTCGAGCCAGGCCATGGGAAGCTCCAGTGGATAGTGGAAAGTGGATAGTGGTAGTTGCGGCGAGCCTCCCGCGTAAGCGGGGGGAGGGGACCGCAGAGGGCAGTAGGCAGTAGGCAGTGGCCAGTGGTGGGAGGTCGGAAAAACGTCAATCCTCAATCCTCCTTCTTCGTTCTTCTTTCTTCCTTCTTCCTTCTTCTCCGTCACTCCCACCGTTGCAGTTCCGCCGCGATCAGTCGCAGGCGTTGCAGCACGTCTTCTCGGTGCTTTTCGCACCAGGCGGCCAGGGCGATCACCGCCAGGCCGACCGCGATGCCCACGAACCACAGCAGTTGCGGGCGGTCGATCGAGCCGCGGACCACCATCGCGATCAGGTCCGCCAGCAGGAATCCGGTGCCGGTATACATCAGCGATTTCGCCCGCAGCCCGATCGCGAGCAGCGTGATCGCGACGGCGGCGAGCATCAGCGTCCCCAGGTGCAGCCAGCTTCCCTCGACGATATTGAACGTCGGCGAGACGAGAATCAGGAGCGCCCCCAGATAACGCAGCGGGGCGATCGACGGCGCGGGAATGTGCGACCGCAGCAGTTCGATCAACCCCAGAATCGACAGCCCCAGCGGAATCAGGAAGAACTGCGGATCGCTCCACGAAAGCTCTCGCCACAACAGCGCGAGCGCCACGTTGAAAATCGCCGCCGCCAGCGCCACGAACCACGGCCGCTGCCGTTCCCATCCGTGCTGAAGGTAGAATCCCGCCGCGAGCAACAGGGCCAAGCTGTTCATGCCCAGCCATGTCGGATCGAGCAGCAGATGCCGCGTCACGCCCGCCAGCACGGCGAGCGCGGGAAGCACGAGCGCGGTCCGCTCGAACGGATCGGCGAGGACTGCGGTCGCGTCGCGCCGCTTCGCCCAGGCCGCGGCGATCGACAGCACGCCCGCCGTGCCGAGCAGCGCCCACAGCGACAACCCGCGATCGAGCGGAATCAATCCGAAGGCGATGAAGTACGCCGTCCCCGCCGCCGCGACCGCCTCCGAGAACCAGACGATCTCGGCGTTTCGTTTGCGGCACGCCCTCACCAGCAGTTCCGCGACGATCAGCGCGAACGTGGCGAGAGCGGCCGCGATCTGCATCCCCGCAAGGCCGTGGGGCAACAGCATCAGGCTGGCGAACATCAGCAACCCGGTCGTGATTCGCGCCGCGAGCAGGTGCGCATCGACGATCAACCGCTCTTCGGATCGCCCGATGCGGCGAAACAGCCGTTCGACGACGAGCGTGCCGACCGCACTCAAGAGCGCCAACGGGAGCGCCGCGGAGGCGAGCGCCGGCGACACGAGATCGCCCGCGATCCGCGCGCCGGGAATCGACATCTGCGCCGCCAGCGCGATAACCTGCCAGTGGGCGGCGACCGCGGCGACCTGCCGCAACGGTTCGCGGCGGCGAATCGCGAAATGGATCAGCAATCCCACCACCGCGAGCGCCCCGGCGAGGCGCATCGGCCCCGTCAGAAACAGCAGCGTGCCGAACGCCACGATCGCGAACACCGAGATCGCGCAGCGTTCGATCGGCACGCGCAGCGCCTGTTCGACCTCGATATTCCGCATCAGCCGCCGCATCGCGAATGCGATCGCCGTTCCGCCGAGGGCGACGGCCGACCACACGATCGGCAACCGTTCCCACGCCCACGGAACGTCGCCGAATTGCACGGCCGCCGCGCTCGCCAGTCCCAGCACACCGAGGCAGCCGAGATATCCGAACGCCGCCGCGCGGAACACGCGGGCCGCGTCGAACGACCAGACGACGGCCGCCGCGACGGCGATCCACGCGATCGGAACCGTCGGATTGAGAACCTGAACGACGCAGAACGGCAGCGCATAAAGCACGAGGACGAGCGACAACCCGGCCGTTGCGACGTGGTCGGTCGGCGCGGCGAACACGCGCGAGAGCGTCCATTGCGGCGTCGCCGTCAGCACATGCCGCAGCAGCCACAATCCCACGAGCGCGAGCGTTCCCGCGGAGATCAGCGGGATGAAGGTCATTCCCGCCGCGTGTCCCTGCGAGAGAAGATGGATCAACGGATACGCCAGTGCCGCCTCGGCGATGCCGGGGATGGAACGGCTCCACGCATGGGCGAACAACAGCGCCGCCGCGACGAGACCGAATCCCCACGAAAGCGGCGCTCCCCAGACGAGCGCTCCCGGAATGAGAGACGCCGCGACGACGATCAGCGACCACGCGAGGCCGACGTTGCGACAGATCGCGAAGCCGGCAAGCGTCCCGGCGGCCCGGTCGACGAGGCGACCCGGCCACGTCAGGATCGCCGCCGCGCCGAGCGCGCTGGCGAACGCGAAGCCCGCCGGCAGCGTCATCTCCAGCACGTCCGCGGCGAACACCGGCAATCCCAACGACGCGGCGCACACCGCTACGCAAGCCGGAAACAGCAGCCGTCGTTCGCGGAACACGAACGTCTGCGTGGCGAACACGACCGCCATCGCCAACCCGACTGGAAACGCCGCCTTGGGATGCCCGATCGGCCAGCCCAGCAGATGCGTCCAGGAAGCGAAGAGGAGCAACCCCGCCAGCCCGATCGAGAACCGCCGCAGCGGGAGCGCGAACAGCTCGCCCCATCGCCGCGCGACCGGCCGGTATGCCAGCGCGAACGCCGCCAGCAACGGCAGATACGTCAACCCATAGAAGGCATACGGCAGCTTCGTCTCGCCGACGGAGCGCGCTCCCTGTTGGATGGCCTGCCTCGCCAATTCCATGAAGAACGTCGGCGAGAAGTTGTACGCCAGCATCACGCAGACGAGCATTCCCCAAGCGAACGCCGGCTTGCCGGCACGCCGCGCCGTTCCCCCCATCACCACCGCGACGAGGGCCGCCGTCGGCACGACCGCGTGTAAGTTCGGGAAGCCGGTCGCCGACAGGATCAACCCGGCGACGCACATCACCAGTCCGATCCCCAACGGCAGCAACATCGACCACGGCCAGGGCCGCACGAGATCGCCCGTCCGCTGCCGGAAGACGTTCGCGACCGCATCGGCCGCGAGCAGAATGGGAATCGCCACCAGTACCGCCGCCAGGCCCGACCATTCCAGCGGCAGCCGCGGCGCGAGCTTCAGCACGTACAGCGCGCCGAGTTGCGAACCCAGCAGCGCGATCGGAAAGAAGCCGAACACGCGCGGCCACTGCCGCTCCTCGACCAGGTGGAACACGTGCCGGTTCACCTTGAGCGCCCCCGCCGCGTACGCGAGCCACAGCACGACCGAGATCGCCACCGCGACGAGCACTCCCCCGAGCGCGGCGGATTCGACGGACGCCGCGGGCAATACCGCTCCGGCGACGCATAGCAGAAGATAACTCGCGAGGAACGTCGGCTGATCGCCGCGCAGCAGATGCCGGAAAATTTTCCCGGCCGCGAACAACGCGAAGGCGAACGTCCCCCCAAGCAACGCGAAGAACGCCCCGCCGTGAAACCATTCGATCAACCCCGAACCGGGCGCGACGGCGATCCACTGGAGGGCGGCGAAGGTGATCGGCAACAGCAGCACCGTGAGCATCTGCAAGCCGGTGCCGGTGCGTTTCAAATCGAGCGAATGCAGGCACAGTTCCCCCGCGCCGAAAATGCCCGCCGCGTATCCCAGGAACACGAGGTACTGCGTCACCGGGGCCATCCGCTCCCAGTGGGTGCTGACGAGCATCAGCGACGAGCCGACGAGGATCAGCATTCCCACGCCGAGCATCCACTTGATGTTCTGCTCGCGGAAGAAGGCGTCGAAGAATCGCGCCAGCGGAGACGACGAGACGGGCGCAGGCTCGGACGACATCGCGACTCCCCGATCACCGGATGGCTGAACTCGAAACCGCGGCCGCGGGTGATGACCGAACGGTCTCGACAGCGGCGAAACGATTCACGCCGCTTCAACCTCCGGGCGAGACGGGCCGGAGAATCTCACGGGAGAATTCCGAAGAAGAGAAAGGTGCTGCAGAAATTCCAAGTTTTTCGCGACTGATTGCGGAATTCGGCAAATGTCCTACGCTGAGGCAGCGGCGGCAAAATGAACGACCGGTGGGGTGGCTGGGGTCGATCTGCCGGGGGACGGCGTCCACGCTCGTCGACGCGCATCGGCGGATCGCCCCCAGTGGATGGCGAGCGTGTCGGCGCATCGCTGGGGGCTGCGCTTCGCTTCGACCCCAGCCACCCCTCGACGATACGCACCGCGGTCGATCGAATTCCCGCCGCTGCCTGAAGGCGTTGCATTCCAAGGCCCAGGGTCGCCCCGCGCAGCGGGCGCACCCTGGGTCATGGTTGCGTGAATTTTGCGACCCGCGAGGGTCCGGCAGGTTCTGGCGTCTCCGATGCCGGTTGAGGCGAACCACGATACTCCGCGCCATCTGTGCATGGCCCTTCCAAGCGGCTACAATGGAACCTCGGACGCGGGTCGATCGAACCGAGAACGGTGGGTGCCATGGCGACGGCGACGACGTTGATGACGGCCGAGGAGTTCGCGCGGCTTTCCGACACGACGCCCTACGAACTCGTGCGGGGAGAGCTCGTCGAGATGAATCGCCCCACGATCAGGCACGGGCTGGTGTGCCGGAACGTCATGCTGCTCCTCGGGAACTGGGCCGACCGCACCTCCGCCGGTTACGTGATTCCAAACGACACGGGCGTCATGACGGAGCGCGATCCCGATTCGGTCCGCGGGCCGGACTGCTTCTTCATCCGTAGGGAGCGCGCGCCGGCGAAACTCGCCGAGATGAAATGGCTCGAGATCGCCCCCGATCTCGCCGTCGAAGTCCTGTCGCCCGGGGACGCCTGGCCGAAGGTGACGGCAAAGGTCGGCGAATACCTGGCGTTCGGCGTCGTCGAGGTGTGGGTCATCGATCCGCAACAGCGCGAAATGTTCCGCTACCGTGGCGACGCCGGTCCGGAGGTCTTGTCGGAGGACGACACCCTCACGAGCGAAGCGACCTTGCCGGGTTTTTCGTGCCGGGTGGGGGAGTTCTTTCGGGACGTGTGACCACTCCGAGACCACACGAATCTATGGCGGAATTGGTTTTCGATGATTGCGGACTTCACTCATCGGGTCGTGGACGGCGCGCGAGCCGGTCTTTGCATCGTCATCGTCTTGCTCGCTCCGCGCGTCGGTCATGCGGAACCGCCGACGCCGCCCGCGCTGCCCGATTCCTTGCCTGGGCGTTGGCAGGTCCTCTCGGTCGGGGAGAAGAAAGTTCCCCCGAATGTGTCGATCTTCTGGACATTCGACGAAAAAGACGTGACGGTCACAGTCGCCAATGGCGATGTCGCATCGAAGAGGCCGTATGCGACATGCGCCGACGGCGAGCACCAAGTCATCCGCATCGACTACGATGCCGAGATGGAGCCGGATCGCGTCGGATGGTACGAGTTCAAGGACGGCAAGCTGCACATCCAACTTTCGCTGGGCACGGGCAAACCGCCGACGGAAAGGAATGAAGATGAAGTGATGATCTTCGAGCCCGCCCCGAAGTAGGTGGCACGGTGAATCCTGAACCCCGCTCGCTGCATTTCCTGTCGAGTTCGCCGAGTCGCCCAGTCGCAGGGACTCGCGACCGCACGGTGGCCGTTCCCGTTCGCGGCACCTAGAATGCGCCGAATCGTTTCCATCGGTTCATTTCCAGCTGGTGAATCGCGAATCGTGAATACGGTTCGACCCTCAGGCGATCGCGGCGTTTCGCGCGATCGAGTTGCAACCGACAACGGACAGCGGACGATCGAATATCGAAATGCTCGCCACAACACCATTCGCTCGCACCACGACCTCGCTCGCCGAAATCGAAGCCAAGGTTCTCGCCGGCGAACGGCTTTCCTTCGACGAAGGCGTCTGGCTCGACGAGCAGGCCGACCTGCTCTCCCTGGGGCGGCTGGCGAACGTCGTTCGCGAGCGGAAGAACGGCAACCTCGCGTACTACAACACCAACATCCACCTCAACCCCACGAACGTCTGCGTGTACCGTTGCCGGTTCTGCGCCTTCCGGTCCGATTTGCGGGCCGAGAAGGCCTACGTCTTCACCGACGAGATGATCCGCGAGCGGGTGCTCGAAGCGCAGGCGGCCGGGGCGACCGAGATTCACGTCGTCGGCGGGCTGCACCATCAGAAGAAGTTCGACTGGTACGTGAACGTCATCCGCGTGATCCGCGAGACCTACCCCGAGATTCACATCAAGGCGTGGACGCCGGTCGAAATCCAGTGGTTCGCCTACCTCACCAAGCAGCCGCTGCGTTGGGTGCTCGAGCGAATGATCGAAGCCGGTCTCGGCAGCATGCCCGGCGGCGGGGCGGAAATCTTCGACGAGGAAGTCCGCGGCCAACTCTGCGAGCACAAGGCCGGCTCCGACGTCTGGTTCGACGTGCATCGCACCGCCCACGAACTCGGCCTGCGGAGCAACGCCACTATGCTCTACGGCCACATCGAGCAGGCGCGGCACCGCATCGACCACCTCTGCCGGCTCCGCGCGCTGCAGGACGAAACCGGCGGCTTCCAGACGATGATCCCGCTCGAATTCCACCCGGAGAACACCGAACTCGCGACGATCCCCAAGGCGGGCAGCCTCACCGATCTCAAGATGATCGCCCTGTCGCGGTTGATGCTCGACAACTTCGACCACGTGAAGGCGTACTGGATCATGCTCGGCGAGAAGACCGCGCAGGTCGCGCTTTCTTTCGGGGCCGACGACCTCGACGGCACCGTCGTCCACGAACTGATCTATCACGACGCCGGCGCGCAGACGCCCGAAGGACTCACCGTCGCGCAGCTGCATCACCTCATCGAAGAAGCGGGCCGCGTCCCGGTCGAACGCGACACCCTCTACCGCCGCGTGCATCGCGACGGGGCGAAGTGGCGGGTGGGCGAGGCGTTGACGGCGTAGTGAACAGGAAGGCGTCGGGGCTTCGGAATTTCAACAAACAGCCTAACCCTCTCCCCCACAACGCCGGGCGTGCGACGCACTTTGTGATTTCAAGGCCGCGCTCGCGGCCGAAGTCCCCTCTCCCCCGGCTTTGCGGGGGAGAGGGATAAGGTGAGGGGGTTTCGGTTCGCCACCACATCGCGGCGACGCTGCTACGATCCGCGCCATCACTCGATGAAA
>JBBDNT010000202.1:0-18969 GCA_040877445.1 Planctomycetaceae bacterium
CCCCCCCGCGCCGCCAGCCAGGGAAGGGCGAATCGAATGAAGCGGTGGCTCGTTCACGGAGTGATCGCCGGCTATCTGCTGGCGCTCGGCGGAGGCGTGGCCTCCCACGCGCTCAAGTACAAACACGACGCCCATCCGGGAATGTACTTCCTGGTGTGGGACATGTTCTGCGGCTGGGCCGCGTTCTCCACGCGAATCCACATCATCGGGGAAGGCGAGAGCGGCCGGTTCTATGAACTGTCCCCCGCGCCCTGGGGCGAGTTCAAGCCGTTCGGCAGTCTCGGCCGAAGGCATTACGACGTTTCCGGCCTCCACGCGCCGCGGATCGCGATGAACACGCTGGCTCACACGCGGCACGAGCCGATCTCCCGAATTTTCGTCGTCGAGGAAGCCTGGGCCAAGAAACACAACCTCCCCGCGCACGTCTGGGAAGCCCATTTCCAGGGGCCCAAGCCGGAACCGCACTTGTATCACCAGGTTCTGAGGGTCGCCGCGCCCGACGGCTCGCTGACTCATTGCGGCTGCAATTGGCTGAACAAGCAGGTCGAGCGGTGCATCGCCGACAATCCGCGGTTGCGGGCCGACCTCGTCAAGGGTCAGCCCTTGATCGCGCCGAGCATCGACTCTTCCCAGGAAGGCGGCGCGCTGCCGCTGCACCTGCTCGATCCCCGGTCGCTCGACCAACCCGGCTCGCGTCTGGGAGGCTGACGCGTTCCCCGCGGATGGCGGCGCGAGCAGTTGCCCGGCATGCATCGCGGCCAGGCCATGCCACGATCTCGTCAAGTTCGGATTTGGAGGCTGGCAGCGTTGTGTAAGACGGATTGGCGATCTTTCCAACCACAAGCGAGCCGGCAGGAGAAACCCATTTTCGGCGAGATTTCGAGGATTCCGAAGGACGAACCATGAACGCTTCGAAAACGACTCTTCCGCAAGACGGCCTCGCGGTCCGCATCGAACGATTCTTCCATGCGACGGAAGTCCCGTACGCGGTCGCGCTCGTGCGGATCGTGCTGCCGCTCGTGCTGCTGCTCGACATCGTTCCGCGTTGGCCGGTGGCCCGCGAGCTGTTCTCGTCGGACGGCGCTCCGGCGCAGCTGTCGATCATGTATGGCCGGGGGGCGATGCTTCCCGAACTGCCCGGCGGAGTCGTGGTCGCCCTGTTCTCGCTGCTGGGACTGTTCCTGGTGACGACGGCGCTCGGCTGGTTCACCCGCCTCTCGGTCATCGCGGCGACGGTGCTGTATTTCTACTTCACCATGCTCGACGCCGTCAGCTCGATGACCAAGTACACCGTGATCGCCAATCACGGGCTGTTCCTGCTCGCCCTTTCCAACTGCGGCGGGGCGTGGTCGATCGACGCCTGGCGCGAACGCGCCCGCCGCGCCGCCGCAGGGTTGCCCCGAAGCGGGCGAGCCTCGCTGATGTCGGCCGTCTGGCCCCGCCGGCTGATGCAGATTCTCATCGGCGTCGTCTACTTCGGCGCCGCCGTGACGAAGATGCACACCCCCGCCTACTTCAGCGGCGATCAGTTGATGTTCTGGATGATCACGCAGGTCAATTCCGCCAATCCGCTGGGCAACTACATGACGATGTTCCCCGCCCTGCTGGTCGTCGCCGCCTATTTCACGATCGTATGGGAACTTCTCTTCCTGTTCCTGGCGTGGCGCGGCTGGTCGCGGGCGCTGATGATCGCGCTGGGCGTGATGTTCCACGTGGGGACCATGTTCCTGCTGGGTCTGTACGTCTTCCCGCTGGTCTGCTTCGCCGTGTACTTCGCGTTCTTCGACGAGAGGCCCCTGCGGCGGTTCCGCGCGACGCACCTGCGGTCGTTCCACTTGTGGATGCGGCGAGCCCGGCTGCGCTACGGCTTGCGACCGCGAAATCCGGGCGGAAAAGCAGCGCCTTCGGCGATTCCCGCCGCGGCTTCACCCGGTCCGCGTCGGCGAATTCCGGCGACCGCCGCCTTCGCCTTCTCGATCGCCGCGGTCGCGATCGGCGCGGTCGAAGTCGAGTACCGGCTCGATCCCTACGGCGTGCGGCAGGCGGGGGGACCGCAACCCCTGCGCGAGATCAGCCAGGAGCGGGTCGCCCAGTTGTTCACCCCCTCGCCCGCCATTCACGATCAGGATCTCATCTTCTCCTTCGAAATCGGCGACTCGCTGTTCGCCGAGCACCTCGTCGGCCGCCGCGAGGAATTCCGGCACGGAGAGCGCCTGCTCGCGCAGGTGAAGTTCAACCCGCCGCACGGCGACCTCGTGTTGGAGTGCAATCTGCACGACGGCGACAATCACGTGATTCACCGCTTCCCGCAGGTCGTCACCCGCGAGATGCTCCGGGCCAACTGGCCCTATCAGATCACCCGCTCGCTCGTCCCGGGCGATTACCAGTTGGTGCTGAAGAACGCCGGCCGCGAAGTGGAGCGCCGACGCTTCCGCATCGCCGGCGACGCCCCCGGTTCTTCGAAGTTGAACGCGAACTGAACCGTCGAGGACGCGGAGAAGATCGAAGGGAGACGGCGTTCGACGAATTCCGCCGAATCGCTTGCCTCGATCCGTGCTACTGACGTTTCAAGTTTTTGCGGCGTGCGCAAATTTTCCGACCACGGATGACACCGATGGCACGGAAATCCGAAGGCTGGAATCACCACGACGACACCAAGGCACGAAGCACGGAACTGCGAGGTCCGCGGCAATTCGCTTTCTTCGCACTGCAAACGTTCGACTTCCGTTCTTTCCGCGCGAATTCTCGACCACGGATTCCACGGATGGGCACTGATGAAGCGCGAATCTTTCCGCCGGTTCCTCTCCGCGACCTCGGCGGCCTCTGCGGTTTCGAAGAAGCCGGGTTGCAGTCGTCGAAGATTTCGAACCGCCGAGTGCGCCAAGGGCGCAGAGGAACGGGCGCGCGAAGCCGTCGCGGTACCGGCTCTGCCGCGACTTTCGACCATCGGGTTTCGCTCGTCGGCGAGGGGCGACCAGCAGATATCCGTGTCGATCCGTGTGATCCGTGGTGAAAACTGCTTCGGTTGCGGCTGTGCCGCGCTGGGGCCATCCGCGGCATCCGTCGTCGGTCCCCTTCGCATCGACGTGCCGCGATTCGAGAAATTTCCGCCGGGAACCGTCGGATTGCCCCAAATCGCGCTGGCTGTTGAAGATGGGAGCCGCTATACTGCGGCACGCGTCGCTCCAGTCCTTTCGAAGACGTTCGGCTGCGGACGAGGCTCCGCACGACGTTCCGAGCGCCCCGGGGGGGGCGGTCCGCAAATGGAATTGCGGCGGAAAGTCGATCGGCCGCGCGTCTTGTCGTTGATGACCGTTCGGTCCCTCTACTGGAATGTAGAGTCATGCATGACGGATCCCCTCACTTCCCGATGGAAGTCGTTGCGCCCTCGCCGGAGAGCGGAACGGCGGCCGCGCGGGAGTTCGGAATTTCGCGAATCGCCGTGGCGCAGAAGACCGTCGAACCAGCTTGCGAGAAGAGTGCCGCGAAAGTGTTTCAACTCAGCCAACGCACCAATTCGCTTCTGGGAGTGCGGATCGTCGCCTGCGGCGGATACGTCCCCGAGCGGGTCGTGACGAATGCCGACCTCGAGGCCCAGTACGGTTTCGAGCCGGGCTGGATCGAACAGCGGACCGGCATCCTGTCGCGCCATCACGCGGCTCCCGACGAAGCCACGAGCGACCTGTGCGTGAAGGCCGCCCGGCTGGCGATGCGTTCCGCCCGCGTCGAGCCGGACGAGATCGACCTGGTCGTGGTGGGCACGTTCTCGCCCGACTTCGGCTGCCCTTCGACCGCCTGCCTCGTGCAGGACAAGCTGGGCCTTGACGCCCCCGCCTTCGACCTGCAGGCCGCCTGCTCCGGGTTCATGTACGCGCTGGTGACGGCGTCGCAGTTCGTGGCGACGGGAAACAGCCGGCTCGCCCTGGTCATCGGCGGCGACGTCAACAGCCGCATCGTCGATCCCTACGATCAGCGCACCGCCCCCTTGTTCGGCGACGGCGCCGGGGCGGTGCTCGTCTCCCGCGGCGAGCCGCATCAGGGGTTGATCTGCTATCAAATGGGTTCCGACGGCAGCGGCGGGCCGATGCTCAGCATGCCCAGCGGCGGCACCCGCAATCCCGCCACGCCCGAAAGCGTGCGGGCCGGCGAGCACTTCCTCCGAATGGACGGCCGCAACGTCTTCAAGTGGGCCGTCCGAGCCCTCACCGACACCGTCGAACTCGTCCTCGAGAAGAGCGGCATGAGCGTCCACGACGTCTCGCTGTTCCTCTTCCACCAGGCGAACGTGCGGATCATCAACCACGCCGTCGAGCAGCTCGGCATCCCGCCGGAAAAGGTGTTCAACAACCTGCACCGGTACGGCAACACCTCCGCCGGATCGATTCCGCTGGCGATGAACGAAGCCCATCAGGCGGGGTTGCTCGCCCGCGGCGACACCGTGCTGATGAGCGGCTTCGGCGGCGGACTCACGTGGGGCACGGGCCTGTTCCGCTGGTGAGCCTCCCGCGTCAGCGGGGGGAGCTTTTAGTCCGCGGGGTGCGCGGCGCCCGCCCAGGCGCGAAGGAAACCGCGCCCACCGTGCTGGCGGGCACAGCCCGCCCTACCGGATCGACACAATGCGCAGCGGCGCCGGTTTCGACGAATGGCGATTGCTTCACGCCCTTCGCGATCGCCCCGAAATCTTCGCGCAACTCGAGGAACTTGCCGGAAGCGAACTGCATCGGCAGAAGGAACTCCGCCGCGATTTTTCCGATGATCTGGTGCGCGGGGCGCTCACTCAGCACGATCTGCGGAAAGCCGCCCGCGTCAAGTTCGCGCGGGCCGAGGCGATGTGGTTCGATCCGGTCGGGTTGGAGCAGGCGACGGCCGAGCCGATCGCCCGGCACAAGGCGGCCCGCTTTTCCGGACGGGTCCGCGACGAATGCTGCGGCATCGGCGGCGACGCGCTCGCGCTCGCGTCGCGCTGCGAGGTCGTCGCAGTCGACATCGATCCCGCCGCGTGTCTGCGGACGCGCTGGAACGCCGAAGCCTACGGCGTGAACGATTCGGTCCATCCGCTGTGCGCCGATGTCGAGACGCTTCCCGGCGGCGATGAAGGCGCGTTGCTGCACATCGACCCGGATCGCCGCGCCGCGAGCGGGTCGCGCACGCGGCGCGTCGAGCAGTATCGTCCGTCGCTCGATTTCCTGCGCGAACGGATGCGGCGATTCGCCGGCGGGGCGATCAAACTCAGTCCGGCGGCGAACTTCGCCGGCAAATTCGCGGGCACGGAAATCGAACTGATCAGCCTTGACGGCGAATGCAAAGAGGCGTGCGTGTGGTTCGGCTCGCTCGCGGGCGACGCGATTCGCCGCGCCACGGCGCTCCCCTCGGGCGAGACGCTCGCCGGCGACCCGCTCGACGCGGTCGCGGAAGTCGGGGATCTCGGCAGCCATCTGTACGATCCCGATCCCGCCGTCGTTCGCGCGGGGTTGGTCGATCTGCTCGCGGAAACGCACGGACTCCGCCGGCTCGACGTGGAAGAAGAATACCTGACGGGCGACGGGCCGGCCGACACGTCGCTCGCGCGCGGCTTCGCCGTCCTCGCCGAACTGCCGAACAACGAACGGGCGATCCGCGATCACTTCCGGCGGCATCCCGCGGGAGACGTCGAGATCAAATGCCGTCACATTCCGGTCGCGATCGAGCGCATCCGCCGCAAACTGCCCTTGGAAGGCACGGGTCGCGCGACGCTGATATTCGCCCGCGTCGCCGGCCGCGCGCGGGCGGTCGTCTGCCGGCGTCTGGATTGATTGACAGCGATCAATCGCCCGGCCGACAATGCTTTCGAACCCCGTAGGACGGAATTGTATTCCGTCCGCCAGAAGAACCGCTCGATCTCGAATTGCCTTCGATGATCGAGAACGCAGACGCTCCTGCATTGCGAGTCTCACCGTCGGTCGGGCACGACGGAATACAATTCCGTCCTACCCGCCCATTCGTCCGCCGATGAAATGGAACTTGACGAGATCGTAGCGAAATATCCACCAATTCCGCCCGCCGGGGTGTCGTGTCGGAAGTCTGGCGACTTCCGACACGAATTCGATGACGATTTCCCCGGGAAGGTAACAATGAACCAATCCGTCCGATCGCTCATGCTTCCGATGTTCGCGGTGATCGCACTCGGCCATCTCGCCGCGATCGACTCTCACGGGGCCGAGACCGGCTTCACCGCCGGACCGACCGTGACGAAGAACGGCGAGCGCGTCACGATCGCCTTCGCCGTCTCGGCGCCCGTGGACTGTGCCGTTTACGTGTACGACGCCGAAGGAAAGGTCGTGCGGCACCTCGCCGCCGGGATGCTCGGCGAAAAGGCCGCCGCGCCGTTCCAACCGGGACTCGCGCAGTCGCTCGAGTGGGACGGTCTCGACGACCGCGGTGTCCAGGCGGACGGCGGGCCGTTTCAGGTTCGCGTGGGGCTCGGTTTGATGCTCGAACCGGAGCGACTGTTCGCGGAACAGCGCCTGCCGAAGGTGCAGACGTTGGCGGTGGGACCGGGAGGCGAATTGTTCGCCCTCGGCTCGTTGCCGTCGTTCCACAAGGGGGACGGCACGCCCACCTGCCGCGTGTACGCTCGGGACGGAAAGTACCTCCGCACGATCATGCCCTGGCCGGCCGAACTGCCGGCGGAGAAGATGGCCGGCTTCCGCACGATCGAAGTCGCCGGGCAGGGGCGAATCCCCTTCGTTCATCACGGCGAAAATCGTTCGTTCTATCCCGGACTGCGCGAGCCGAACCGCGGATACGGCGTCGTCACGAAATCCGGCACGTTGCACTTCGTCTACAGCGGCAACGCCACCAAGGCGGGCTACGCCGAGGCGGGGCCGGCCCATCTGTTCCGCGTCGAATCCGACGGCGGCTGCCCGCCGCAGGGGTTCGTCGGACCGCGGCTCGCGGCGAACGGCGGCAAGACTCCCTTCCCCGCGCTCGCTCTCAGCCCCGACGAGAAGATACTGTATGCGACCGGCTTCGGCGACGAGGGGACCGTCTGGAAGCTGGCGATGCCCGCGGCGACGGAGCCGACCCCGTTCATCGAGAATCTCGACGATCCCCGCGGACTCGCCGTCGACGGGGCGGGAAACGTGTACGTCGCCGAGCGCGGGAAGAACCGCATCGTCGCCTACAAGCCGGACGGGACGCGTGCCGGAGAGGTGGCGGTCGATCGGCCGGACGGCATCGCGGTTCATCGGAAGACGGGGGCGATCTACGCGTTGATGGGTGGGCACTCGTCAACGCTCGTCAAGATCTCGGGATTGCAGGACGGCAAGGTCGTGGCGACCATCGATTTCCCGGTGGGGACCGCCGCCCGGCGGCATGCGGGCCGGCGGCCGGTGCTCGCTCTGGACGATCGGGGCGAGACGCCGGTGGTGTGGGTGGCCAGCCTGTGCGGGTACAGCGATTGGCAACTTCAGCGGGTGGAAGTTGCCGGCGACGAATTCACCTCCCGCGAGATCGCGCCCGAAGGGTTCGCCGATCTCATCTCCGAGATCTCGATCCATCCCGAAGAGGATCTGCTGCTCGTACGGCAGGGAGGGATGAACGCGACGTTCGCCGTGCTGAATCCCCGGACGGGTGATCTGGAGCGACTCGACTTCACCAAGCCCGGCCGGTTCGCTTATCACGGCGATGCCCTGACGTTCGGCGGCGACGGTCATCTCTACTTTCAGACGCGCGGGACGAAGATCGCATACAACCCGGCCAAGGGGCTGTACCGCTACGCCTTGGACGAGGATCGGCTGGGGACATCGCTCGCCCCCTGGTCGGGCGACGCGCCCCATTTGCAGACGACCCTCGGCAGTCTGCACATGATGGCTCGCGGAATGCACACCAACGCCCGCGGCGATGGCGCCATGCTGATCGAAACCCGCGATCTCGCCCGCCGCGGCGTGTATCACGTCCTCACCTTCGGTCCGGACGGCCGGGTGAAGGAAGAACGGGCGATCAGCGGCCTTCCCGGCGGCGGAACCGCCAGCGTCCGCATCGACAACGCCGGAAACATCTACGTCGCCGACGCCAGCCGCCCGCACGGGCACGTCCTCCGGCCGGAACTCACCGGACAGGTTCCGGCGGAGCGGCGGCTGACCGACGGGGGAAGCAATTGGTATCCGGCGATGACCGGCAGCATCATCAAGTTCAAGCCCGGCGGCGGACGCATCGGCACGCAGGAGGAGGGGACGAAGGTCACCATCGGCTTCGGCGGCGACGAGACGACGATCACGAAAGGCAATCCACAGAGTGGCGAAGAGCGAATTCTCGAATTCGGCGGGACCGCCACGCTCGAAGGAGCGATCTGGCAGCGCGAGGTCGTCAGCCTCGTCCCGCTCACCACGGGCACCGGCGGGAACTACACCTGCTCGTGCGAGCAACTGCGGTTCGCGCTCGACGGCTTCGGACGCGTCTTCGCTCCCGACACGCTGCGATTCCAACTCGCCGTCGTCGACACCAACGGTGAGCTGATCGGCCGGTTCGGCAATTACGGCAACCGCGACGAGCAGCGCGGCGAATCGCGAGCGAAACGATCCGGGAAGCCCGCGCTCCGCTTCGCCTGGCCGCGACTCGTCGCCGCCAACGATCACGCCGTCTACGTGTACGACGACGTCAACGGAGCGCTCCTGCGCGCCCCGATCGCCTACGCGACGGAGAAGTCCGTCGCGATCGAGTGAAGTTCGCCGGGCGAGCCTCGCCTTTGATCTCGACGAATCGGCGGGTAGGACGGATTTGTAATCCGTCGTGCCCGCGTTTCGGCATCGCCGTGCGACCTGCGGCTGAGTCTTCGTTGAGATTCACCGACCGAAGGATGGCCTGAACCGGTACTTTGGCGGACGGAATACAATTCCGTCCTACGGCCCGCGCATGCCGCGCCCGATATCCATACAAGGCGCAATGCCGCATTTCGAACCAACGCCTTCCTATCGCGGCCTCCGCGCCACCGTGATGGGGCTCGGCCGGTTCGGCGGCGGCGTCGGCGCGGTGCGGTTTCTCGCCGCCCGCGGCGCCCGCGTCACCGTCACCGATCTTGCCGGTGAAGCGGAACTCGCCGAATCGCTCGCGGCCATCGCCGACGGTCCCGTCGACGCGCTGCATCTCGGCGGCCATCGCGAAGACGACTTTCGCGACGCCGATCTCGTCGTCGTCAACCCCGCGGTGCGGGCCGACAGCCGCTTCCTCGCGGTCGCCCGCGACGCCGGCGTGCGACTCACGACCGAGATCGATCTGTTCCTGTCGCACGCCCGCGGGAAGATCGTCGGCGTCACCGGCAGCACGGGCAAATCGACCACCGCCTCGTTGATCCATTCGATTCTCGAGTCCGCCGGCCGCACGTCGCGGCTGGGAGGCAACATCGGCGTGAGCCTGTTGCCCGTCGTCGATGACATGCGCGACGACGACTGGACGGTGCTCGAACTCAGCAGTTTCCAACTTGAATGGCTCGATCGCCCCGCATCGGGACCGGACATCGCCGTCGTCACGAACTTCCAGCCGAACCATCTCGACCGCCACGGCACGCTCGCCGCGTATCGCGCCGCGAAGCAAATGCTTCTTCGCCATCAACGGCCGGACTCGACCGCGGTCCTGAACGCCGACGACGCGGACGTCGCGATGTGGCCCGCGCCGGGACGGCGGCTGTTCTTCGGCGCGGAATCGATCGAGGACGTTCGCATGGAGGGAGTGTTCGGCCTCGGCGACGAATGCCTGATTCGCCTCGACGGACAAGAGCAACGCCGGCCATTGCTCGACGGCTTCCGCCTTCCCGGCGAACACATGCGCGCAAACGCGCTCGCCGCGGCGTGCGCGGCGCTCGCGGCGGGAATCGAACCGGCGGCGATCGACGCCGGGCTGCGCGCCTTCCGCGGATTGCCGCACCGACTCGAGTTCATCGCCGAGCGCGACGGCCGGCGGTTCTTCGACGACTCCAAAGCGACGACGCCGGAAGCGGCCTGCGCGGCGCTGGCGGCGTTCACGGAACCGGTCGTGCTGATCGCGGGGGGGTGGAACAAGCAGGTCGATCTAACGGCGTTCGCCCGCGCCATCGCCGAGCGAACGACGGCAGCGGCGCTCGTCGGCCAGACCGCGCCGCAACTCGCCGACTCGATCCGCGCGGCTCGGCCCGACGCGACGATCCGCATCTGCGAGACGTTCGAGGCGGCGTTCGCCTTCGCCGTCGAACGATCGCAACCGGGCGACGTGGTGCTCCTCTCCCCCGGCTGCGCGAGCTACGGGCTGTTCCGCGACTACGAAGAACGCGGCCGCCGCTTTCAGGAACTGGCGCGGGCGTGGCGGCGAACTCATTTGGAGTAGCGAAACGGCCGTCGCGTAAGCCACGGAGCGCCGCTCTGGGGGACGGCTCGATCCGACCCGCCGCAACGTGACCGCGCGATGCTTCCTATCCGACTTGTCTGGCCATGCGAATTCATGGACAATGCGAAACGCGTGTGTGGAATGCGCACGACTGCCGAGTCTCGAGGGAGTCCGAAGGAACAACGCCGAATATGACTCCGAGTTCCGAGAAGTTTCTGCTCGATGTGCGCCAGGCGGTGCGGCTTGCTCGCCAGCCGGCCGTCGCGATCGATTCCGACCTCCTCGATGGAGACCGGCTCACGGACACTTTCCAGCGTGCATTGCTTTGGTTGACGCCGAAGTGCGTCGAACACTACGTCCCGGACGATTTCGCAGACCTCCCGAAGGACATTCGTGAAGAACTCGATCGGGCGGTCGCCGAGTTTCGAGAAGCCGCCGCGGCGGTTTCTCCGGACGAACCGGCGACGACCAAGCAGGGGGAGCGAGGCATCGAGGCGTTCCGCTGGCTCGTGCACTCGGTTCGACATGCCGTCGTTCCGGAATGGCGTGAGGCTGCGGAAAGGGTCGTCCAGGAAGCCGAGACCTGGTCTGCCGAGTGGGAATGGCGGACTCGCCGCGACACGAAGGAGATCCGCGAGACGCTGCTCGGCCGCTATGAACTCCCGCAGCTTCTGGTTTACGCGGAGCAGGACTTGTACGTGATCTCTCCCATCGCGCGCTTTTTGCCGGGCGCGAAAGGGGCATTCGACATCGCCATCCAGCCTTCGTTTTCCATCACGAGCCTGTATCGGGACTTCGATGACCGCTGGTATCTGCACTTGGGGCCGGGACCGTCGGAAGGCCACCGCGAGCCGTGGACCCGCGAATCGTTCAAGGCAAGCGTGGAAGAGTTGAAAGCGGCCCTATGAACAGGCGGCAGCAGTGGCTGGAACGAATCACGGCCGTCGCGCGGGAATATCTGGCTGCCAATACCGCCTCGGAACTGCTCCGGACGGAATTGGAAGGGAATCCGCGCTTTGGATCGGGTCGGGACTGGGAGCGGAGGGACGGCGTGGCTTTTTCCGAAAACCTGCAAGCAACGTACATCATCCGGA
This sequence comes from Planctomycetaceae bacterium, assembly GCA_040877445.1. Taxonomy (GTDB): domain Bacteria; phylum Planctomycetota; class Planctomycetia; order Planctomycetales; family Planctomycetaceae; genus JBBDNT01. Next base: position 11,430 of record JBBDNT010000202.1, read on the forward strand.
TGTACGCCGTGTTCGAGGCGGGATTGCGCGCTTATTGGAGGACGCACCGCAATCGCGACACGCGCCCCTCGATGGAGCAGTTGGTGCGCCATGCGATTCCCAATCAGTTGTTCTCGCAGGATTGCATCGACGACGCCGACGACGTCCGGGAGTATCGCAACCTTCTCGTGCACGACATCGACGAGGCTCGCGCGGCGAATCCGGCGAGTTTCACAATGGCGGAAGCGCGACGCCGGCTGTGTTCGTATTTCGCACGGTTGGATCCGGGATGGCAATGAACGCCGTCCGGTCGGCGAGAAGAAGGGATCCGATTCTTCTTCAGACGCCCGTTATCGGGTTGCTTTCGACTCGTGGTGAGAGGCGCTGTCGTCTTGGCGAGTCGACAACGGCGCTGCAAACTTGACCGACGCTCCCTTCCGGAAGCACAACAGGCGCGGAAGCAGTATCGAAGAACTCGAAAGGAATCGCGATGGCTCGATCGACGGCGGCTTGGTGGCTGAATGGCGGATTGGCAACGTTCGTCTGCGTGGCGATCGCGGTCGCCCAGAAACCCGAGACGGATGCCGAACCCGCTGCCCCCGCGACTTCTCCGCAAGAGAATACGGGCGGCCCCGGCTTGTACGAAGGTTTTTCCGGCTACTCGCGCCAGGTCACGACCGAATCGCCCGAGGCCCAGCGGTGGTTCGATCAGGGCATCCAACTGCTGTACGGCTTCAATCACGACGAGGCGATCCGCTCGTTCGAGAAGGCGGCCGAGATCGACCCGAAGTGCGCCATGGCGTGGTGGGGTTCCGCCTACGCCCGCGGGCTGCACATCAACAATCCGGAGATGGGCGAAGAGCAAAGCCGCCTCGCGCACGAAGCGGCTCGGAAGGCGCTCGCCGCCCTCGATGACGAATCGCGCGTCGAACGCGCCCTCGTCCGCGCGGTGTCGCGGCGGTATGCGTGGCCGGTGCCGGACGATCGCCAGCCGCTCGACGAACGCTACGCCGCGGCGATGGAGCGGGTCTGGCATCGCTTCCCGGACGATCCCGACGTCGGCGCGCTGTTCGCCGAATCGCTGATGAACCTGCAACCGTGGGATCTGTGGACCGGGGCGGGCGTGCCGAAAGGCCGCACGCTCGAAATTCTCGGCGTGCTCGAACGGACTCTGTCGAAGTCGCCGAATCATCCTGGGGCGAACCATTTCTACATCCACGCGATCGAGGCGTCTCCCTGGCCGGAAAAGGGGACCGAAATGGCCGAGCGGTTGGGAACGCTCGTGCCGGGGTCGGGGCATCTGGTCCACATGCCGTCGCACATTTTCATCCGCACCGGCCGATACGCCGACGCCGCCGATGCGAACGAGCGGGCGATCGCCGCGGACGAAGCGTACTTCGCCGTCGCCCCGAAGCCCGATTTCTACAGTCTCTATTACATTCACAACGTCCACTTCCTCGCGTATGCGGCGATGATGGAGGGCCGTTATCAACTCGCCCTCGACGCCGCCCGCAAGATCGAGAAGACGATCCCCGCGGAGTTCCTGAAGAACCACGTCACGCTCGCCGACGGATTCATGCCGACCACGCTGCACGTGCTGATCCGCTTCGGCAAATGGGAAGACGTTCTCGCCGAAGCGGAACCGCCGGAATGGCGGCTGTTCAGCCGGGCGGAACGGCACTTCGCCCGCTCGGTCGCGCTCTCGGCGCTCGGTCGCACCGATGAGGCCCGGAAGGAGATCGAACGGCTCGACGCGATCGCCGCCGAGATCACCGACGAATGGACGATGGGAAACAACGCCGCGAAGGACGTGCTCGCGATCGCGCGGAAGATGGCCGAGGGGGAATTGTTGTTCCGCGAAGGCAAGCGCGACGACGCTTTCCGCCTGCTGCGCGAGGCGGTTGCGCTCGAAGAGGAGCTTTCGTACGACGAGCCGCCGGGCTGGATGCAGCCGGTGCGGCACGCGCTGGGGGCGTTGTTGCTCGCCGACGGACGCAGCGAGGAAGCGATCGCGGTCTATCGGGCCGATTTGGTCCGGCATCCGAACAACGCGTGGTCGCTGCTGGGCTTGCGGCAGGCGTTGGAGAAGTCGGGCAAGCTGGAAGAGGCGGAAGCCCTCGCTCCGAAGGTCGAGCAGGCCTGGTCGCGAGCCGACGTGAAGCCGACTGCGAGCTGCTACTGCCACCCGGATGCGTGAAGCTGGGCGATCTGGCGAAGGGTTCCCGATCGTGCCGATCATTCTGCGTATGCCGGTCGTGACGGTCCGATGATGATATCGACCGAGGTGCGCCCGTCCGGGCGGCTTGCGCCCGAGCCCTCCCCGCTCTCCTCGCGAGTTCCGTTCGATGATGGCAATGCGACGACTCGATCCGCACGACGAAGCGAATCTCCAGGTCGAACAGCGAGCCTCCCGCGTCAGCGGGGGGAGTGCCGGCAGAGACATGCCGCCCGCGCGATGCGCTCCACCGTTTCGTACCTTGTCGCGTGAAGTCCGGGTTCGCAGCTGCGCCGATCTGCGCCGATCACTGGCGGTCTGGCTCTTCGTGGCGGGTTGCCTTCCCGCAACAGCAGCGGCTCAGGCCGATCCGCCGCGGATCATCGCCCCCCCGCCCCCCGCGGATACTCCGTCAGTCGTCGATCGGCCCGCCGCGGAACGATCGGAAGACGGCCCGCGCTTGTTGTCGCTGTCCGCGCTGGAGGAACTGGCGCTCGCCAACAATCCCACGCTCGAACAAGCCCGCGCGGGGACGGCCCAGGCTTTCGGACAGCGCGTGCAGCAGGGGCTGTATCCCAATCCGGAAGTCGGTTATCTCGCGTCGGAAATCGGCCAGGACCGCAATGCCGGGCAGCAGGGGGTGTTCGCCAGCCAGGAGTTCGTCACCGCGGACAAGCTGCGATTGAGTTCCGCCGTCGAAGCGCACCGTCAACGGCAGACGCAGCACGTGGTCGAAGCGCAGGAACAGCGCGTCCTCACCGCGGTCCGCCGCGAGTTCTATGCCGTTCTCGCGGCGCAGCGGACGCTGGACATCGCCCGGGAACTGGAAGAGGTTTCCGACCAGGGAGTGCGCACCACCGAAGCCCGATTGGAGGCCCGCGAGGGAACGCGGCTCGACGTGCTTCAGGCCCGCATCGAAGCGGACCGCGCCCGTCTCGTCGCCCGCACCGCGGAGAACGATCGCCGGGCGGCCTGGCGGCGAATGGCGGCGATTCTGGGAATGCCCGGCTTCGAGCCGGCCGAACTCGAGGGGGATCTCGATCGCCGACTCGCGCCGGTCTCGTGGGACAACGCCTGGGCCCGGCTGTCGGGAACGAGTCCGCAATTGGCGGAGGCCCGCGCGGGGGTCGATCGCGCCGCCGCCGCGCTCCGCCGCGCCGAGGTGCAGCCGGTTCCCAACGTGTTCGTGCAGGCCAGCGTGCAGCAGGACTTCTCCACCCGCCAGGCGATCGGCGGATTGCAGGTGGGGGTTCCCTTGCCGGTGTTCGACCGCAATCAGGGAAACATCGCGTCGGCCCACGCGGAATACGTGCGGGCCTGCCGCGAGGTGCAACGGCGGGAACTGGTCCTTCAGCAACGACTGGCCGAAGTCTACCGCGAGTACGCCAATGCCGAGGCGCAGGTCGAGCGCTACCGGGAAACGATCCTGCCGGCGGCCCGCGAGTCCTACGAGCTGAGCCGCTCTCTGTTCGCCGCGGGGGAGACCTCGTACCTGCAACTCCTCACCGCCCAGCGGACGTTCGCGCAGACGAACATCGAATACGTGGAGCAACTCGGCGAACTGTGGCGGAGCGTCGTCGCGATCGAGGGCCTGCTGCTGACCGACGGCCTGGCGGAACCGAACCTGGCGATGCCGATCGAATGACGGTAGTTCCAAGTTCCGTGTTGGCAGTTCGGCGAGGCCGCACCGCGCGTCATGCCCGCGAAGTACCTGCCCTCGCGCAGTGCCTGCCCTCGCGGAGGCGGGGGCGGGGGCGGACATCCAGCGGATGCGGGAGTTGGCCTCACGCATCGTTGTTGTTCCGGCGTGGGACTGGATTCCCGCCTCCGCGGGAATGACGGGACGCCTCCGCGGGAATGACGGGACGCCTCCGCGGGAATGACGGGACGCCTCCGCGGGAATGACGATCCTTCCGAGCGAAATCCTGGAACTTGGAACTACTGAATGATGGTCTGGATCGGCGAAGGGCGGGGGATTATGATGTTTGCAGGCAAAAAGGTCGCGGTCATGCCCGAGCTCAGCCGCTTCTTCGGAATCATCATCCGCATGTATTTCGAAGCGGGCGGCCCGCATCATCTGCCGCATTTTCACGCCTACTACCAGGACGACGTAGCCGTAGTTGGACTGAATCCCATCCGGTTTCTTGCGGGCGGGCTTCCGAGACGTCAGCGCCGACTCGTCGAAGAATGGGCCGTATTGCATCAGGATGAATTGATCGAGAACTGGGAACGGTTGCAACGGGGCGAGCCGCCGGTGCCGATCGCAGGCTTGGAGTAACTTCGATGAATCACCCGATCCATCGCGTTTGCGATTGCCACATCGTGGCCTCCCACACGCTTCAGGTTCGCTTCGATGACGGGGCGAGTCGGGTGATCGATTTTCGGCCGGTTCTCGCCGGGGAGTTGTACGGGCCTTTGCGAGATCCCGAGTTGTTCGCCCAGGTTCGAGTCGACCCTGAAGTTCACACACTCGTCTGGCCGAACGGGGCGGATTTCGATCCCGCCACTTTGCACGATTGGCCTGAACACGTCGAAGCCTTGACGGCGATCGCCCGGTCGTGGGAATCTCAACCGGACGAATGCCGCACATGACCACTGGGGTCAGCACGGGCCGGGTGATCTGCGTGCATGATGCTTGCGCGGAGATCGCTGCAGTGATTGATGGGCGCAGTCTGCCCTTTGTGTCCTCGCGGCCGCTCCCGTCTGGATCGGCGGGGGGCCGCGGGTTATGATGGAATCGTCGAGATCATACCGATACCGCTCCAATCAGTGCGGCACGCGATGCAAACCGTGAAGTACATTTATTGGCAGGAAGACGGCGCCTGGTTGGGGTATCTCGAAGAATACCCCGATTACTGGACGCAGGGGGACACCTTCGATGACCTCGTCGACCATCTGAACGATCTCTATCAAGACGTGACGAGCGGACGAATTCCCGGCATCCGCCGTGTCGGCGAATTGGTCGTCTCATGACCATCATCCTCGGGTCGCGCTCGCCGCGGCGGCGCGAGTTGCTCGAACTGCTGGTGCCTGCCGAGCGGATCGTGGTGCTGCCGCCTTCTTCCGCCGGCGAGCCGGGTTTCGACGGTCTCGCCGATCGCGCCGCCATTCTCGATCGCCTTAGCGGCATCGCCCGCGCGAAGTGCGACGACGTTTCGGCTCGATGCGCCGCGCTTGCCGAGAGCTTGCCGGGCGTGCAGAATGCGGATACTACCGGCCGGCTCACGCCGACCGCTCGCCTGATCGTCGTCGCGGCCGACACCGTCATCGTCGCCGAAGACGCGCGCGGGCGGCCTGTCGTGCTCGGCCAGCCGCCCGAAGACGACGGGGGCGAGACGGTCCGCCGCTGGTTTCGCGAATACCTCTTCGGCCGCACGCACGAAGCGATCACGGCGCTGTGCGTGGCGTCGCTCGACTCGAACGCCCCCGCCGCGGAATCTCGTCACCCGTCACTCGTCACCCGTCACACGCGATCCCCCGTGGAGCGCACCGTGACCACGCGCGTGACGTTCCGAAACCGCGACGACGCGCTGCTCGAATGGTACATCGCCACGGGCGAACCATTCGGCAAGGCGGGGGCGTACGGCATCCAAGGGGCGGGCAGCGTGTTCGCGACGCGGATCGACGGCAGCCTCAGCAACGTCATCGGCCTCCCGCTCGAAGCGCTGCGGGAAATGCTGGAAGCGTTCGAAACGAACCGAAGCAACGTCCAAAGTCGGAAAGGGCTTGGAAATGCCTGAGATTTCGCGCTTCCTGGGAATCGTGATCCGCATGTACTATCGGGATCACCCACCTCCGCATTTTCACGCGGAGTACGGAGAGTTCGAAATCACGATCGAAATCGATTCGGGGCTCGTCGAAGGTCGCTTTCCCCGCCGCGCGATGACGGCTGTTCTGGAATGGTTCGCGATCCATCGAGACGAGCTGGCCGAAAATTGGGAACGCGCGCGGCAGGAAGTTCCACTCGAACCCATTGCTCCACTGGAGTGAATCATGCTCATTCACGTCACCAATGCCGAATACGTCGCCGACCATCGCCTGCATCTGTGGTTCAACGACGGCGCCTCTGCCGAGGTCGATCTGAGCGATGTTCTGGAAGGGGACATCTTCGCTCCACTTAAGGACATTACGTTCTTTCAGGAATTTCGTCTGGAAGGGCATACTGTCGTTTGGCCGAACGGCGCCGACTTCGCTCCCGAATATCTCCACCGGCTGGCGCATTCCCCGGCGCCGACATGAACCGGCCGAGCCCCAAGCCGCGCGTCTCGCCCTACCGGAACCGCACGCGGTGCGTGGTGTAGGGGCGGGTTCCGTCGGCGGGCGGATTGAGGTAGTGCATGATCTTGAGGATCCACGCCACGCCCATCCCCGCCGCGAACCCCCCGATATGCGCCCACCACGCCACGCCCGTCGCTTCGCTCGCCACCGTCGCCACCTGCACCAGTTGAATCACGAACCACACGCCGAGAAAGATCGGCGCCGGCAGCACGACCGTGTAGAACAGCACGAACAACGGCACGATCGCCAGCACCCGCGCGTGCGGATACAGCAGCAGGTAGCCTCCCATCACCCCCGCGATCGCCCCGCTCGCGCCGATCGTGGGGACCGGCGACGCCGGGTTCACGACGTAATGCGCCGCGCTCGCCGCGGCCCCCATCGCCAGGTAGAAGATCGCGTATCCCACGTGGCCGAAGCGGTCTTCCACGTTGTCGCCGAAGATGTACAGAAACCACATGTTCCCCAGAAAGTGCAGCCAGCCGCCGTGCAGGAAAATGCAGGTGACGAGCGTCGCCCAGGCCGGCGCCGGGGACGGCGCCGCGGGATGCGTGGTCTCGATCGGCCGTCCGGCGCGATCGCGGAGGACGTTCCCTTCGGGATCGCGGGCGTAGACGGGGATCTCGATTTCCGCCGCCGGATCGCTCACGCGGGCGGGGATCATCCCGTATTGTTCCACGAGCCGGCTTCCCTCCCCTTCATCGCGGACCTGCAGAAAGAACACGAACGCGCAGATCCCGATGAACGCGTAATTCACGAAGGGAAACGTGCGGGCGGGAATGTTGTCGCGAAGCGGAATCATGGGCGCCTTCTTCCGGAGTGACGACGGGCGACATCGCGGTCCATCCTCCCGCCCGTGGGACGGATTTGCAATCCGTCCGCCAGGAGGATCGCCATGTCCCATTTTTCGACCGATTTCCTCTTGACTCATTTTCGATACATTTGTTCCAATTCCAGCGCGATCGCCATCCCGACCTTCGACGCGACGAAACCACGGATGTCAGGATGTCAGGATCTCCCAGCGCGGCGAAGCCGCAACCAAATGAAAACGAGGATTCTCACCACGGATGG
>JBBDNT010000203.1:0-1090 GCA_040877445.1 Planctomycetaceae bacterium
ATGATGGCACTCGTCGAACACGATCAGCCCGAAGCGGTCCCCCAGCCGCTCCATGTGAATGCACGCGCTCTCGTAGGTCGTGACGGAGACGGGGCGCACGTCGTGCCGGCCGTCGCCGATCACGCCGGCGTCGTACCCGAGCCGCTCGTGGATGCGGCGATGCCATTGATGCATCAGGTCGCGGACGGGGGCGACGACGAGCGTCGCGACGCCGCATTCCGCCATGATCGCGAGTGCCACTTCGGTCTTGCCGGTGCCGGTCGGCATCACGATCACCCCTCGATTCGCGTTGCGCCACGCGTCGACCGCCGCCCGTTGATCCCCGCGGAGCGGCGGCAGATCGACGCGAGGCCATTCGATGCGCGGCGGCGGGGGAACGAGATCGACGAAGCCGCAACAGCGGGCGTTCAACTCTTCGCGAACGTCGACGTAGCCCGCCGCATCGCACCGCCAGACGCCCTCGCGCGGGTCGAATTCCCACTTCGCCGACACGGCGGGCGAGAAGATCCGCTCGATCCCCGTCCGCGTCGTTCCGTCGAGGACGAGGGTGCCGCGCAAGAAACTCAGGCGTGCGATCGGCATGGCGGATGACGATCCGCGGGGGGCTTGAAGGCGGTCGCGAAGGAACGCGAACACCGTCACTCCGGGTCGTAACCCAGGTTCGGGGCCAGCCAGCGTTCGATTTCCCGCAGCGGCAAGTTCTTGCTACGGGCGTAGTCTTCCGCCTGGTCGCGGGTGATGCGGTCGACCGAGAAGTACCGCGACTCGGGATGCGCGAAATACAACCCGCTCACCGACGCCGCCGGCCACATCGCGAACGTCTCCGTGAGCTTGATGCCCGCCTTCCGCTCCGCGTCCAGCAGCGTCCACAGTTCGCGCTTCGCCGTGTGATCGGGACAGGCCGGATAGCCGAACGCCGGGCGGATGCCGCGATATTTTTCCGCGATCAGTTCGTGGGGCGAAAGTCGCTCTTCCGCACCGTATCCCCAATCGAGGCGCGCCCGCCGGTGCAGCGCCTCGGCGAACGCCTCGGCCAGGCGGTCGGCGAGGGCCTTCGCCATGATCGAGTTGTAATCGTCGTGGTCGGGGG
>JBBDNT010000203.1:1126-18930 GCA_040877445.1 Planctomycetaceae bacterium
CGGCGACGAACTCCTGCGAGAGTTCGTCGCAGCCGAGTCCCGTGGTGACGGCGAACGCCCCGACGAAATCCTCCCGGCCGCCGTCGCGCGGGGCGACGTAGTCGGCGAGCGAACGGAAATCCTTCTGCCCTTTGCGTTCCCACTGCTGGCGAAGCATCGGGAAGCGGACCAGTTCCTCCGCGCGCGATTCGTCGGTGAAGAGAATCACGTCGTCCCTCTCGGAAGCGGCCGGCCAGAATCCGTACACGCCGCGGGCCGTCAACAGTTTCTCGTCTACGATTCGCGCGAGCAGCCGCTGCGCGTCGTCGAACAGCCTCTTCGCCTCCGGGCCGACGTGGGGATCATCGAAGATGGCGGGATACTTGCCGCGAAGCTCCCACGTCTGGAAGAAGGGGGACCAGTCGATGTAGGGGACGAGGGAGGCGAGAGTGACGAGTGACGAGCGACGAGTGACGAGTGGCGAGTTCGGAGTTGCGACGCCATCGCCGCTCGTCGGTTTCGACTCGTAACTCGTAACTCGTAACTCGTCACTCTCTCGACTCTCGTCACTCGTCACTTCCCTCAGCCCCAGGAACTTCGGGCGGTCGATGCGCACGTTGTCCCAGTCGGTCGGGAAGCGGCGCGCGAACGCTTCGGCGTAGGGCACGAGCGCCTTCTGTTGCCGCTGCGCGAACGTCGTGCGGTCTTTCTCCTGCTGCGCGCGGATGCCGGTCACGAACGCCTCGCGGTGGTCGTCGTCGAGCAGCTTCTCGACCACGGGGACCGATTGCGAGGCGTCGAGCACGTGAATCACCGGCCGCTCGTACTGCGGGGCGATCTTCACCGCCGTGTGCCGGGCGCTCGTCGTCGCGCCGCCGATCAACAGCGGAATCTCGAATCCTTCGCGCTTCATCTCGCGGGCGACGTGAACCATCTCGTCGAGCGACGGCGTGATGAGACCGCTGAGTCCGATCAGATCGGCCCCTTCCTTCTTCGCGGTCTCGAGAATCTTATCGGCGGCGACCATCACTCCGAGGTCGATCACCTCGAAGTTGTTGCACTTGAGCACGACGCCGACGATGTTCTTGCCGATGTCGTGCACGTCCCCCTTCACCGTCGCGAGGACGATCGTGCCGCGGTGGTCCTGGGTCTCGGTGTTTCCCGCGGCAGCCTTCTCCGCCTCCATGTAGGGAAGCAGATACGCGACCGCCTTCTTCATCACGCGGGCGGATTTCACCACCTGCGGGAGGAACATCTTCCCCGCGCCGAACAGTTCGCCGACGACGTTCATCCCGTCCATCAGCGGTCCCTGAATGACTTCCAGGGGCTTGGCGAATTTCCGCCGGGCCTCTTCGGTGTCTTCGTCGATGAACTCGGTGATGCCCTTGAGCAGCGCATGCTCGAGCCGCTTCTCGACCGGCTGCGTCCGCCATTCGAGAACTTTTCCGCCGTCCCCCTTATCCTTCTGCTGAAGGGTCGCGGAAAAGTCGATCAGCCGCTCGGTCGCGTCGGGGCGGCGGTTGAGAAGCACGTCTTCGACGTGTTCGAGCAGCTCCTTGTCGATCTCTTCGTAGACTTCGAGCTGCCCGGCGTTGACGATCCCCATGTCGAGACCGGCCCGGATCGCGTGGTACAGGAAGGCGGCGTTCATCGCCTCGCGGACGACGTCGTTTCCGCGGAACGAGAACGACACGTTGCTCACCCCGCCGGAAGTCTTCGCGCCGGGGCATTCCTTCTTGATCCGCCGCACCGCCTCGAAGAACTCGACCGCGTAATTCGCGTGCTCCTCCATGCCCGTGCCGACGGTGAGAATGTTCGGGTCGAACACGATGTCCTCGGGCGGGAAGCCGGCTTCCTCGATGAGCAAATCGTAGGCCCGCTTGCAGATTTCGATCTTGCGATCGGCTTCGGTCGCCTGGCCTTCTTCGTCGAAGGCCATCACGATCACCGCGGCCCCGTACCGCCGCGCGAGCTTCGCCTGCCGCAGGAACGCTGCCTCTCCCTCTTTCAGGCTGATCGAGTTGACGATCGGCTTGCCGGGGATGCACTTCAACCCGGCTTCGATGACCGACCACTTCGAGCTGTCGACCATCACCGGGACGCCGCTGACTTCCCACTCGTCGGCGATGAGGTTGAGGAACGTCGTCATCGCCTGTTCGCTGTCGATCAGGCCTTCGTCCATGTTGACGTCGATGATATTCGCCCCCCCTTCGACCTGCTGGCGGGCGACTTCGAGGGCCGCTTCGTAGTCATCGCTCTTGATGAGCCGGGCGAACCGCTTCGAGCCGGTGACGTTCGTCCGCTCGCCGACGAGGATGAAGTTCGACTCGGGGCGGATTTCGAGACGCTCGCGCCCGGCGAAGGCGGACCAGCGCGGAATCTCGCTGCGGCGGTGCGGGGCGACGCCCTCGACGGCGTCGCGGATGATGCGGATGAATTCCGGCGTCGTTCCGCAACAGCCGCCGACGATGTTGACCCAGCCGTTTTCGGCGAACTCCCGAATCCAGCGGCCGACCTCCTCGGCGGTGGCGTCGAAGCCCCCCATGCCGTCGGGAAATCCGGCGTTGGGATGGCAGCTGATCCAGCGATCGGAAATCTCGGCGAGCGTCTCGATGTAAGGCCGCATCTGCGCCGGACCGACGGCGCAGTTCAAGCCGACGCTGAACATCGGAAAGTGCGACACCGAAGTCCAGAAGCCTTCGACGGTTTGCCCGGCGAGCGTTTTGCCGGTCTCCCAAACCGTGCCGGACACCATGACCGGCAAGTCGACGCCGGTGCGCTCGAACTCCTGGGCGATGGCGAACAGGCAGGCCTTCATGTTGAGCGTGTCGAAGCTCGTCTCGGGCAACAGCAGATCGACGCCGCCGTCGATCAACCCGCGGACCTGCTCGCGGTACGACGCGACCATCTGATCGAAGGTGTGCGTGCGATGTCCCGGCGCGGCCTTCCCGCACAACGACAGCATGACCTTCGTCGGCCCGATGCTCCCGGCGACGAACCGCGGACGTTGATCGCTCTCCGCGGAGAACTCTTCCGCGACGCCCCGCGCGAGTTCGGCGGCCGTGCGGTTGATTTCGCGCGTGAGATCGCCGAGGCCGACTTCTTCCAGCGAGATCACGTTGGCGTTGAAGGTATTGGTCTCGACGATGTCGGACCCGGCCTTGAAGTATTCGCGATGGATTTCCTCGACGATCCGCGGCTGCGACAGAACGAGCACGTCGGTGACGTTCTTCAGGTCGATCGGATGATCGGCGAACCGCTCGCCGCGGAAGCCGCGCTCGTCCAGCTCATAGCGATGCACCATCGTCCCCATCGCGCCGTCGAGCAGCATGATGCGCTGCGCGAGGACGTCTTCGAGGAGTTCACGGGTGGACGGAATGGCGACTGCGGTCATGGTTCCGTTCGCTCTTTTTTTTCGACGCAAAGACGCAAAGGGCGCAAAGTTGCGCAAAGGAAAAAGTCAGAAGGATCGATGGGCGACCGATGCGACGATTCCGGTCGGACATGAAGTATGCAGGAGGAAGTTGCGACGCCGAGGTCGGTCTACGGAATTCGTCCTTGTGACGCACGACCGTAGGCCTCGCGCCGCGCTCATCCACTGCTCGTTTTCATGATTCAATTCCTTTGCAGTGCAATCGGTTCAATTCCGTTCTTTCTGCGCGAGTTCATGACCACGGATGACACCGATGGGCACGGATGCGATGACGATCCGTGCTCATCCGTGCCCATCCGTGGTGAAAATCTGGTCCTGGTTGCGGCTTCGGCCGCGCTGAGTTTTCTTTGCGTTCTGTGCGGCTTTGCGTCGAAAATGGATATGTATCGGCGTCCGGCGTCAAGCGCCGGCTTCGGCCAGCCGCTTGACGAAGGCGGCGTGTTCCGGCGTGGCGAGGCCGGCTTCCAGTGCGTTCAGCATCGCCGGCGCGTCGCCGCGGAAAAGCGCCGGGGCGTCGAGCCACAGGCCCGGGAAGATTCGCGAGCGGAACACGCCTTTCTCGTCGGCGGCGATCGCGGTGAACTTGTCTCCTTCCAGCGCGAACCAGCGGATGTCTTCCTCCAGCACCAGCACGACGACGTATTCGCCAACGCCCGCCCGCTCGTAGTCGTTGCGCTTTTCGTAAAGGTCGTAGGCCGCGCTGCTCGTGGCGATCTCGACGACCAATTCCGGCGGCCCGACGGAGTATCCCTTGTCGTTGATGCTCGTTTGCCCGCCGAGCGCCGGGTCGATCACCAGTGCCGAATCCGGCTGCGGCTCACTCTCCTCGTCGAGAATCGCCGTGGCGTTGTCCCTCAATCGAGCACCGGGCGTCCGGGCGCGGTACAACCAGAGCCAGGCGTTGATGTCCCCGTGATACTCCCCGTGATCGACTCGCAATGGTGATGGCACGATGACGACTCCTCCAATCAGTTCGGCGCGGAAGCCGGGCGGCATCGCCTCGTACCGCTCGTGGAACGTCGGCTGATCCAGGTGGTCGCCCGCCTCCAGGGGCGGAAGGGCGGACGACGCTCGCCGTTCGGTGATCGTGGAGGTGGACATCGACGCGGACATCGTGGAATCTCCCGCTGTTCCCGTCAGGTCGCGGCTCTGAGCAGTGGTGTTGGCCGAACATCCGATCATTCCGGGCAGAAGCGGACCAAGACCGGTCCATCGCTATCTCCCCGGGGCCGCCGCACCTTGCCCGAATCGGCGACCGGGACGAAGCCCGTCGGCGTCCAGCGCATTGTAGACGCCCGCTGCCCGCTTGTCAGGGGCGCATCTCGTGCGCGGTCGAATCTCTCGGGGGCGCGAAACCGCAAGCGGAGCGGAAATCGTTCCGAGTGCGGGACCGTTTCGAGACGAACTCAGGCCGCCTTGCCGACGACCAGGCAGGCGTTGTGGCCGCCGAAGCCGAAGCTGTTCTTCATGAACCGCTCGATCTTCATTTGCCGCGGCTCGTTGGCGACGTAATCCAGCGTGCACTCGGGATCCTGGTCGTCGAGGTTGATCGTCGGCGGGGCGACCTGGTGCTCCAGCGCGAGCAGCGAAGTGACCATTTCGACGCCTCCCGAGGCGCCCAGCAGGTGGCCGAGCTGGCTCTTCGTGCTGCTGACGGCGAGCTTCTTCGCGTGCGCGCCGTACACGGTATGGATGGCGACCGATTCCGCCTTGTCCCCCAGCGGCGTGCTGGTTCCGTGGGCGTTGACGTAGTCGATGTCGTCGGGATTGAGGCGGGCGTCGCGGAGGGCGGCCGCCATCGCGCGGGCGGCGCCCCGCCCCTCCGGATCGGGAGCGGTCATGTGCGAGGCGTCGGCCGACATGCCGTAGCCGAGGATCTCGCCGAAGACGGTCGCTCCGCGGCGTTTGGCGAACTCGTATTCCTCGAGGATCAGGATGCCGGAACCTTCCGCCATGACGAACCCGTCGCGGCCCTTGTCGAAGGGGCGGCTGGCGCGCTCGGGCGCGTCGTTGCGGGTGGAGAGGGCGCCCATCCGCGCGAAGCCGGAGAGGCCCATGGGGGTCATGGCGGCTTCGCTGCCGCCGGTGACCATCACGTCGGCCATGTCGCTCTGGATGAGGCGGAAGGCATCGCCGATGGCGTTGGTGGCGGAGGCGCAGGCGGTGGCGACGGCGCTGCACGGCCCGCCGAGCTGCCAGAAGACGGAAACGTTCCCGCTGGCGGCGTTGACCATCAGCTTGGGAATCATGAAGGGGGAGACGCGGGCCGGACCGCGATCGAACAGCTTGGCGTGCTGCTGCTCGATCTCGTTCAGACCGCCGATGCCGCTGCCGATGAGCACGCCGTAGCGGTAGTGGTCGCCGGAGCGGAAGTCGATTCCGGATTGGCGGATCGCCTTGTGGGCGGCGACCATGGCGAACCCGACGAAGCGGTCGAACCGCTTGGTTTCCTTGGAATCGATGTCCATGTGCTCGGAGGGGTCGAAGTTCTTGATTTCCCCGCCGAACTTGACCTTGTACTCGGAGCAGTCGAACCGTTCGAGGAGCCCGACGCCGCTTTTTCCGGCGCAGATGCGGTCCCAGAACTCCGGGATCTCGCACCCCAGAGCGGTGACGACTCCGCCCCCCGTGATGACAACCCGCCTGGACATCCGAGTCACTTCTTCTGATTGATGTATTCGATCGCGTCGCCGACGGTGCGAATCTTCTCGTAGTCGTCGTCGGGGATGGTGATCTCGAACTCGTCCTCGAACTCCATCACGAGTTCGACGACGTCGAGCGAGTCGGCCTTGAGGTCGTCCACGAAGGAGCTTTCGCGGGCGACTTCCTCCTTCGGCACGCCGAGCTGCTCGCTGACGATGCTGATGACTTTTTCTTCGACGGACACGCTGCGTTCCTCCGGCTTCCCTGGTCCTGATTCGGTGCCCCGAGCCGGCCTGCATTGCGAACGGACCGCGCCCGTCCCCGCCGGCTCGTTTCAAGTGCGAAGATATATCGCACCTTGAAGATCCTGTAAACGCCGAATTCTAGCCGATTCGCCCGCACCTTGCCAAGCTGCCCACTCGGCACTTTCCGCCGATTCCACCGAATCGTCGGGACCGTCCCCAGGAATTATCGGCCGCCCGGTCGCGTTTATCCACTTCGGGGCGACGGAACGCCGAACCACGGAGAACGCGGACCCCCGCGGAGCCGACTCCTCGGAAAAGATGCGGTACGCCAGCGGTGAGAACGAGTTCGCGAGCCGTCGCGCCGCCGAAGGAACGGGTTCGCGGCGATTCGCCACGGCGAACGGGCCGGATCAACCCGCTTCACCCGAGTTCGTCGGAATCGAAAGGACTTCGCGTCCAGTAGTCGAGATGATGAACCAACTCCGCGCGGCTGAACGGACCATCGAGGCATGCCCCCATCCAGCGCACGGGCACTTCGTTCGTTCCAAAGTAGACGATGAATCCGCTCGAAAGCCACAATCCGAAGCTTTGCCACCACCCCCTCGGATCGAACAGCACCGCTTGAATCCGCGCTCCGACGACCGACGCGGCCGCGCCGCCACACGGGCCGCGGATTCCATCGAACTCCGCATCGACGATTTCGATATTGGACAGGTCGACGTCGCGAATCGGTTCCGCGGGCCTGCCCCGGTCGACATGCGACAGCTCGAAGTTTCGCCCGGTGCTGAGCCTGACGAATACGCGACACGTGGAAATATCATCCATCGAGAACGCGCCGCACCAGGGCGTCTGCACCACATGGTCCACCCGGAAACCGACGATATCGCTCCGATCGAGCCACATTGTTACCCTCCCGGGAACATCGAGCCGCGTAGGGTGGGCTGCGCCCACAGCGATGAGGGTTGAGGTCCAACCGTCATTCCGCCCCCATGAGGATGGAAAGTCGCTTGGTCGTGCTGGTGGGCACAGCCCACAGTACGTCGCTTACAGTATGGCGGCCCGTTGGGAATGCGCGGGCAACAAGGTATCAGCCCCGCAACCATCAATATCCCGCATCGCCGAACATGTGCCGCGAAATTATCCGCGCGGCTCGCTCGAGCAACGCCAATGGACGCTCATGCAACTCGTTGAAATACTGCCGCGAGGCACGGCCCTCCCGGACTGAATCGCCGAAAGAATACGCGGTCGAGACATGGATGTCGAACCGCCGATCCGGCGATGGAAAGGCGACGGCGTATCCAACTCCGCCCGGCCCGAAGCCGTCGATATAGGCGAATCCTTCCCGACCGTCGGGGAAGTCGAATCGGCGTAGCGCCGAGTCGGCCAATTCCTTCGCGATGCCAAGTGTCGCGTCGAGGCGCATTTCGGCGTTGAGCTTCCCGAACTCGCGGATTCGGTCGTCGGTCAACAACGCTCCTCCCTCGAAGACGGCGACGGTCGTCGTCGCGAAAGCCCTTTCCTGATCGTCGAACCGCGCTGCCCAGAGGGCCGTCACCCCTCCCACAGAGTGCTCGATCGATTCGACTTCGAAGGAATCTGGGAATTCGAACGCCGCGGCAACGACGTGGGCGGTCACCGTCGGCACCCGGCGCGACCACGCGTCGCGCACGAGAATCGCGCCGGCTGCCGTCACGGCGACGACCACACAGCACGCGATAACGAGTTTGATACGCGTTGCCGACATGTACTTCGACCGATCCGTTGGACAGTGCGACTTGCTGCGATGAAAGACGCCGCAAAGCGCGAATCGGATCCCGTCGGGCCGACGGAATCTACTTCAACCCCGAGTGGCCCCGACGGCGTTCAGCGGTGGGGGTCGCGCAGCGACAAGAGGGTTCACATTCCGGCCTGCGTTGGCGATTGACGTTCCGCCCAGGGAGGAGCCCATAGGAGCGTTGCACCCGGCGCGCACTCGCAATAGACGGCGACGCGACCGGTGCGATGTAAGGCTCAGTTCAGGACGGCCGGAAAGAGCTGAAAACCCAGATTCACTTGCCGGAAATGTCTGTCGCCTGTGAAGACGTCCTGCATGCCAAGTTCGCGCATCACGACGAACGAAGTGAGGTCCACAAAGGAAATATCGGGCTTGTCCGAGTATTGCTGACGCATGCTCCATGCTTCTCGAAACTGCTGAGGAGACACATGCACGAGATGATGGCCGCCGGACTCCGCCGCTGCGATCACGGCGGCCACGAAACAGGTTGCCTGTTCGGCCGGAAGCAACCCGAACAAGTGCGTGATGAGTTCGCCCAGGACGAAATCCGTCGTCACGTATCGGCGCTTCGCGCGGCGGAAGTCTTCGTGCTACGCTTTGGCCGCCGCATGATGCTGATCCCGCTTCAATGCCAGCGCAATCCAGGCCCAGGTATCGACGAACACCATCACGGCAGGCGCTCCCCGTAGATGTAGCGATCGTGCTCGTCGGCGGAGTCGCCGGACGCCGGGCCGTCGGCGATGCCGATCACGTCGGCCAGCGGATCAGCCTCATCGTCGGGCAGGAAGATCGAGACCCGCACGAGCGCCCCGTCGGGCAGCCGCACCGGCTCATTCGGCTTCAACACACCGTCCTGCCATGTCGCATCAACCGTCAAGGTCATTGAATGTCTCCCGGTTCAGACGCCTTTCAGTATACCGGTCGATTTCAACTAATGCACCCGTTCTTGCGACCTCGCCATTCGAGATTCAAGGCGTACCTCCCAGCCGCTCCCGCATCCGGTGCAGTTCCTCCAGCGCCTTCAGCGGCGTGAGCTGGTCGAGGTCGAGGGCGCGGAGTTCTTCCAGCAGCGGGTGGCCGTTTTCCGCGAACAGCGACTTCTGCTGCCGCTTCGGACGGGTCGTCGAGCGTTCCGGGATGCGGGGGCGGCCTTCCGCGTCGAGGTGCTCCGCTTCGAGCGTCTCCAAGACCGCGCGGGCGCGGTCGATCACCGACGCCGGCACGCCCGCCAGCCGAGCCACGTGGATGCCGTAGCTCTTGTCCGCCGCGCCAGGGACGATGCGGTGCAGGAAGATCACGTCGTCGGCGTCTTCGCGGACGGCGACGTTCCAGTTGCAGGCCCGCTTCAGCGTCTGCGGCAGCTCCGTCAGTTCGTGGTAGTGCGTGGCGAACAGCGTGCGGGCGTCGACCACGTCGTGCAGGAACTCGGTGATCGACCACGCCAGCGACAGGCCGTCGTAGGTGCTCGTCCCGCGGCCGATCTCGTCGAGGATAATCAGGCTCTTCCGCGTCGCCGAGTTGAGAATGCGGGCCGTCTCGGTCATTTCAACCATGAAGGTGCTTTGCCCGCGACCGAGTTCGTCGCTGGCGCCGACGCGGGCGAAGATGCGGTCGGCGATCCCCACGCGGGCTTCGCTCGCCGGGACGAACGAACCCATCTGCGCGAGAATCGAAATCAGCGCCGCCTGCCGGATGTAGGTGCTTTTGCCCGCCATGTTCGGCCCGGTGATGATCTGCACGCGGTCGGCGTCGGCCCCCAGGCGGATGTCGTTGGGGACGAACTCGCCGGTCGGCTTGAGGCGGTCGAGCACCGGATGCCGGCCCTCGCGCACGTCGAGCAGCGGCTCCTCGGCGATCTCCGGCCGGCAGTAGCGCTGATTTACCGCCAGCACCGCCAGACCCGCGAGCACGTCGACCTCCGCGAGCACGTCGGCCGTGCGCTGCAACCGGCGGCTGTGCGCGGCGACGCTGTCCCGCAGGGCGGCGAACAGTTCCTGCTCGAGGGCGATCGCCCGCTCCTCGGCGCGGAGCACTTTGTCTTCGTACTCCTTGAGGGCCGGGGTGATGTAGCGTTCCTGGTTCTTGAGCGTCTGCTTCCGCGTGTAGTCGGCGGGAACCTTCGAAGCCTGCGCGGCGGTGACTTCGAGGTAGTAGCCGAAGACCTTGTTGAAACCGACCTTGAGATTCGGAATTCCGATGCGTTTCGACTCCTCGGCCTGGTACTTCGCGATCCACTCCTTCCCCCCCTTGGCGAGGGCGCGGAGTTCATCGAGTTCCGCGTGACAGCCGGGGCGGATCATGCCGCCCTCGGCGATCGACAACGGCGGCGCGTCGACGAGGGCCGCTTCCACGTCTTCGCGGACGTCGGCGCACAGGTCGAGATCGGCCTCCAGCGATTGCAGCAGGTCCGACGACCGCCCGGCGAGCTTCGCCTTGAGCTTGGGCAGCAATGCCAGAGTCCGCGCCAGAAAGCCGAGATCGCGCGGAGAGACGCGGCCGGTCGCGACGCGGGCGGTGAGTCGTTGCAGGTCGTAGGTCTTGCCGAGTTGCTCGCGGAGATCGCGGCAGAGCATGCTGTCGCCGGTGAGTTCCTCGACGGCGTCGAGCCGGCGGTTGATGAGGGGGGCATCGGTCGACGGGTTCGAGAGCCAATCGGCGAGCAGCCGCGCCCCCATCGGCGTTTCGGTCTCGTCGATGACGGCGAGCAGGCTGCCTTCGCGGGCGTTCTCGCGGATCGTGCGGGTCAGTTCGAGACTGCGGCGGGTCGCTTCGTCGATGACGAGATTCGTCCCGCGCCGATACGGCTCGAGCTTCGCGATGTGCCCGAGCGCGCTCTTTTGCATCTCCTGCACATAGTCGAGAAGCGCTCCCGCGGCGACGACGCCCGGCGAGTCGGCTTCGACATCGAATCCTTCCAGCGAGTTGACGCCGAAATGATCGAGCAGCTTCCGCAGGCATTCCTTCCTGACGAACGCCCACGGCGGCCGCCGCGTGATGAGCGTGCCGTGGGGCAGACATCCTTGTCTGCCCGCGCCGTCCTGGCGGGTGGTTTCCGCATCGTCGCGGGCAGGCTGGAAAGCCTGCCCCACTTGTCCCTCGGGAACCAGGCATTCCGCCGGGCGGATGCGGGCGAGTTCATCGGCGAGGTGGGCCGGTTCGAGATCAGCGACGACGAAGCGGCCGGTGGAAAGTTCCAGCCACGCCAGACCGACGCGGTCCTTCTCGGGGAACAGGGCCGCGAGAAAATTGCTCTCGCGCGGATCGAGCAGGCTTTCGTCGGTGAGGGTGCCGGGGGTGACCACGCGGGTCACTTCCCGCTTGACCATCCCCTTGGCCTTTTTCGGGTCTTCGACCTGGTCGCAGATCGCGGCCCGGAAGCCCGCGCGAATCAGCTTCTGCAAGTAGCCTTCGAGGGCGTGATAGGGAAACCCGGCCATCGGCACGGGGTTGGCCGAGCCTTTGTCGCGGCTGGTGAGCGTGAGGCCGAGGACGCGGGCGCAGGTCTCGGCGTCCTCGAAGAAGAGTTCGTAGAAGTCCCCCATGCGGAACAGGAGGATCGCGCCGGGGTTCTGGCGCTTGACCTCCAGATACCGCTCCATCATGGGGGTGAGCTTGGGACCGTCGGCTGGCATGTGGGGCAGTGGTTAGTGGACGGTGGACAGTGGACAGTGGACAGTGGACTGCGAGCCTCCCGCGTGAGCGGGGGGAGGGGTTAGAGCTCAGAGGCCAAGTGTCAGTCAAAAGAGGTCAGGTGATTTCGAGGCAGCACGACCATTCCGTGTCGGTGTGCTCGTCGAGCCAGTCCAACAGCCGTCGCAGCACCGGGTCGCGGGCGGCTTGCGCGAGGTATTCCGCGCAGCCGATGGGGGACCCATCGCCGCTGAAGCTGATCGTGACGCACGCGCGGCCGACGACCTTTTCCGCATCATCATCGATCTCCTCACCCATGCGGACGGTGAATTCGCCGAGCACGTCTCCCGCTTTGAGATAGCCGGGGATCTCCGCGCCGATGAGGATCTCGCCGCGGCCTGGGCGAAGCACGGCATGGCCGCGCAACTCCTTGGGACCGATGCCCAGGCTGCAATCCCACGGGGACCAGCCGTCGTGGACTGCGGGATCGACCGTTCGCAGCAGCGACTCATGCAATCGTTCGCCGAAATTCCCCGTTTCGAATCTCGTGAGCAGGCGCAGCAAACACGGCGCCGCCGTCCAGCGCGAAACGATCGTTTCTTCGGCCGCCGTGACGGCCTCGGCGATCGACAGGTCGCTCTTCTGCCAGATCAGTCCGCGCGGGTCGCCGATGGTAATGATCGCCTGGAATTCGCCCTCGTCTTCTTCCACTTCCTCTTCGGGTTCGAGGATCTCGGTCTGCTCCGCATGGTCGATACGGTTGATTCCCAGAAAGGCGAACAGTTCGCCGGGAAAGGCGGGTTCAGGCCACCAACTCTCCTCGACTGGGGCGAATCGAATCGTCGTGGACATGGCGGCGAAACCTCGGCGGCGGAACACCGCCCGAGTCTACTCGCGCCGCAAAGCGTTCACAACGACGACGACGCGGCCGAAGTGGCACGTCGTCAAGTTCGATCTTGCCGGCGTGACCGGGAGCGTTGCGCTTGGTTGCGAACTGCGGGGCTTCGCCACGATGTTCTCCGATGTCGTGGCTTTCAATCCTGAAAGGATTGCACAACACAGCCCACGGTCGCGAGCGGAACGCGAGCGCACCCTGGGTTGGCGATCCACCATCGCGGATCGACCCTGAAAGGGTCGCACAGCCGCGCGCCGGACGCGCTTGGCGACGCTGTCGAACCCTTCCAGGGTACTCGCGACATGCGGTTGTCCAATCCAGGGTGCGCTCGCTCCGCGAGCGACCCTGGGCTGTATTGTGCAACGCCTGCGGCGTAGGCTTCCGGCGTGCCGCGATGAAACGATTCTCGCGCGATCGCATTTCTCGAATCTCCTGCCGAATTCGAGATTTTGCGCAGTCCAGGTTGATCCCCTCGGCAGGAACAGGCTTGGCCGCAAGGGAAAACTCACGGTCTCCTTTGCGGCGGGCGCAAGAGCACCGCGGGGATAAACCCCGCGGCTCATGGAAATTCGCGCGTCCTCGACCGAATCGAAGCGCGCGGCGCCATTCGGTTGGCGGGCACGACGAACTGAAGTTCGTCCTACCCGCCGCCAAATTCGAATTCGGCGGTTCGAGCGTGACAGAACGGATTGGCGGCACACATGCGATCAAGCTTCGCTGGCGTGTCGGCCTCCGCGCACCTGGCGACCGCAATACGGCATGGCCAATCCATCCTACGAGCGACCCACGAAATCAAGATTGACGACGTAGTGGTCGCGGGAGGCAATCGTTGCGTTCGTTCGCGCGAGTCGCGGACGATTGACATTCCTCACCGCGCTACGGACGATGCGAATCTCCCGAAATCGCCGCACTCACTACGTCGCGCACGCACGGACGCTCGGATGGACGCCACTTCCACGGGACCGCGGGACGAATATCCGCGGCGTCTCGACGCCCGCCGCGCCGCCGTGACTCGCGACGCGCGCGCGTTCGATCGCATCGCTCTGGCGCGCGGCATCGTGTTCGTCGCGGGAGTCGTCTGGCTGGTCCTCACGCTTTCCGAAACGCTCGCGGCCTCGCCCGCGTGGGCGATCGCGCCGGCGGCGATTTTCGTCGCGCTGATGATTCTGCACACCCGCGTCGCCGACCGGCTGACCCGCTCCCGCCGGGCGGTGACGTATTGGGAAACGGCCCTTGCCCGGCTCGAGGGCCACTGGGCCGGAACCGGTCCGACCGGCGAGCGCTATCGCGATCCGCATCATCCCTACGCCGACGATCTCGACGTTTTCGGCCCGGCGTCGCTGTTCCAGTTGATCTGCCGCGCCCGCACGCGGCTCGGCGAGGACACGCTCGCCGAATGGCTCGCGCGGCCGGCGGACGGGGAGACGGTTCGCGCGCGGCACGCGGCACTCAAGGAATTGAGAAACCGAATCGAGCTGCGGGAAGAACTCGCGCTGCTCGATGCGGAGGTCCACGACGATCTCGACCAGAATCGCCTCGCCGTCTGGTCGCGCGAGCCGGCCCGGCCGATTCCCGTGGCGCAACGGGCATTCGCGGCCGTGCTGGGAATGGCGATGGTCGCCGCGATCATCGCGTGGCTCGTGTTCGACGCGGGGCTGGCGCCGTTGCTCGTGGTGCTGGTCGTCGAATCGGTCTTCGCGTTCCGCTACACGGGGCGGCTGAAGGAGAGCGCGAAGTCGGTCGACGAAGCCGCCTCGGGACTGGCGATCCTCGCGCAGGTGTTGGAACTGATCGAGCGGGAACGCTTCGACTCGCCGCGGCTCGCGCGGCTCCGCGCACAACTCGACACGGAGGGCAAGCCCCCCTCGCGGCACATCGCGCGGCTGCACCTGCTGGTCGAATATCTCAACAACTGCCTGCAGAACCAGTTCTTCGCGCCGCTGGCATTTCTGCTGTGCCTGCCCGCGCACTTCCTGCACGCGGTCGAAACCTGGCGGGCGCGGTACGGGCCGCGAATCGTTCCCTGGCTCGACGCGGTGGGCGAGTTCGAGGCGCTCTCGGCGCTCGCGGGCTACCATTACGAGCACCCGGGCGATCCGTTTCCCGAATTGCTCGAGGGCGAACGGCGATTCGTGGGAGAAGCGCTCGGGCATCCGCTGCTTGCCGAAGAGGAATGCGTGCGGAACGACGTGTCGCTCGGCGAGGGGCTGCAACTGCTGCTCGTCAGCGGGTCGAACATGTCGGGGAAGAGCACGCTGTTGCGGACGATCGGCACGAACGCCGTCCTCGCGCTCGCTGGCGCGCCGGTGCGGGCGAAGAGTCTCGGGCTCACTCCGCTGCAGGTCGGCACGGCAATGCGGATTCACGATTCGCTGCAAGAGGGGACGTCGCTGTTCTTCGCCGTGCTGGGACGGTTGAAGGCGATCGTCGAACTGTCGCACGAGCCGCGGCCGTTGCTGTTCCTGCTCGATGAGATCCTGCAAGGGACCAACTCGCACGATCGGCGGATCGGGGCGGAAGGGGTGATTCGCCGGCTGCTGGATTCCAACGCGTTCGGCCTCGTCACGACGCACGACCTGGCGCTCACCGAGATCGTCGAGTCGCTGGGGGAGCGGGCGGTGAACGTGCACTTCGAGGACCATCTCGAAGACGGCCGGATGACGTTCGATTACCGCCTTCGCCCCGGCGTCGTGCGGCGCAGCAACGCGCTCGAACTGATGCGGATGATGGGGTTGGAGGTGTGAGCTTCGGCCTGATCTGCGGCACCCGTCTGGCGGCGGCCGATCGCCGCGCAGGCTCGGGGCTTCACCGCGCGACCAGAATGCCGGACAGCGCGCGCAGCGAACGGATCGCCGTCGGCTTCGGTGCGCCCGGATTGGAACCGTGCCTCGCGTCCCTTCGCAGCAGCACCGCCTGCAAACCGGCCCGCCGCGCGCCGAGCACGTCGTTCGTCCAGTCGTCGCCGACCATCACGATCTCGTCCGCATCGACGTCGCACGCATCGACGAGCGCGCGGTAGAACGCCCCGCTCGGCTTGCGGTAACCGACCAACGACGAGACGATTTTCGCATCGATCTCACGCAACTCGGGCATTTCGCGGCACAGGCCCAGCAGGCGGGCGTCGAAGTTCGACGCGATCGCGGTGCGCAGGCCTCGCTCTCGAAGTTCCGTCAGCGCGTCCGTCACGTCGGGAAACGCGGCCCAGGCGGACGGCTGCGCGAAGTGGGCGAACAATTCCTCGAAGCAGGCGTCGGGATCGTCCGCGTCTTCGAGAACCGTCGTGACGATCGTCCGCCAGCGGTTCCGCTCGCCCGCTTCGTCGCAGCGGCGCCGATCGAGACGGTCCCAATCGGCGGGATCGTCCGGCGTTTCGGCCTCGCTTTGCGCGAAGGCGTCGCGAAATCGCCGCGCAATTTCATCGTGCGCGAGCCGCGAACCATGCCGGCGCCCGATTTCCGCGTAGATGGCCGCGACGGGCGGAACCGGATGAATGAGCGTGCCGACGGCGTCGAACGCGATCGCGCGGATGCGTTCCGGCCAAGAGATGCCGAGTGAATCCCGTGCCTTGGACATTGGAGTCACCGAGCGAGCCTCCCGCGCATCCAGCGAGCCTCCCGCGTCAGCGGGGGGAGCGCACACCATTCAGTTTCCACTCATTCCACGCAGAAGCGCTCTTCGCGCCGCGTCACCCGGGCGAGCGCGGTTCGGTCGACCTCGACGCCGAGGCCCGGCTTCGTCAACGGACGCGCTCGGCCGTGCCAGCCGAAGGTGCAATCCTCGACCGTCAGCCGCTCCTTCACCAGATAGCGATCATAGCATCCTTCGAGATAGCGGATGCCTCCCACGGAGCAGGCGAAGTGCCGACCCGCCGCCGAGAGAATGCCGGTCTCTCCCACCTGGCAACCCAACTGAAAACCCAGCCCGGCGCGGTGCGCGAGCGCCGCCAATCGCAGCGACGGCACGAAGCCGCCGCACTTCGACAGCCGGATGTTGAACAGGTCGCACGTGCCCCGCTCGATCGCCCGTTGCGCATCGCCCCGGCTGCACAGCGACTCGTCGAGCATGATCGGCACGCCGAGTTTCGTTCGGACGTCCGCCAGCCGATCCACCTGCTCGTGAGGCACCGGCTGCTCGACCGAAGTGATGCCGAACGGCACGAGCGGCATGACCTTGGCTTCGACCTCGTCGGGGTTCCAGGCTTCGTTCGCGTCGATCCGCAGATCGACCGACGCCTTCAACACGCGGCGGACGCGGCGGAGGCAGGCCACGTCGTCGCAGCCGTCGACGCCGACTTTCACCTTCACCTGCCGGAATCCCATGCCGCGCAACTTCCACGCGGTGACATACTCGCGGAAGGCGCTCATCGTGGTGACGATGCCGCTGTAATACACCAGTTCCGGCCGGGTGCGAATCGGTTCGGTCTCGGGAATCAGCGATGTGACGTGCGACAGCGGAACGCCCTCGACGCGGGCGACGGCGTCGAGCACCGCCAACTCGACCGCGCACCGCACCGCGTTTCCGAAGCAATCCCGCACGCCGTCGCCGGGCACGGGAACGCGAAACTCGTCGAGCAGGGCGATCGCGGCGGCAAGATCGCTCACGTCGCCGCCGAGCGATTCCTTCCAGTCGATCCGTCGGAGCGATTCGAAGGCGGAGTCGATCGTTTCGCCGGTGACGTAGGTGCGGGGCAAACTTTCGCCGAAGCCTTCGGCGCCGTCGTCGAGCCGGCAGCGGACGATCAGCGTGTCGTTGGCGTCGCGGGTGTGCGAGGCGTGGCGGATCGTCTTGCGGAGGGGGATCCGCGCATGGTGGGCGACGATCTCGGCGATGCGCATGTCAGCCCAGAACCGCGAGAATGTCGGACTCGCTGAGGATCAGCAAATCTTCCCCATCGAGCCGAACTTCCAAGCCTGCCCAGGGGGAATACAGCACGCGGTCTCCCTCGCAGACCTGCGGCTCGGCGAACGTTCCGTCCTCGAGCCGCACGCCGTCCCCCACGCTGAGCACGCGGCCTTCGGCGGGGGCGGGACCGCTTTCGCGTGCGGTTTCGGGAAGCAGCACGCCCCCGGCGGAGACCGGCTCCGCTTCGATCCGCTTGAGAACGACGTTGTCGCCGATGGGGGTGACTCTCATGATTCGGAAGCGCAATCCTGCGGTTGAAGGTGACGACCGTCGGGAACTCCATTCCCTCAGCGGGCATGATCG
>JBBDNT010000204.1:0-10780 GCA_040877445.1 Planctomycetaceae bacterium
ACTCGTCACTCGTCACTCGTCACTCGTCACTCGTCACTCGTCACTCGTCACTCGTAACTCGTAACTCGTAACTCGTAACTCGTAACTCGCAACTCGTCACTCACAATCCTTCCCCCACCACGTTCCGCACTCCTTCCAGGCAGCCTTGCGTCACGCGCTGGAGAAAGTCCATGTCGAGCGTGTCGGGAGTGTCGCCGGGCGTGTGGTAGTGCGGATTGCGGAGGAAACTGGTGTCGGTGATCATCAACGCCGCGTAGCCCGCGTCCCAGAACGGGCTGTGATCGCTGAGCCGGGTCGCCTGCAGCAGGTTCCCGTTCTCCGGCACCTCGAGCGTTTCGACCGGCAGGCCTTCGGCCCGGCGCATCCCCTCGGCGAACCGCTCGATCAGCGGCGGGGAATTCTGATTGCCGATCACCGCGATGAAGTTCCCCACGTCCGGATACATCCCCACGAGCGAGCGCGGAAGAATCTGGCTGTTCGGCTCGTGGCTGCAATATCCGAGCATTTCGAGCGAGACCATCCCGCGGAGATCGACGTTCCCGGCCCGCGACAGCCGGGCGTGCTCGGCCCCGCCCAGCATGCCGTTCTCCTCCAGGTCGAACGCCACGAGTTCGACGTTGAGCCGCGCGGCGGCGGGCCACCGTTCGGGCAGCAGGCGGGCGATTTCGAGCAGCGCGGCGACCGCCGAGGCGTTGTCGTCGGCGCCGACGCAGTCGGGAATCGAATCGACGTGCGCGCCGACGCAGAACCACGCGTCGCCGTCGCCGCGCAGCGCGGGATGGCGGGCGATCAGGTTCCGGCCTTCCAGGCGCCAGCCGAACTCGGTCGTCGCGGCGAACGGGTGCGGCTCGACTTGCCAGCCGGCCTCCTCGAAGTGCCGCGAAACGTATCGCCGCGCGTCTTCCAACGCCGCGCTGCCGACAAGGCGTGGCGCGCGGGCGAGTTCGGCGACGTGCGCCGTCAGTCGAGAGAGGTCGGCATCCATGCGGGGTTGTCGGTTGTCCGTGGTCAGTTGTCAGTCATCAGTGGTGGGGCGCGTGTTCGAATCGAGCGTCGATCGTTCTTCGTACCCGCCCTCCGGCAACACGTGCGATCGACCGGCGGGTTTCGACCATGCTTGCGACCAAGCCTCGCTTCGGCGGACGGAATTCAATTCCGTCCTACAGTCCACCCACGACTTCGATTCCGACTGGTCGTATTCCATCTATTGACGTCATTCTTTCGCCGCGCCGGCTTCCACGATGAACTGGAAGTCCGGGTCGTTGCGCAAGCGGTCGAAGTCGGTTTCCTCGGGGATGAGGTTCCGCAGCGACCGCTCCATGCGGATGGCGCGCCCCAGCCACGCGAGCGCCTGCGGCTTGTCTTCCGCCAAGGCATGATAGCAGGCGAGATTGTACAGCACGATCGGCTCGTCGGGACAGGCGCGATACGCCCGCTCCATGCATTCGATCGCCCGCGGCAGCCGGCCGGTCCGCTTGAAGCACCAGGCCATGCCCATCAGCACCGAGAGGTCGTCCGGCTGCTCGTCCGCGGCGGCGAGAAACGCGTCGAGCGCCGCCTCGTGCTGCTCCTTCTGGCGGAGCGCTTCGCCGGTGAGCCGGGCGACCTCGAATCGAAGCCCCTCCGGCGCCCCCACTCGGCGCAGCTCGTCCAGGGCGAGGTCGGGCAATTCGAGCATGAGATATCCGCGGGCGGCTTCGAGGTGTCGCGCCCAACGGAGATCGCCGGTCATGGCGCTCCCTCCCGATCATGCGGTGCGATCCCGACGCGAACCACCGAGCGACGGCGCGATTCGCGAAGGCGTCGCGCAAGACACAGCGCCACGGCCGGCGGCGCGGCCGTGGCGCTGTGCGTGCTGTCCCGTCGGTCTTCGAAGTCGTCCTGTCCTAGAAATTGCGGCTCATGATGACCGGCTCGCCGTAGCGATAGCCGTTGCTCGTCATGATCTGCCCGTAAACCTGCGGTTCGATGTCTTCGCTGATCTTCTTGACGCTGCCGTCGCAGAAGCCGGCGTTGACCGTGCCGTCATGATTGGACGAGGGACGGGGACCGGCGGTGGTGCTGTTGACGCGGCTTTCCACGGGGATGGCGTCCGCCGATTGCGTCTGCAACGCCGTCCCGAGCGTGGTGCCCAGGTTGGCGACGACCACGGCGACCCCGAAGCCGATGTCGGAGGCGGTGGACGAGCCCCAACCGGCGGCGTCGAGGTTCTCCGAAACCAGCATCGTGTTGGTCGAGCCGTCTCCCAGCGCGCTCGCCGTCAACCGCCAGCCGTCCGGCGTCGCGAGCGGCCGCATGAAGACGCCCGAGCCGCGGGCCACCGCCACGTCGTCGTCGCCCGCGAAATCGATGTCGCCCGGCCGCATGATGCCGGCGGCCGTGGTGTCGTGCAGGTAGCCGGCGTTGCCGACGTAGCTGGTCCCCCCTTGCGGGGTCTTCGCGGAGTCGGACGGGCAGCGGTAGCCGGGAATGTCCGCCTGAAGGACCGCCGCGTTGCCGTTGCGAATCTCCGTGTAGACGTTCCCCGCCTCCATGTTGGAGAGGATCTGCACCAGCCACGAATGGCCGCTCGTGTTGACCAGTTCGGGGAAGCCCCCCCGCGTGCCGGCGGTGTTGAGCGCCGCCAGCGTGACGTTCCGCATGTTGTTGATGCACTCGGCGTTTTGTGCCGCGCGGCGGGCCGCCTGCACCGCGGGAGTGATCAACGCCGCCAGCGTGGCGATGATCGAAATCACCACCAGCAGCTCGATGAGCGTGAAGCCGCCGCGACGAGGGCGGACGTTCCGGGAGAGTTGGGCTTGTTTCATGACTCGCTGCTCCAGACTGAAGAGTTGACGGGCGAACGACAGGACCGCTGAGACAGGCTGCGTCGCAATGAGGTGGCCCCACTCTCTCGCGACCGCGGGAAGCCGGAACCGGCAACCCGCGGGACAACCCTATTTTGACCGGTTGGACCGCATTTTTCAACATCCATTTCGGAGTTTTTCCGCTTTTCGCTTGACAGCGGACGGGGCGACCCTCCGGCGTAGCGGAATTCGCAAGAATTCCGAACAATCGACGCTCGATGTCGAATCTCGGAATTCTTGCGAATTCCGCTACGAAGATGGCCGTCCGACAATCGGGTAAAGTGTTGCGTGAATTTTTCGCGGCCGGGCGAAAAACCGGATTGCATTTTGTGGCGACTCGTATATTGTGATCTAGTGTTCCTGTCCGACCCGCGGGCCCGCCGCCGTCTCACGTGGGACCGGTGCCCTTTCATGTTCGACGAACCGAAGGACAAGCCATGCACCTCGTTTCCTACCTCAGCTTCGACAAGCAGTGCCGGGCCGCGTTCGAGTTCTACCAGAAGGTGCTCGGCGGCGAGATGTACGCAATGACGTTCGGCGAGATGCCTCCCGGCGAATACGAGGCGCCGCCGGAGTCCCGCGATCTGATCATGCACGCCTGCCTCAACATCGGCGACCAGATGCTGATGGGGGCCGACTGCCCGCCGACGCATCCCTACGAAGGGGTCAAGGGGTGCTCCGTGTCGATCATGGTCGACACCGCCGACGAGGCACAGCGCGTCTTCGACGCCCTTGCCGAGGGGGGCAACGTGCTGATGCCGCTTCAGGAAACGTTCTGGGCGATCCGCTTCGGCATGTTGACCGACCGCTTCGGCGTGCCCTGGATGGTCAACTGCGGCAAGCCCAACTGAACCCGGTTAGCCGCGACCCGACAGGGGAGCGAGACTTTCCAAGACCCTTTCCACTTCGGGAGGATCCCCATGCGCTACATGCTCCTGATCTACTCCAACGAAAACGCCTGGACCGACGACGAGCGGCAGCAGTGCTTCGCCGATTCGACGCGGCTCACGCACGAACTGGCCGAGCGCGGGCAATACATCTCGGCCTCGCCGTTGCATCCGGTGGAGACCGCGACCAGCGTCCGCGTGCGCGAGGGAAAGAGCCTCGTGACCGACGGTCCCTTCGCCGAAACGCGCGAGCAGCTCGGCGGGTATTTCATGATCGACGCGAATGATCTCGACGAGGCGCTCGCGATCGCGGCCCGCATCCCGGCCGCGCGCAAGGGAACGGTGGAGGTCCGCCCCGTGTTCGAACTCCCCGGCCTTCCGAACGAACCCGTCGCCGCCGCGGCGGAACGGGGCTGATGAGTCGCGGAGAATGCCGCCTTGCGATTTCGCCAAAGGAGAGACAGAAAAATTGAAGACAGAAAGATGACGAAGAAGAATCGGCGGCGTCATGGGCGCGCTGCGGGATCATTGCGGATACCGAAGTGAGATCAGCCCGTCGGTTCGCAAGTGGAATGGAATGACAGTAGTTCCAAGTTCCGTGTTGCCAGTTCGGCGAGGCCGCACCGGGCGTCATGCCCGCGAAGGCGGGCATCCAGCGGATGCGGAAGTTGGCGTTACACATCGTTGCCGCTCTGGCGTGGGACTGGATTCCCGCCTCCGCGGGAATGACGATCCTTCCGGGAGAACTTCTGGAGTTTGGAACTAATGAGAGAAGGTCGAATGTGAAGGTTCCAGAAGCCGCCTCACCGGCGCGGAATCCACGGCAATTCCAGTCGACCATGCGTCACTCCATTTTTCTGTCCTCAATTTTTCTGTCTGCGAAAGGCGGCGCGCAATACGGCATCCAACTCCATCCTGGGAACTTCGTATGGCCAAGCTCAACGTCAAGAAAACGTTCCTCACGCTCGCGGCGATCTTCGCGGTCGTCGTGCTGGTGTTCGTCGTGATCGTCGCGATGCAGCCGTCGCAGTTTCGCGTGACGCGATCGGCGGTCATGGCCGCTCCGCCGGAAGCGGTGTTCGCCCAGGTGAACGACTTCCACGACTGGGAAGCGTGGTCTCCCTGGGCGAAACTCGATCCGAACGCGAAGAACACGTTCGAAGGCCCGACGGCCGGGACGGGATCGATCTTCCGCTGGGCCGGGAACTCCGAGGTGGGCGAAGGCAGCATGACGATCACCGAGAGCCGCCCGCACGAGCTGATCCGCATCCGGCTCGAATTCGTGAGGCCGATGGAAGACGTCGCGACGGTCGAGTTCGACTTTCAACCCGTGGAAGCAGGAACCCGGGTCACGTGGAGCATGTTCGGCGAGAACGACTTCGTCTCCAAGGCGTTCTGCCTGTTCATGGACATGGACCAGATGCTGGGAGGCGATTTCGAGAAGGGCCTGGCGGCGATGAAGGCGGTCGTCGAGCCGCCACCGACGGACGACCGCTTCGAGGAGACCTGACCCCATGACGACCGCATCGACGACGAGATCGCAATCCGATTCCGCCGCGACTTCGGTGTCGAAGAAGACGCTGTGGGCGGGGCGCGTCATCAGCGCCTTGCCGATCCTCCTGTTGACGTTCAGCGCCGTGATGAAATTCGCGACGCCGTCCCTTCCCGTGGAAATGCAAGTGGAGATGTCGAAGCAGATGGCGGCTCTCGGGTGGCCGATGGATCTGCTCCTCGCCTTGGGCATCGTCGAATTGGCCTGCGTCGTGATATACGCCATCCCGCGGACGGCGGTGCTCGGCGCGATCCTGATCACGGCGTATCTCGGCGGAGCGACGGCGACGCACGTGCGGATCGGCGATCCGTATTTCATTCCGATCATCGTGGGCGTGCTGGTCTGGCTGGGACTGCTGCTGCGCGAACCGCGGCTCCGAGCGATTCTGCCGCTTCGCGCAAATCCGTAGGGTGGGCTGTGCCCACCAGGAATCGACGAAGGCACTTCCATGTCGTCAATGATTGCCGATAGCTGATAGCTCACCGCCACCTCACCGGAACAGGAGCGACTCCCACAATGCACGAACAACCGCAGAAGGAACACGAGTGGCTGGCGAAACTCGTCGGCGAATGGACGACCGAGATGCACGCCAGCATGGGACCGGACGAGCCTCCGCAGGTCTTCCGCGGCAAGGAAACCGTCCGCTCGCTTGGCGGTCTGTGGACGATCGGCGAGGGGGAAGGCGACACGCCCGGCGGCGACACCGGCCGGCACGTCATGACCCTCGGCTACGACCCGAAGAAGGGCCGCTACGTCGGCACGTTCGTCGCCTCGATGATGACCCACTTGTGGCTCTACGACGGCGAACTCGATCCGTCCGGCAAGAAGCTCGTCCTCGACGCCGAAGGCCCGAGCTTCGCCGGCGACGGCACGATGGCGAAGTACCAGGACGCGATCGAGTTCCTCGACGACGACCACCGCGTGCTGACCTCGCGCGTCCTCGGCGACGACGGCCAATGGACGGAATTCATGCGGGCGGATTATCGGCGGAAGAAGTAGCCGACGTTTCGACTGTGTCGTGAATCGAATCAGCGTGGATTAGTGTTTCGGAAAGTTCGGAACGCTAATCTCCGCTCATCTGCACTAATCACTGAGACCTCTTCCGAAGGAGAACCCCATGAACCGCAAATCGCAGTGCTTGGTCGCCGCCGCCGCATTCATCTCCGGCGCCGTCGTCATCTACTCGCTTTCCGCCCAGGAAGTCGAGACGCAGCCCGAGTTCAAGCTGCCCCCTGGGTGGACCGCCGAGGACTTGCAGGCCTGCGTCGCCGCCGGAACCCCCGGCAAGATGCACGAGCACCTCGCGAAGTCGGTCGGCACGTGGGACTGCAAGACCACCATGTGGATTGCCCCGAACACCGAACCGGTGAAGGGCGCAGGCACGATGACCGTCGCCTCGCTCATGGACGGCCGCTACATCCAATGCGAGATCGCCGGCGAAAGCCCCGGCCTGGGGACTTACAGCGGAAAGGGCTTCTATGGGTTCGACAACGTCACGGGGAAGTTCGTCGCGACCTTCATCGACAACCACAGCACCGGCATCATGACCGGCACGGGCGACCTCACGGACGAGGGCAAGGCCCTGACCTGGAGCTACACGCACAGCTGCCCGATCACGAAAAAGCCGGCGACGATGCGCGAAGTCGAAACCATCACCGGTCCCGACACCAAGACCATCGTCACCCACGCCGCCGACCCGAAGACCGGGAAGGAGTTCAAGATGATGAGCATCGAGATGACGCGGCGGAAGGCGGGAGGGTAGTCGGCAAGTCGGTGTCGCACCGCGACGAGAGAGCGCACCAACGACGATTCCAACCACTTGCGGGCGTTCTCGTCAGGCGGCAGAATCGATGAAGAGATAAGTCAGTCGGCCGGCCTGGAGGCGAACTATGAACTTGGCGGATGCGGAGAAGGACTTCGCGAAGCTGGTGGAGAAGGTCTGCGCCGAAGGCGTGAGCATCGACCTCGAGTGCGACGATGTGATCGTCGCGCGCCTGACGCCGGTCGAGCCGCCCTCGCCGCTCACAGTGGATGAACTGAGTGCGTTTTTGCGCCGTCTTCCTTCGCTCGGCGACGACGCCGACGATTTCGCGGCGGACGTTCGCGCGGTTCGCTGCAAGCTTCCTGAGGAGGTCGATCCATGGGACTGATGATCGACACCAACGTCTTCATCCGTTTCGAGAAGAGCGGCGGTTCCATCGTCCCTTCTTCCTGGAACGGTTCCGAAAAGGTCTATGTCAGTGCCGTTGTCGTCTCCGAACTGTTGATGGGAGTTCATCGCGCGAATACGACGGAACGTCGGAAACGCCGTGCGACAATCGTCGAAGCCGTCATCGCCGGAGTGGGAGTGCTCAGTTTCAATCTCGCGGTGGCGCGTGTCCATGCGGAGATCCATGCCGATCTCATGGCCAACGGCAAATTGATCGGCGCCCACGACCTGATCATCGCGGCCACCGCACTCTGCCACGGCATGTCGCTGTTGACCGACAACGTCGGGGAGTTTTCGCGAGTGCCTGGATTGCAAGTGGTTCCATTCGTTCCTTGATTCGAGGACGGTCTCGCATTTCGAATTCCGTCCGATCGGACATCGGTCACGCTGCTCCATTCTGGATCGGCACGTGTCGTGTCGCAACGATCTGGTCGCCGGAACTCCGGTCGAGAAGCCGGTTATGCTGCGTTTGGCCGCGCATCAGCGCATCAAATCTTATCACCCCAGCGGGCTGAGCTTCATCATCGGCTTCGCGCTGATGCCGCTCTTGTTTTGCGCGGCACTGCCCTTCGCCATCGAGATGGATGCACGAGGTCTGCTGATCCTTATGATCGGCGTCCCAATGCTGTCGATCGTCGGGATCGGTATCGTCGCTCACGGCTATCTTTTCACGTTCGATGGCGAGGCGGCGATGGTCACGGTCGAGACGCGGGCTGCACTTGTTCTTCGCCTCAATGAGATTTCATATCCGTTCGGCAATGTCACCGTCCTTGACTGGGAAGAGGGAACGGAAGGGGGCGGGTTGGTCATGGAGTGCCAAGGTCATGTACGGTTCCATGTCACGAACAGTGACCGGAAGGCGAAACGGATCCTGCAACTCGTCGCCGCGCATAACCCGAATCTCCGCCGCGATCAGAACAGTCGCTCGAGGAGAGGCCCAACGTAAGGCTGTCTCGCCGAATTGACGCAAATTCCGGTGGGCCAGCGTTGAGCCAGGATTTCGGTTGTCGACAAAGGTGCAATGACTGGGTATGTCGTTCGAACTTCCAACCAGGGCGCCGACCGAGGCGCGTCACTCGAATTGGAGCACACAATGACCAGCGTGCGAGTTCTCGTCGGTACGAAGAAAGGCGCGTTCGTCCTCACGTCGGACGGCGCTCGCAAGAAGTGGGACGTCGAAGGGCCATTGTTCGCCGGGTGGGAGGTCTACCACATGAAAGGCTCCCCCGCCGATCCGGATCGCATCTACGCCTCGCAGACGAGCGCCTGGTTCGGGCAGATCATCCAGCGCTCCAGCGACGGCGGAAAGACCTGGGAGACGCCCGGCGGCGAGAAGATGCCCGATCCGACCAGCCCCCCCGCCGGCGTCAGCAACAAGTTCGTCTACGACACCGATCCGCCCGACGGCAAGCCGCTCACCACGCACCAGTGGTACGACGGCACGCAGCACCCGTGGGAGTTCAAGCGCGTCTGGCACGTCGAGCCGTCGCTCGACGATCCCGATACCGTGTATGCCGGCGTCGAGGATGCCGCCATCTTCCGCACGACCGACGGCGCGGCGAGCTGGCAGGAAATGCCGGGGCTCCGCGGCCACGAAAGCGGCAAGCTCTGGGCGCCCGGCGCCGGAGGAATGGGGCTGCACACGATTCTCATCGACCCTAGCGATCCCCAGCGGATCTACATCGCCATTTCCTCGGCGGGCGTCTTCCGCACCGACGACGGCGGCGAAACGTGGAAGCCGATCAACCGCGGCCTCGTGTCGCAGTACATCCCCGATCCCGACGCCGAGGTCGGCCATTGCGTTCACCGCATCGCCATGCATCCTTCCCGGCCCGAAACGCTCTACATGCAGAAGCACTGGGACGTGATGCGCAGCGACGACGCCGGCGAGCAGTGGCACGAGGTCAGCGGCAACCTGCCGACCGACTTCGGCTTCCCCATCGAAGTGCACGCCCACGAGCCGGAGACGATCTACGTCGTCCCCATCAAAAGCGACTCCGAGCACTACCCGCCCGAGGGAAAGCTCCGCGTCTACCGCAGCCGCACCGGCGGCGACGACTGGGAGCCGCTCACGAACGGGCTGCCGCAGGAAAACTGCTACGTGAACGTGCTCCGCGACGCGATGGCGGCCGACTCGCTCGACGAGTGCGGCATTTACTTCGGCACGACCGGCGGGCAGGTGTATTGTTCGCCGGACGGCGGCGACCACTGGCAACCGATCGTCCGCGACCTGCCGGCCGTGCTGTCGGTGGAGGCGCAGACGCTCCGCTGACGTGGGGCAGACATCCATGTCTGCCCGTGATGGAAGCGAAACGTCGATCCGAGCACGGGCAGGCTGGAAAGCCTGCCCCACGTTGTGGGGCAGACATCC
Source organism: Planctomycetaceae bacterium (assembly GCA_040877445.1). Lineage (GTDB taxonomy): Bacteria > Planctomycetota > Planctomycetia > Planctomycetales > Planctomycetaceae > JBBDNT01. Next base: position 9,866 of record JBBDNT010000204.1, read on the forward strand.
ATGTCTGCCCGTGATGGAAGCGAAACGTCGATCCGAGCACGGGCAGGCTGGAAAGCCTGCCACACGGTTTCCGGAGACTTCAGATGTCGGAAGGCTTATTTCGACGGCGACGGTTGCCGCATTGGGACGTCGAGAACGGGACATACTTCGTCACCGCATGTCTCGCAGGCAGCATCGCGGCGCAGGGACTGCTCCGCTTGCGGAGCTTTCGCGAAGAACTCGAAGGCCGTCGAATTCCCGAGGGGATGCCGGCGGCGGAATGGGAAACCCGGAAGCACAAAATGATCTTTGCCCGCTTCGACGAGATCATCGACCGCGAGCCCGCGGTTCGTCACCTAGGCGATCGACGCGCGGCCGCGATCGTCGAGAAAAGTCTGCGTCACTTCAACGGCGACCGCTACGATTTGATCGCCTTCGTGGTCATGCCGAGTCATTTCCACTGGGTTTTCCACCCGCGCGAAGAGTGGGTTCAGGCGTGTCTTCGAGAGTCGCGAGTCCCGCAGGGGTTCGTGGGGCAGACATCCATGTCTGCCCGTGGAGTGACTCCGACGTCCCCACGGGCCGCATGCCCGATCGAACGCACCGCGCGCGAGCGCATCATGCAAAGCATCAAGGGGTACACGGCTCGCGAGTGCAACAAGCTTCTTGGTCTGAGCGGAACGTTCTGGCAGGATGAGTCCTACGATCACGTGGTCCGCGATCACGAGGAGCTGCTTCGGATCATCGAATACATCGAACACAATCCCGTGAAGGCCGGGCTTGTTCTGCGCCGCGAGGATTGGAAATACTCGTCCGCGTGCGAGCGGATTCGTCGCCGGATCCCCTGCGGTGAAGCGCTGCCGCGGGGATAACGCGAAACGGCACGGGCAGGCTGGAAAGCCTGCCCCACGTTGTGGGGCAGACATCCATGTCTGC
>JBBDNT010000204.1:10880-18525 GCA_040877445.1 Planctomycetaceae bacterium
ACGGGCAGGCTGGAAAGCCTGCCCCACGTTGTGGGGCAGACATCCATGTCTGCCCGTGATGGCCGCGAAACATCGATCCGAGTACGGGCAGGCTGGAAAGCCTGCCCCACGCGCGGCGTTCCCGCTATTCGCGGATGGGGTGCATGTCGTCGGGAACCCATTCGCGCGGGGTGACTTCGCGCATTTCGACGTGCGGCGCGTAGGTCGCCTCTTCGTCCCGCCACGAACCCGGCTCGCGCTCGCCTTGCTGGACCGCGCGGTGCGCCGTCGTCGAGGCGGCCCGGTTGCCATTCGCCCAGCCGACCGCTTGCACGGCACGCGGCATTTCCCACGACTCGTCATTCGCCGGCCGCTGCATCGCGGCCGCGGGAACGACGGCGGAGGCGGGCACGACGTTCGGATCGCGCATCTCCGTGTAATCGCGAACCTCGAGGAGTTCTCCCGCCGTGGGCTGTTGGACGCCATCGGCCGCCGGGCGGTGATGCGCGGCGCGGCGCTCGGGAAGCGGTCCCAACCGTTTGAGAGCCTCGGCCGTTTGCGCGATGAGCCGGGGATCGATGGGGGTTTGCGGTTCGGCCTGGGCCTTCATCTCGGCGAGCTGCACGAGGGCCGCCTTGGCCACCGTGAGTTCCGGATCGAGGTCGAGCGCCCGGCTGTAATGGTCGATCGCTTTCTGGCCGCGACCGGACTGTGCGTAGAGATAAGCCACATTGGCCTGGGCTTCGGCCTCGGTTCCGCAGCGGCGGAACAGGGCAAGGCTTTCGTCGAAGCGGTTCTGCTGTCCCAGCACCAGCGCCAGGTTGATGATCGCCCGCTTGTTGCCGGGATCGCACTGAAGAGCCTGGTTGAGGGCCTCTTCGGCCGCGATCGAATCATTGTGCATGTGGAGCGCGTATCCGAGGTCGCACCAGACCTCGGCGTTATTGGGAGCGATGTCGAGCGCTTCCTGGAAATAGCGATCCGCATCGTCGAGATTGCCCAACCGACTGTGGATCACGGCCAGCCGATGGCGGGCGTCGACGTGTCCGGGATTGCGGGCGATGATCTGCTCGTACTTCTCGCGGGCCGGCACGAGTTGCCCCTGCCGTTCTTGCAGTCGAGCGACGCTGTAGGTCGTTTTCGTCTGCTCGGCCTTGTTCGGCAGCGTGGAACTCAGCGCTTGGGAGAGCCGGGCGCAGCCCGGGGCGGTTGCGGCGAGCAACAGCCAGGATCCGATGAGGAGCCGCGTGGACGTGTTCATCGTTTCCCACTCTCCCAGTTCCGCGTGATGTCGTGCGAACGAATATGTCAGCCGATCGACGAGCCGCGGCGGGCGGCAAGCCGACTCGCGGCGCCGGCGCGGGAAGTCGAGTCGAAGTGGACGAACGCTTGGTCCGAACGAGTTCGACTTTCCGGCAGGCGCCGCGTCGGCGGGCAGGGCGTGCTTCCTAGAAAAAGCCTCCGCCGCCGATTCCTCCGAAGCCTCCTCCGAACCCGCCGAAGATTCCGCTGCCCAGGCCGAAGCCACCCAAGCCGCCGGTGCCGAAACCGGTCCCGTAGAAGCCCGGATTCGCGAAGCCCGTGTTGTAGGCCCGCTCGGCCTCGAAGCCTTCGAAGCCCGGCGCGAGCAGCGGAGCGACGACCACCCGCTGCTCGGCGTCGTGCACGCCCATCGTGTGCAGGGCGGCGACGACCACCTCGCGGCGGCGCAAATCGAGCTCGCGGTCGTTGTGAATCGGATATTCGTAAGCGTCCGGCTCCTCATGCTCGAAGCTCATCGAGCTGGGCTGAATGATGATCGGGAACGGCACTTCGGCGGCGCGCACGGCGATTTGCTTCACGTGCTCTTCGCCGCCCTTGTTCAGGACGGCCGTGTTCCCCTTGAACTCGTGCTCTGGAATGGCGAAGTCCGACGCCTCGGCGTTGGCCTCCATCTCCTGGAAGATGGGGTCGACGAGGCTCCCCAACGGGGGCGGAGGCGCGACGTGCGCATAGGTTTGATCGCGGTGGCAACTGCAACCCGCCGCCCCCACGGCAAGTGCCGCGGCGAGCGTCGTTCTGAGAATCGGTGACGGTGACATGGCACGGTCCTTGACTGCGGTCGATGGTCTGGGTCGGAATCATCGGCGACCGAGCGCGATTCGGAATCGCGGGAACGCCGCCGGCGCGTTTGGTGAGTTGGGTCGCTCACTCGGAGAAGCCGTGGGAGCCCTGGATGTAGTAGGCGCCCGAGGCCTGATGCGATTTCTGATACAGCGGTCCGGCGGCGATCCGGTCGCGATACAGCGGCCAGACCGTGCTCCGGTGGTGACAGCACTCCGGACCTTCCAGGTGCCCGTGGATGAAGAACTCGAGGTTGTCGGGTTCCGTCACTTCCATGCCCGGCAACAGCATCGGCGCGTTGCCTGGTTCGATCGGATGCACCAGCTCGGGGCTGACGAGGATCACAAGTTCGGTCTCGTCCCGGCTGTAGGAGCGGTTGGCGAACAACAGGTTGCCGATCGGCCATTCGCCGATCAGCGGCACCCAGTTCGAGTCGCCGCGCGACTGCTCCTGGATCAGGCCGGCGATGGCGAGCACCTGTCCCTCGCGAAGATCGACGGTCGTCACGGCGCCGCGGGTGTTGAGTCCCGGGATGCCCTGCACCGACACGGAGTTGTTGATCGTGCTGAAGGTCGGGGCGACCTGCAGCCGGATGCGGTCGCGATCGACGATCGTGGGAGTGAAGGTCAGCTGCGTGCCGAACCCCTTGAAGGCGGTTCCCGCGGCGCCCACGCCGTCGATGCCCACCACGGTGGGGACCGGGAACTGCCCGCCGGACATGAAGGTCGCGGTCTGTCCGCTGAGGGTCACGAGGTTGGGTTCGGCGAGGATCTTGGCGACGCCGTAGCCCGACAGCGCGTCGAGCGTGAGGTTGAAGCTGTCGCCGTTGAACGTCCCCGAAGTGAGGATGTTGCCTCCGCCGGCCATCGACGAGGAGAACAGGAAGTCGCCGACGTCGAGGTCGAAATCGACGCCCAGGCGGCGGATCGCCGAGCGCTGCAATTCCGCGATGCGGACCTTGAGCATCACCTGCTTCGGTCCGGGAACCTCCAGCATGTTGATGATGTTCCCCTGCGGCAGGACGTCGGCGTCCAGCAGCGGAGCGGCGGGAGCTCCGCCGGTGAAGGTCGGGCCGTAACCCCCGTAGGGAGCGACGGCGCCGGTCACGGGGTCGTAGCCGTACGGGCCGAACGGGCGAAACCCGCCGGGCAGTCCCGCCGCGGCCGCGCCCGCCTGTCCGGCGCGGGCCTGCAGGACCGACATGATCTGCACCGCCTCTTCCTCGTCGCGGGCCTGTCCGCGGACGATCAGCTTGTCCGCCACCGGGATGAGCTGGATCTTGCTGTTGGGGAAGAGTTCGTTGATCATTCGCTGCATGGCGCCGAACACCACGCGGCGGCGGTCCTCCTCGGCGGCGTTGGGAACGACCGTCACCTGCACGATCAGGATCCCGCCGTCGCGGCCGGCCGGCGCGTTCCCGAACCACAACGTCATCGTCGTGGTGCCGAGACTGGAGCCGATCACGTTGACCGCGTCCGGCCCGAAGGGGACGGTCTCGATCACGGACGGATCGGCGACGGCGATCCGTGTGACCTCTTCCTTGAATCTCATCAATTTCGATCGTTGAACCGGCACCTCGAGCGACACTTCGGCCGAATCGACGGCCTGGATCACCGAGTTGACTCGTTGCCGGAGTTCCGGAGAGACGCCGCGGTTCTGCGGCGCCGGCACTCGGGCGGCGCCTGGAAGGCTTTCCTGCGCGAAACAGGCGGAGGTCGCGAGGACGATCATTCCGCAAGTGGAAAGTCGGCTCAGCCCGCGAATGCGCCCCCTGCTCCGTCCGCGCAATCCCTGCTTGGTCACGGAGAAATCGCTGCTGCCCATGTGAGCATGCCTCCTTGCTTCTGGACGGGGCTGCCTCCGTCGCGGACACGCGACCGGAGAGCGGCATGGCGCGTCCCGCGCTCCGCTTCGTCGCAGCCACTTCGACTGTTCATCCAGATCGACCGAATCAGCGTGCCGTCTGTGATGAATTTGCCGTTTCGCGCGGATTTTCCACGTCCGGAATCCGCTCGCAGTAGGGGCAGGCCGTGCTGTAGATGATCCTCCCGCAGGCCACGCACTCGTGCGGATCGGAAAACATGGGGGTCGTGGCCCGCAGCCGGCGATAGATGAAATACGCGAACAGGCAGACGATCAGCGTCGACAGAGGCCACTGCCCCTCGATCGCCGAGTACGTCACCCCCAGCACCGCCGTCACCGCGCATGTGATGTAGATCAGCACATCCTGCAACTTCCTGCGCCACAACTTGGCCTTCAGGTAGGCGGCCCGGGCCTCGGCATGCACGTGGGCCCGCATCATGTCCCGCTGAGCATGGCGCAGCCTTTCCGCCCGCGCGGGAGACTCGACCGAACTCAACAGCCGCTGAGACGTGTCCAGAATGCGATACGCGTCCTCGAACGCGAATTCCTCCTGGTGCGCCCAGCGATTGCGAAACTCGCGCAACTCGCTCACGTAGCTCCGTTCGAGGAACCCCAGACGGCGGCGGAACACCTGGTTCCACTCGTCCCACATGATCGACAACAACAGCGCGAGATCCCACTGCTCCGGTTCGGTTCGTTCCCCCTTCACTCCCCGCCGGTCGCGGAACCCCTGCAAGGCGACTTCCGTCCAGCGGCCGTCGTAAACCTCGGCCATCTCGCGCTGAATGAAGGGGAGCAATCCATCCTTCAATTCGTCGAGGGCCGCTCGGACCGGATCGGCTGCAACCCGCATGGTTGGACCGCTTCGTTGGCGCCGCGCATCAGGGACCGGCGTGAGGTGGTTGGTGAAACGGCTGAAACGAGCCGATCGGTGATTCTATCAACTCCGCCCGCTGGAAGCACCTTCCGTGCCGGAACCCGCGAAACCGCACAAACCCAGTTCGGCTTCAGCGGCTCTTTTCGAGCCGCAATTGCTCCTGACGGTAGCGCTCCGCGGTTTCGAGGTCGAACGCCGGGTGGGCGGCCGCGATTTCGCGATGCCGATGCCGCGCCTGGCAGCGATAGCAGACCAGCACGTCGGACATCCGGGCGTACAACACGAGGTCGGCGACCGCGAAGGCCATCAAAATGCCGATCGCCGTCACCGGGCGGTAATACGCCCAGGCGATCGTGCTGAGGAGCATACCCAATCCGACGATCGCCAGCCCCAGCCCTTGCGGAAAGTCCTTCTGACGCCACAGGTCGTCGCAGCCGCAGACGAGACATTCCGCCGGCGATTCCTGGGTCGAGGCGCCCGGGTCGACCATCGCCGCGCGCGACGCCGAGGACGAGTTTCGTCCAAGGGATCCCGAAACGACATCCGGATCGACCGCCCGCCGCCAGCCGCACGGGCAAGCGATTTCCGTGCCGCGTGAGGAAAGCACGGTCCGCCGCGGCGACGCGCAGGCGGGACAGGCGAAGGCGAGATGCATCGGTCGAGAACCGCGTTGGAACGTGTCGGAATGGGGAAGAGCAAAGCCGAGGCGCGCACCGTTCCACCGGAAGCACGCTCGCCATCGAAACACTCTCGCCATTCTAGTGCCGGTCGCACGCGATTCACAACGATGGAATCGAACGATGGCGGCGGTCGAGTGATGTCGCGGTCGGGTGGCGAGGGCGCTTCGCGCAGCGAAAGCCCCCGGCGCGCCACGGGGGCGTCCGCGTTGCGGAGCGCCCCCGGCACCCATCGCCGACGAGAGTTGGCGTCGCCAAGAACTTTTGCCACGCCCGAATCGCGAAATCCGTGAAGCCGGCATGGACGCCGGCGTTCGAGCCGCTATAATGTCCGCGTTCCGTTCGCCGACCCTTCGACACCGAATCGGCGGACGCAAGCATCCCGCCTCGATTGATCCGACCGATCTTCCGCTTCTCGTCGGGCCTCGTTCGTGCGAATCCAGGGTTCGCACCGGCCCGTCTCTCGCGGCTTCTCAGATCCCCGTCCGGCATTGCTCGAGAAAGGTCATTCGGCTGGAACGTCCTTGTTCCACCAAGCCGAATCGCTTGAGCCAATGCTGTTTCGATGGCGCCTTCGCCATCCCGACGGCGCGAGACGTGTCTTTTCGAGAAGCCTGCGGTTCGTTCGTGAACGGGTCTCCGGCTGCCGCCCGCGCCACGTTGCGCGCCGGCGGAGTTTCCAGTTTTCGGTCGGCTATCGCCGCGGATCGAGCGATCCGCTCGACGGCGTGCCGGCCAGCTACGCTGCAAGGAATGAAATTGAATCCGACGTCCTTTTCCGAATTGAATCTGCTCGCGCCGCTGCAACTCGCCATCGAGGAGAGCGGCTACACCACGCCGACCCCCATCCAGGCGGAAGCGATCCCGCATCTGCTGGCGGGCCGCGACCTGATGGGCTGCGCGCAAACCGGCACCGGCAAGACCGCCGCGTTCGCCCTCCCGCTGTTGCATCACATGGCCTCCACGCAGCGCGCGGCGACGCCGAAGGCCCCCCGCGTGCTCGTGCTTTCGCCCACCCGCGAACTGGCGGCCCAGATCGGCGAGAGCTTCGCCACCTACGGCCGGCATCTGAAGTTCCGCCAGACCGTGGTCTTCGGCGGAGTGGGGCAGGTGCCGCAGGTCCGCGCGATGAACCGCGGCGTGCACGTGCTGGTCGCCACCCCCGGGCGCTTGCTCGATTTGATGAACCAGGGGCACATCAAGCTCGATCGGCTCGAATACTTCGTGCTCGATGAAGCCGATCGCATGCTCGACATGGGCTTCCTTCCCGACCTGCGAAGGATCATCGCCTGCCTGCCCGCCAAGCGGCAATCGCTGTTCTTCTCGGCGACGCTCCCGCCCCATGCCGCGGAACTGGCCGAGACGCTGCTGACCGATCCGGTCCGCGTGGCGATTTCGCCGCAGTCGGCCACGGTCGAATTGATCGAGCAGCGGGTGATGTTCGTCGAGCGGCACGACAAGGAGGCGCTGCTGCACCGCGTGCTCGATGCGCCGCACGTCGCCCGCGCCCTGGTCTTCACCCGCACCAAGCACGGCGCGGACCGCGTGGCGCAGCGGTTGAACCGTGGCGGCATCCAGGCCGATGCGATTCACGGCAACAAGTCGCAGACCGCGCGCACTCGCGTGCTCGACGGGTTCCGCAATGGCAGGCTCGCGGTGCTGGTCGCGACCGACGTCGCGGCCCGCGGGATCGACGTGGACGGCATCACGCACGTCATCAATTACGACATGCCCCACGAGGCGGAAAGCTACGTGCACCGCATCGGCCGCACCGGCCGGGCGGGAGCGGCGGGGATCGCGCTCTCCTTCTGCGACTCGACCGAGCGAGACAGCCTGCGCGCGATCGAAAAGCTGACCCGCACGAGCATCGACGTGGATGCGGAGCACCCCTTCCACTCGACCGCCGTCGCGGCCCCCGCACGGACCGGCGGACCGAAACGCCCCGGCGGTCAGCGGCGCAGCGGCTCCGGCCGTCCCGGCGGCCAGCGCCGCACCGGCGGTCCCGGTCACACCGGCGGACCGAACAGCGGCCCGCCCCGCAACCGCCGCCGCCGCACGCGCCGGCAAGGCGTCGTCGCGAACCGGTCGGAGGGGTAGTACGCCTTCAAGCTTGATCTTGTGGGTTTTCCGTAGGATGGATTGGCAA
>JBBDNT010000205.1:0-18443 GCA_040877445.1 Planctomycetaceae bacterium
GCGCCTCTCACCCCCAGGGGGCAGGGTTGCGCGACGACTTGTTCGAAACGCAACCCCCGACGCCGGCGGCGGTTCCGTCGTTCCGCCGGCTTGGGAAGAAATTCCGGCTGCGATCGCTTCGGCCAATTCGTACGGCGACCGATCCGCGGAGGTATGCTGGAATGCTCGGCGTGGCTGTGGAATTCTGCATGTCGCGGCGTGCCGCAGCGAATGGCCGCGGGGTGGCCCCAAGCGAGACTGGAGCACTTGCCGTAATCGACCATCGTTCGAAACTCTCGACTTTCAATCGCGCGAGGGATACCCTCCGGGCGAACGCAGCGCGGCGAGTACCGCTTCGAGGGCGCGTTGACGCGGGGCGGAGGCGGCGACGATCAGGAACGAATCGCCGATCTCGGCCGACGATGGCGCCGGAGCGGTTTTCGAGCGCAACGGCTCGCGCGCGATCTCCTTGACCGCGGCGCGAACCCGTTCCTTGCCGGCCGCGGTCCGGGCGATCTCGCGGATGTCGTACACGCGGATGTCCGGCCGCTCTTCCGCCGCCGCGACGCTAGTCACGAGAAGCACTTCATGTTCGATGATGTAGGTCGCGTCGATCGGCTTCAAAAGTCGATCGAGCGCCGGTCCCAGTGCCTTTGCGTCGCTTCGCTTCGCCATCAGCGTGAGCGTAGGCTCCTGCTGGTCCATCAGCTTCGGAAACGCGCGCCGATCGAGAACGATCCGGATGCCGTGGCGATCGGCAAACACGCTCATCGCGACGTCGAGTGGAACCCGATCGAACGAAACCTCGACCAACTCGCTCAGCGAAGACCGAATTTCACGTCGATTGAGTTCACTTCGATTCGATGCCGGAATCGGCTTGCCGCTACCGACCGCTTCCAACTCAGCGAACAGCCGCGCGATCTGTGCGTGTCCGCGGCGAGTGTGTCGAACGCTCAGCTTCTCTTCATTGATATCCGCTCGTCCAGGCCGGTCCTGCGCATCCGTCTTCCGGACCCCGAGCAACTCGTCGAGGGCGCGAAGCACGTCCGTCGGTGCGATGCCGTGACTCTTGAGACCGCCCAGCGGATACCCTTTCGTCTGCAACTCTTTCGCGGCAGCGGCCGGCGTGGTCACGACGATCGCCTTTCCGTCCCGGATGAACCAGTCCAGGCCATGCTCATCCAGGATGATGTTCAACCCCGACTCGAGCGTGATGCCGCTCACCACGCGGTCCACTTCCAGTTCCGGATCGATCTTCGCCGCCTGGAGCGACGCCTTGTCGATGACGATCGGCACGTCGTGCAGGTCGGCCAGGAGCTGGATGGCGATCTCCAGCGGAGTTTCGGCGAAGGCGATCTCGGTTTGTTCGGCGAGGATCTCCGCGCTCGGCGGGCGGCTCGGTTCGTCGAACTCCTGCGACGCAGCCGGCGGCGCGTCGAGCAACGCTCCGATCGCGAGCATTCCACCGAAGAGGATCGCCATCGACCGACACGCTGCGGACTGCGAATGGAAGCGCGGCATTGGTTTCCTCCAAATGCGAGATTTCTTCGACGCCTCGCGAGTCGCGACGGCTCGCGCGCGTCCGTGTCCATGATCGACGCTCGCCACGGCCACGGCAACATTTCGGAACGTCGGCACGGAAATTTCGTGACACATGACTCGAATGGCGGGATGGCCCTCTTCGTAGCGGAATTCGCAAGAATTCCGAGATTCACCATCGAGCTTCGATTCGTCGGAATTCCTGCGAATTCCGCTACGCCCGGCGAGGTTCTCACCCCGTCAGGCCGAACAGCCGCAACGCATTTTCGGTCGTTCGCTCGGCGAGTTCCTCGACCGGCATCCCGCGGGCTTCCGCGAGGCATTGGGCGGTGTCGGCGACGAAGGCCGGCTCGTTTCGCTTCTTCTTCTTGCGGCGCGGATGCGGCACGAGATACGGCGCGTCGGTCTCGATCAGCAATCGTTCGATGGGGACTTCGGCCGCGATCCGCCGCAGCGACTCGTTCTTGCGGTACGTGATCATCCCCGCGAAAGACAGATGCAGCCCCAGTTCCAGACACGCGCGGGCCGTCGCTTCGTCGCCGCTGAAGGAGTGCATGATTCCCGACAGCGGCCCCGCTTCCGCCGCGCGGCGCAACTCGGCGACGACGTCGGCCTCGGCCTCGCGGCAATGCACGATGAACGGCATTCCGAGGCGGCGGGCCAGTTCGAGATGGCGACGGAAATAGTCCGCCTGCACGTCGAGCGGGGCGAAGTCCCAGTAGCGATCCAGCCCCGTCTCGCCGATCGCGACGACCTTCGGCTCGCCCGCCAGCCGTTCGATCTCCTCCCAGTCGCCAGGCTTCGCTTCGGCGGCGTAATTGGGTTGAATGCCGACGGCGGCGAACACGCGCGGGTGGCGCGCGGCGAGTTCGACGGCGCTGCGGCTGGTGGCGGCGGTGATGCCGATCGTCACCAGCGATTCGACCCCGGCTTCGGCCGCGCGTTCGACGACCGCGTGGCGATCGAGATCGAACGCGGTTTCATCGAGATGGCAGTGAGTGTCGAAAAGGCGCATGCTCGTTACGCCGCGGCGCCGGACGTCGACCGGCAGAGCTTGCGCAGTTCCGTCACGATCGCGCGTTGCTCGGCGGCGGCTTCGGTCAACAACGCGGCGGCGGGCGGATCGTTCGCGCATTCGCGGGCGGCCCGCTCGATTTCGTCGAGCACCCGCGCTTCGCTTTCCAGCAGCAACCGCAGCAGGTGGTGCAGCGCGAGATAGTGCAGATCGGTGTATTCGGTGGGATAACCGCCCAGGTCGACGTTCCACTCGCGACGGGAGAGCACGTTGAAGACGCGTTCGGCTTCCGCCCGCTGCCGTTCGACCAGCGCGTCGAGCCGGCGCTGCGTGTCCTCGTCCGAAGACGGGGACCACGGCCAGGACTCGCCGACGTACTGCAACAGGCTGCGGCCCAATTCGATCAGCACGCGGTTCAGGGCGGCGTTGGAAGCGGCGTCAGGCATGGCGGGAAGAATTCGATCCGGCTGAAGTTCGGCTTTGAGTTTTCGCATCGCCACGCTGCTTCACTCCCCCCGCTGACGCGGGAGGCTCGCCGTCGTCTCCGCCGAGGCGTCCGGCGGCGTCGTCGAGAGCGACGCGTCGTCGCGATGTTCGACGATCACCACCGCCGCCACGTTGCGGGCCATGGCGCTCAGGTTGGCGATCAGCGGGGTCATGCCCAATGCGAGAATCGGCAGCGAGACGAGCGTGACGTACAGGCCGGGGGCCGACAGGAACGGAATGCGGCCGTCGCGCGCTCCGGCGGGGCGCGGCTCGAGGAACATCGCCCGCAGCACGCGCATGTAGAAGAACAGGCTGAAGACGGTGTTCAATCCGCCGAACACGAGGATCGCCCACATCGACCAGTGAATCTTCCCGGCGTCGAACAGCGACGCGAAGATCATGAATTTCCCGACGAACCCGCCCAGCGGAGGCAGCCCGACGAGGCTCACCAGGCAGATCACCATCCCCACGCACAACGCCGGCGCTTCTTGCGCCAGGCCGGCGTAGTCGGCGATTTCCTCGCTGTAGATGCGATTGCGAATGAGGGCCACGATCGCGAACGCGCCCAAGTTCATGAAGAGATACACCGCGAGGTAGTACAACAGCCCTTCGAGCGCGCGGATCGAATCGGCGTGGCGCTGCGCTTCGGAAAGCCCGGCCGAGTCCGGGGCGTGGCGGATCACCATCATCGCCCCGACCGCCATCAACATGTAGCCGGCGTGCGCGATCGTCGAATAGGCGAGCAACCGCTTGACGTTCGTCTGCGCGTACGCCGCGAGGTTCCCGAACGTCGCGGTGACCGCCGCGATCACGCCGATCCCGATCCCCAGATGCAGGTAGATCGACTGCAAACGGGCGGCGGCCTCGGCGGTCATTTCCTCCGCCGGTCCCGCGACGAACGCCAGGGCGAAGCGAATCAGCAATGCGAACGCCGCGCCTTTCGACGCCACCGACAGGAACGCGCCGACTTCGGCCGGCGCCCCCTGGAAGGCGTCCGGCGCCCAGAAGTGGAACGGGACGGCCGACAGCTTGAACGCCAATCCCACCAGGATCAGCATGATGGCCAGCAACGCCGTCCGCATCACCGGGTCGGCCATGCCGGCCTCTCCGCCGGCGACGAGTTCGCTCATTCGCGAGGCGAGCAGCGGGAACTCGAGCGTTCCCAGCAGTCCCGCCAGCAGGCTGATGCCGTACAACATCACCCCCGCGGCCCCCGCCCCGTACACGACGTACTTGAAGGCGGCTTCGCTGGAGGTTCGGCGGCCCTTGAGGAAGCCGACCATCACGTAGCTCGGCACGCTCGCCATCTCGATCGCGAGGAACAGGATCAGCAGGTGGTTGGCGCTGACCATCAGCATCATGCCGACCGTCGCGCCGATCAGCAGCGAGTAGAAGTCCGGCCCGTCCTCGTTGTCGGGAATGCCGGACAAGACGGTGAGCGCGATCACCAGGATCAGGAACAACAGCAGGAACAGCCGGAAGAAGACGGTGAATTGGTCGAACACCAGCAGCCCCGTGAAGAACTCCTGCGAGACGACCGCGTTGGCCGACTGCAACCCGGCGAACTGGAAATAGGAGACGACGAACGCGATCACCGTGCCGATCATCGCGGTCCAATGGATCGGCAGCACGCGGTCGGCGTTGAACAACCGGACGAGCAAGAGCGCCACGACGGTGCCGCACAGGATCAACTCCGGCGCGAAGCAGCCGAGCGACGTCTGCGTCGTGTCGCGGAGGAGGTTTTCGAGCAGGGTCGAGAAGGTCATGCGAAAGTGTCGGCTCGTAAAGAGCCGCGGGGTTTATCCCCGCGGTGGGAACACGCTTTCCAATTCATCAGCCTGCGATGGCGATCGAGGCCGCAAGACCACCGAGGGGGTAAACCCCTCGGCTCACGAGTGCGCTATTTGTCGATGACGGCGGAGACGGGGTCGCCGGGCGGTTCGGCGGGGACGGCGCCGCCGACGACCGCCGTATAGCCTTGTTGCATCTCCGCCACCAGCTTCTCCGTGGTCGGCCCCATCATGTGGAACATCGTCTGCGGCAGCACGCCGAGGATGATCGCGAAGGCGAGCAGCACGATGCCGATCGCCCTTTCGCGGCCGTTCATCGGAACCAGCGCCTCGGGATGCGGGCCTTTGTATTCCGGACCGAAGTAGACCCGCTGGATCGTCCACAGGATGTAGCCCGCGGTGAGGATCACGCCGAACGCGACGATCACCGCCAGTATCGGCGAGTAGGTCCACGCGGAAAGCGTCACGAACACTTCGCCGATGAATCCGCACAACCCCGGCAGGCCGAGACCGGCGAAGAAGATGCCCGCCGCCAGTCCCGTGTAGAGCGGCATCAATCCCGAGATGCCGCCGAACTGGTTCAGGTCGCGGTGATGCACGCGGTCGTAAAGGACGCCGACCATGAAGAACATGCCGGCCGAAGAGACGCCGTGGGCGAGCATCTGGAACATCGCCCCGTTGATGCCCATGATCCAGCCGCTCTCGTTAGCGAGCGTTCCGTCGTCGGTGAGCTTCCACACGGCCAGGCCGACGAGCACGTAGCCCATGTGGCTGACGGAGCTGTAGGCGACGAGCCGCTTGAAGTCGGTCTGGGCCATCGCGGCGAGCGCGCCGTAGATGATGCTGAAAGCCCCGATCACCACCAGGGCGTAGGCGGCCCACTGCGTGCCGTAGGGGCACAACGGGAAGGCGATCCGCAGGATGCCGTAGCCCCCCATCTTGAGGAGCACGCCGGCCAGAATCATGCTGATCGGCGTGGGAGCCTCGACGTGCGCGTCGGGAAGCCAGGTGTGGAATGGGAAGCTCGGAATCTTGATCGCGAAGCCGATGAACAACAGCACGAAGGCGGTCATCTGCATTTCGGGCGACAGCAGCTCGTTGATGCTGGCGAGCCGGGACAGTTCGACCAGGTTGAAGATCGCCTCGCCGTTCGCGGTGTATGCGGCGCTGCCGAAGTAGAACATCAGCATCGCGATCAGCATCAAAATGCTGCCCGCGAGCGTGTACAGGAAGAACTTGATCGCGGCATACTCCTTCCGCGGCCCGCCCCAGATGCCGATCAGGAAGTACATCGGCAAGAGCATCACTTCCCAGAAGACGTAGAACAGGAAGAAGTCGAGCGCGAGGAACACGCCCAGCATGCCGGTCACGAGCAGCAGGAACAGAATCAGGTAGCCCTTCACCATCTTCTGGATGCTCCACGAAGCGAGCATCGCCAGGAGGCTGACGAAGCTGGTGAGCAGCACGAGGGGCACGCTGATGCCGTCGTAACCCAGGCGGTATTCGATGTTCCACGAGGGAATCCACGCATAGGCGACGCCGTGCTCGTCGCCGTTCACCGGCTGAATGCCCCCCTGGCTCGGGTCGAACTGGGCGTACAGCAACAGCGTCAGCCCGAAGGTGATGACGGTGACGGTGAGGGCGAAATACCGCATCGGCTCTTCGGCCTTCTTATCGAAGAACGCGAGCGCGAGCGCCCCGATCGCGGGGGTGAAGATGATGAGCGTGAGAAGCAGGCCGGTATCCATGATTGTCCGCTGTCAGTTGTCAGTTGTCCGCTGTCAGTTGTCAGAGGTTGTGAATCTTTCGCCATTCGATCGTCGTCCACAGCGCGTCATTCCCGCGAAGGCGGGAATCCAGTCGATGCGCGGACGGGGATCTCATTGGTGGCCGCTATGGTGATTGCTGGATTCCCGCCTGCGCGGGAATGACGAAATCAGCAGAAATAAAAGATTCACAAGCTCTCGGTTATCAGTTGTCCGCGGATTTCGAAATCTCGCTGCAACTGACAACGGACCACTGACAACCGACTATTTGGGAAACGCCACGAACAGCATCACGAACAGCGTCAGCACGCCGACCGCGATGAAGAGCACGTATTGCCGCATGAAGCCGGTCTGCACGCGGCGGAGCGCGCGGCCGGTCCCGAACGTCACGTCTCCGAGCAGGTTCACCAGCCCGTCGACGATTCTCTCGTCGAACCGGCGGTCCCAGCGCGAGACATCGACCGTTCCCTTCGCCACGCCGTGCAGAAAGCCGTCGAACACGCGGCGATCGATCGCCGTGCACCACCGGGCCAGCGCATGCGTCGGGCGGATGAACGCGAACTGGTAGAAATCGTCGAACCGCCACTGCGCGGCGAGGAAGCCGTGCAATGCGATGAACTGCCGCTTGATGTCGGCCGGGTCGATCACCCGCATGCCGTACAGGAGCCAGGCGAGCAGCGTGCCGATGAACGCGACTCCCAATGCGTACGCGCCGGCCTGGGCGTGGACGCCGGCGGTGTCGGCATGGCTGGGCAGAGTGATGCCTGCCATCCCCCACTGCGCGCCCCATTGCTGCACGGCGACCGAGGCCGGTTCGCTGCGGGCCATCGTCGAGTACAAAGGGCCGCCTTCGCCGCCGACCGCGCACAGCGCCGCGAACGAGGCCAGCACGATCAGCGGGACGGTCATCACCCACGGGGATTCCTTCGCGTGGTCGTACACGTGCTGGTCGCGCGGCTTTCCGGCGAACGTGAAGAACCACAGCCGGAACATGTAGAACGCCGTGATGCCCGCCGTCACCAAAGGCACCAGGAACAGCAGAAAGTGCAGCGGATTGAGATACGAATGCGCGAGCGCCGTCGCGACGATGGCGTCCTTCGAGTGAAAGCCGGAAAACGCGATCGCGTGTCCCCAAATATTGATTCCCGGCAAGGCGAGACCGCTGATCGCGATCACTCCCGCGAGCATCGTGAAGGCGGTGATGGGCATCTTCCGCCACAGCCCCCCCATGCGGGGCATTTCCTGCACGTGATGGCAGGCGACGATCACGCTGCCAGCCGCGAGGAACATCAGCGACTTGAAGAACGCGTGCGTGACGAGATGGAACAGCCCCGCCCCCCAGCCTGCCACGCCGATCGCGAGCATCATGTAGCCCAACTGGCTGATCGTCGAGAAGGCGAGCACCCGCTTGATGTCGGTCGCGACGACGGCGATCGTCGCGGCGACGAACAGCGTGACGCACCCCACGTAGGCGATCACCAACAGCACTTCGGGCGTGAACATGGGATAGAACCGCCCGGCGAGATACACGCCGGCCGCGACCATCGTCGCGGAGTGCACGAGCGCCGAGACCGGTGTCGGGCCTTCCATCGCGTCGGGCAACCACGTTTGCAGCGGGAACTGCGCGCTCTTGCCGATGCAGCCGGCGAAGATGCCGAGGCCGGCCGCTACCAGCAGCCAGTAGGGGATGGTGCTCGTTCCGCCGGGCGCGTCGCCGGCGAGCGCGTGGCCATGGGCGTCGTGCAGGACGACGGCGAGTTCGTCGTCGCTCGCGACCACGAGCGCCCCGTGTCCGTCGCGGACCTGCTGGAACAGCCCGGCGCGGGCGGCGGTGGAGCCTTCCGGCTCGACGAAGCGGAACGTGCCGAACCAGGTGAGCAGGATCATCAGCCCGATGAGGAAGCCGAAGTCCCCCACGCGGTTCATGATGAACGCCTTGTTGGCGGCATTGCTCGCCGAGCGGCGTTCGGTGTAGAAGCCGATCAGGAAGTAGCTGCAGATGCCGACCAGTTCCCAGAAGACGAACACCATGAAGATGTTGCCTGCGATGACCAGCCCCAGCATCGAGAAGCAGAACAGCGACATGAAGGCGAAGAAGCGGTGATACCGCCCCGGCCGATGAAAGTGCCGGCCGCCGGGGAGGTGGATTTCGTGGTCCTCGTAGTCGTCCGTGAGTTCGTCCCGCATGTAGCCCAGCGCGAAGACGTGAATACACGTCGCGATGAGCGTGACCATCGTGAACATCACCAGCGTGAGGCTGTCGATGTACCAGTCGAGGCCGATCGCGAAGTCGCCGAACCGGCCGAGCGTGTAGAACGCGCCGGTGAAGGGAGTCATCGGGGCGGCGTGGTGATGGTCGCCATGTTCCTTTGCGGCATGCTGGGCGACGTCGCCGTCCGCGTGCACCGGCGATTGCGGGACGGCGGAAGCGTGATCATTGGCGACGTCCGCTTGCACGAAAGTCAATTCGCCGGGATGGCTGGGGTGGATGCGCCGCTTGACGGCTTGGACCATCGCCTCAATCTGCCGCGCTTCCTGATTCGCATCGGCATGCTCATCGGCAACGGAGTGATGTGCCGCGCCGGCGATTTCGACGCGTCCCCATTCCGTCTGCACGCCCCAGGTGACGAGGGCGATCGCGCTGCACACGAAGCCGGTGGCGATGCAGCCGACCGCGAGGAACGCGGCCGCCTTGCTCTTGCGGTCGCTCCACCAGCCGCCGAAGATTTCGACGGCGAAGCCGGCCAAAGGCAGCAGCCACGCCACCATCAGCAGGTTGCGGAGCAGCGTTCCGAGGGATTGATATTCCATTTTCGTCAGTTGTCAGTTGTCAGTTGTCCGTTGTCCGTTGTTGGTCGAATCGTCGGTTGCTCCCGCCTCGGGAACTGCAACTGACGACGGACAACTGGCCGCGGACTATCCTCTCAATTGATCTCCGCGGTCCACGTCGATCGACAGGTGGTTGTTGTAGAAGTTGAGGGCGATGCCGAGCGCCACCGCCGCCTCCGCCGCCGCGAGCACGATCACGAACAACGCGAAGATGTGCCCGTCCAGCCGCAACGGCGTGTAGTGCGAAAACGCGACGAAGTTGATGTTGGCGGCGTTGAGCACCAGTTCGACGCCGATCAGCACGCCGATGCCGTTCCGTTTGGTCGTCATGCAGGCGACGCCGCACACGAACAGGACGGCGCCGACGATGAGATACAGTTCCAATCCGGTCATGGCGCTGCGCGA
Organism: Planctomycetaceae bacterium; assembly: GCA_040877445.1. Classification (GTDB taxonomy): domain Bacteria; phylum Planctomycetota; class Planctomycetia; order Planctomycetales; family Planctomycetaceae; genus JBBDNT01. The sequence continues at coordinate 9,810 of JBBDNT010000205.1, forward strand.
GTTACGAGTTACGAGTTACGAGTTACGAGTTACGAGTTACGAGTTCGCGAAACCGCAAGCGTTCCGGACGCCCATCTTGGACTGCCTACTGCCTACTGCCTACTGCCCTCCCGGCTCCTGGCCGCGGCGGCGTTTCGCCCGGGCGAGGTACGCCGCGCCGATCAGCACGACCAGCAGATGGACCGAGACGATTTCGAAGGGCAACAAATATCCGACGCTCGGCCGACCGTCGACCTCGCGACCGAGATCGCGATCGGGCCGCAGGCCGAGCAGCGCCATGCCGATCGGGCGGAGCGTGTTGCCTTGTTCGGGAGGATTGTAGCCTTCGCCGACCGCCCGGCTGGCGGAGTGGTCGGTCGCGGCGATCGTGTCGGCGGTCGCCGTCCAATCGACGGCCAACACGGTCGAGACGATCAGCGCCAGAAACAGCCCTCCCACTCCCGCGGCGAGAAACGTCTCGGCCGGCGAGGTGGGAATCTTCAACAACGGGCCGCTGGCGGTAAGCATCACGCCGAAGATCAACAGGACGACCGTCCCGCCGACGTAGACGATCAACTGCGTCGCCCCGACGAAGTCGGCGTTCATCAGGAAGAACAATGCCGCGACCGCTCCCAGCGAGACGACCAGCCAGAACGCCATGCGGACCACGTTCTGCGTGAGGACGATCGCGATCGCCCCGGCACACGCGGCCGCCCCGAACAAGAGCATCAGAAAGGAGACGCCGGGGGCTTCGTTCATCGGGCGCCTCCTTTCGAAGGAGTGACGAGTGACGGACCACCCTCCGGGCGGTGCCCACGAGTGACGAGTTCCACCCGACCCGGCTCGATACCCCGAAGGGGTTTCACAACAAAGCCCAGGGTCAGCGGCGAAGCCGCGCCACCCTGGGTTTCGAGGCACGACGACGTTTCGAACCCTGAAAGGGTTCCACAGCACGGTCTGGCCGCGGCGATTTCGATAGAAACATCCTGTGCGACCCTTACAGGGTCGATACCGGTGGTGGGCGAACCAACCCAGGGTGCGCTCGCTCCGCTCGCGACCCTGGGCTGTGTTGTGGAACCCCTTCGGGGTACGCTGGCCTCGGACACGCTTTCACCGGCGGCGTTTCGCGTCACGCGCTCTTCCTCACGCGCCTCCTGCCGCGGCATGCGATCGCCCAGCGGTCGGCTCCAGCCCGCGGGCCAGTCGATCAGCGTCGTCCGCCCCAGGCCGCTCACCAGCAGGACCGGCCAGATCGAGACCCCGACGAACAGCACGCAGCTCATCGGCAGCAGGTATTTCAGGCAGGTCTGCATCACCTGGTCGATCCGCAGCCGGGGGAAAGTCCACCGCACCCAGATCTGCACGAACACCAGGAACGACGCCTTGGTGATGAACACGACCATGAAGATCAAATTCGAGAACCAGCTTCCCGCCAAACCGAAAGCCCGCAGCGATGCGACCCCGTCGTCCAGCGGCGCGATGCCGGAGTACCAGCCCCCCAGGAACAGATACACCGCCACGCCGCTCACCAGGAACATGCTGCCGTATTCGGCCATGTAGAAGAACATCCACCGCATGCCGCTGTATTCGGTGTGAAAGCCGCCGACGAGTTCGCTTTCGGCCTCGGCGAGGTCGAACGGGGCGCGTTTGTTGGCCGCGGTCGCCACCGTGAAGTACACGAAGAATGCGATGAACGTGAAGGGGTTGGCGAAGATCATCCAGTTGGGGAAGAACCAGCCGGCCTGCATCCGGCCGATGTCCCCGAGGTTGAGCGTTCCCAGCGCGACGAGTGGGACGAGACCGCACAGGGCCAGCGGAATTTCGTAGCTCACCATCTGGGCCGCTTCGCGCATCCCGCCGAACAGCGACCACTTCGACCCGCTGGAATATCCGGCCAGCACGATCCCCAGCACTTCCAGCGAGAGGATCGCGAACAGCAGGAAGATGCCGATATCGGAGACGACCGCCACCCAGCCGTCGGCGAAGGGCAGCACCATGAACCCGCCGAACGCCGCCACGCAGGCGATGTACGGGGCCATGCGGAACAGCATATTGTCGGCCGCTTGGGGGACGAGGTCTTCCTTCTGGATCAGCTTGATGCCGTCCGCGAGACCTTGCAGCCAGCCGAAGCGGCCTCCCACGCGGGTCGGCCCGAGGCGGTCTTGAATGCGGCCGGAGACTTTGCGTTCCAGCCAGACGAAAATCAGCGGGGCGACGGCGAACAGGTGGATGAGGATGACCGCGTGAATGAACGCGGCGAGCGCGATCGCCCACCCGGAGGAGAGCCCCCGTTCGCCGAACCATCCACCGAGGCTGTTCGCGGCCGCAAGCACTGTCATCGCGCGGGGTCCGTCGTCCCTTCGTTTCGCCGGCGGCGCGCTCCGCGAACGCAGAACGACTGCGGGATCTTCTTCGGTCGCCCGCCGCAAGAGCGTGAACTATGGCAAAACGCGCAGGCGGTTTCAAGGGAACCGCCGCGATTCCATGCGGCGAACGAAAAGCCCCTCCGAATCGGCCCCATCCGTGCGGCGCGCGGCCGGCGCGGGCCGGCTTGCGATTCGCTTCGACTCCCTTCCGCCGCGACTTCGCCCCGGCTACTCCGGCACCGTCACCAGCGGCAGCGGGACGAGAATGTCCGGGTGGATCGGCGGCGGGGGTTCTTCCTCCGCGAGCACGGAGTCGACCAGGAAGTACAGCAGCCGCCGCAGGTCTTCCGGCTCGACCGCATCGGCGAGCGCCTCGGCCCGGGCGCGGGATTTGTCGACGAGGGCTTCGGCTTTCTCGAACACGCCGCAGCTCTCGAAGATTCGCCGCAGCCGGCCGACGCGATATTCCCCCGTCACTGCGCCGGAGAGCACTTCGTCGAGTTCGCGGCGTTGGGCGCCTTCGACCGCCTGCATGGCGAGCGCGAGCAACAAGGTGGGGCGGAGCGCTTCGGCGTCTTGTCCGGCGACGAGCTTGTTGTTCCGGTCGCCGCGCCAGTCCGTCAGGTCGTTCAGAATCTGGAAGCCGACCCCCAGATGCCGCGAGAAGGCGGGGACCATCTCGTCGTAGGCGGCGGTCGAGCCGGCCATTCGCAACCCGGCGTACAGGGCCGCTTCGAAGGCGGGCGACGTCTTCAACGCGTAGATGGAGAGGGCGTCCATCGGCGTGAGGTGCTTGTCGGCGGCGGTCTGCCAGGCCATCTCCGCCCCTTGCCCGTCGCAGAGCTTGATGTGGGCGGTCGCCATGCGGTCGAGCACGTCGCACGTGACGTCCGCGCCGACTTCCGCGCGGGCCGAATTGACGAGCCGGTATCCGACGCCGATGAGGTAGTCCCCCACGTTGATCGCGGTGCCCAGGTCGTAGCGGCGGTGCAGCGTTTCGCGGCCGTAGCGGAACGGGTCGTCATCCTCGATGTCGTCGTGGACGAGCGACGCCTTGTGGAACGCCTCGATCGCCATCGCCACGCGGCTGACCGCGTCGGAATAATCGAGCGGCTCGGCCTGCGACGCGGCGGCGTGCAGCGACTTGCCGCCGGTGACGGCGTCGTACGCGGCGAGCGTGATGAACGGCCGGAATCGCTTCCCGCCATTGGCGAGCCAGTCGTAGGCGATTTCCTCGGTCTGGGCGAGGGGGGAGGCGGAAGAAAGTGACGAGTGGGAAAGAAGTGACGAGTGACGAGTGACGGGTGACGAGTTCCCGGAAGCGAGAGCGTCCTGCTTTTTCTCGTCACTCGTAACTCGTAACTCGTCACTCCTGCTCCGCAGGCGCGGGAGCAGCGTCTCGAACCGTTCCTCGAACAGGCGGTTCGAGGCCCGCATCAGCGGGACGTAGCTGGTGGTCAGCGGGTCGGGCAGCGGCTCGTATTTCTCGAGCACGTCCCACACCCAGCTTTCATCCAGCGTGGTGTTCTTGCAATCCCCGGAGTGCAGCGGGATCGCGTAAGACGGCACCCCCGCGATGAGCACCTTGTCGATCGCCTTCTCGAGCACGTTCAGACAGGCGACGCCCAGAATGCCGTCGATGTATCCCGAAACGATGATCTTCAGCACGATCGGCGAGCCTTCGGCCACCAGCACCTTGTAGCCCAGTTGCTCCGCCCGCCCCTTGTAATCGGCGATCGAGCAGGCGCCGCAGCGTTCGCAGTCGAGGCCGAACTCGTCGTATTCGGCGGGGCAGCCTTCGGCGTGCTTCAGGCAGTGGGGCAACAACAGCAATCGCCGTTCGTACGGGATCGCCATGAACTGCCGCTTCCAGAAGAAGTTGCCGATGAGGACCATCGCGAAACCGAGATAGCCCTCCGGCTGCCCCATGCGTTCCAGCAACATGCGGGCGTGCCGTTCGAGTTCGTTCTTGTTGAAGGGGCGTGAGTGATCGAGCTGCTCGGCATATTTCTCGGCTTCGGCCTTGATGCGCTCGCGGAGTTCCAACGTGTCGGGCACGTCCTTGAGGTGGCTCGTGCTGCGGCGCTGGCGCTTGGGGCGGCCATTGCCGTTGACGTGCTCGGCCGCGTCGTCGCGGGCGCCGCCCTCATCGTCGAGGGGACGGCCGTTCGAGCGCGGGCCGGGCTGGGCCTCCCGGCGGACGGCTTCCGGGGCGTCGTCGATGCGAGTCTCGTTCGGCGCGATGGACACGGAAAGCTCCAGACGCGGGAATGGCGAATGTCGAACTGCGAGGGAGCATCGAACGTCGAGGCGAGAGGACGATGGCCCGCCAGCCACCACGTCACTCCCCCGTCGGCATTCGCCCCCCAGCTACTGACTAATGACTAATGACTGCTGACCGACCTCTCCCCCCGCTCACGCGGGAGGCTCGCTGCCCCACCGGCGACGCCCGCCTACCTTCTCAACCGATCTTTCCCGCCTGCATTAACCGGCTGGCGCGAGACGAGACCCTCCTCGGCGGCCGACATCGAGACGGCGCGTCGCAGGGCGGCGGTCGTGAAGATCAGCGGATACAGGCACTCAAAATACCAAAGTTTGGCGAAATAGAAACCGATGGGGGATGTTTCCCCATGCATTCCCGACTCGACCCGCTCGACCAACCACTCGACGCCCTTCCATCCGGCGGGGTGCTCCGGTGCGAGCGCGAGCACCGCATCGGCGGCGAGTGCCGTCTCTTCCACCGACGACGGGACGCCCGCCGCGCCCCCCCACCCGCCATCCACGTTCTGAGCGCGAATCAGCCACTCGACGCCGTCTCGGACGGATCGGCAATCCGTCCTGCCGCAATCGTGATACGCCGTGAGCACGCGGGCGGTCCCATACACGGGATTCTCCTCGTCGGGAGCGTGCTGATTGCCGAACCACAACGGCAGCCACGAGCCGTCGGCTCGTTGCGTGCGGGCGAGGTAGCGGAAGCCGCGGTCCGCCGCATTCACGGCTCGATGAAAGTACTTGTGCTTGGGCGGCGCCGTCCGATCTATGCGGTATCTTACGTCCGCGCGGGGCGTATGACCGGTTGCCGGGTTGAGCCACCGGGAGATCGCCCGCAGACAATGCGCCGTCAGATCCGGCGCGCTGCGATCGAACGGCAGCGTGCCCCAGCCGCGGCAGAACGTGGGCCAACCGCCATCACGGTTCTGCAAGTCGAGCAGCCAGTGGACGCCGAGTTCGAGAGCCGATTCCACGCGCGAAGGCGAGCGGGGGGCGTAAGCCCCCCGGTGATCCCCACCACCTTGCGGCCCGACAGCGCCGAACGCACTGACAGCGCCGAACGCACCAGGGGGCTGACGCCCCCCGCTCGCCGACATCAGCGCCAGCAGCGCTCCCGGCGTGTCGTCCGCGTCGGGGACGCCTCCTGGATGATCGGTCCACGCCCAGCCACCGGGGGCGGCGTTCGTGTAGGGATGCGGCTCGCGATACTGCTGGCCGAGCAGCCAGTCGCGGATCGGCTCGCGGTCCTCTTCCGGGAGATCATCCCCGAGGGCGTTGACGGAGAGCGTGGTGACCCATGTCGCGAGATTCGTATCGATCGGCCAGCTGCCGTCCGGCCGCACCGAGTTCACGATGAACTCCGCCCCCTTCCGGGCCACGGGATGACCGGCGAGGCCCATGCCGGCGAGGCTCATCGTGACGAAGCTCGTGAGCGGCGTCGCTTCGAGGAACCCGCCGTTCGGCGGCTGGATGCGTTCGAGCACCCGCAGGCTTCGCGCTTTCGAAAGATCGCGGGCGAGCCGCGCGAGCGGATTGCGCGTCGGCCGGTGATGATGCCGGACCTGGCCGATGGCGATCAACGCCGGCAGCGCGTAACTCACGACCGGCAGCCGGACCGCGCTGTAGAACCGCGGCGGCAGGCAGGCCAGCTCGAAGGGGAGGGGGATGACGTCCTTCCAATCGACGAGGCCCGCCAGTGCGCAGTGCGTGAGAATGGGGACGGAAAACGTGCGATCCTTGCCGTAGCGGCGAACGACGGCCGGCACGCCGCCGGCGCGATCGATCCAGCGGACGGCATCATCGACGACGCTGCGGTACTCATCGTCGGCCTCGCAGGCGTGAAACACGGCGCGGGCGAGCATGGTGGTCGAGACGTTGCTCACGCTCTTGGTGGTGTCTCCCCAGCCGCCATCGGGGTTGCGATTCTCGGCGAGCCAGCGGAGGCCGCGCTGGATCATCTCCGGGCGAGCGGCCGGCGTCAGCCGGCCGGTTTCCGGATACTGAATCGGATCCGCCACGTGCACGGCGTCCACCGGGGGGCTGACGCCCCCCGCTCGCCTGGTCGAATCGTGGCGGCGGATCTGCTCCAGAGCCATCACCGCCGTCGCGGTGGAGAGGGGCGAAGTCGAAAGTTCGCCGCACCAATGGCCGGCGGGATCGCGCATCGCGAGCAGATCGTCGCGGATGGCGGCGTAGGCGTTTCCGATGCGTGACGGACTTCCGAGAAGGTCCGCGAGTCGTGGATTCATTGGCGGCACTGCATGATCAATGGCGCGGAAACGTCCTGTCATCGGAGAGAACTTCGCATCGGAAGCGGATCGCCAACGCGCGAATCAGGCAGTCCGCGAATTGGCGCCGTTTGCCGTCCCGAGGCACGCGGCGAGCCAAACGCGCGGCTTCTTGCAAGTCGTCGGAACGGACGTCCCATCCGTCCTTGACCTCGAAGACCGAGAGAAAAGCTTCGGCGAGGGCGAGTTCCTCGGCGCTCTGCACGCCACAGTTGAATTCGAGGTAGACGGGGCTGAAAATGAGGTTCGTCTGCCGCACGTCCACAAGCCGCAGAGCCCAGTCGCGCGTCTCGCGCGCATTCGGCCAACTCGTTCTGGAACGGCGCCAGTGATTGATCAGCACGCTCGTGTCCAGAACGCGTCCGGGCATGGCGACGACTCCGGGAGGCGATCAAGAGACGGCCATCGTGCGCGGAATCGAATTGATGATCCTTCTCCAGTTCTGCCCGAGTTCGCGAAGCACATTCGAGATTTCCAGCGAATCCACGCGCCGAGTCGCAGAGATCACGATTTCCATTGAAGTTCCGGAAGGTGCATTCGGAACTTCCCACCGCACGGGCCACGTTTCAATGTCGAAGCCGACCGCGAATCGCTCCGCGAGCCAACTCAGAGCGGATTCGATGATGCCCGTGTGCTGCAGCAGCCAATCGCGCAATTCGTCGCGGTCCGCTGGAATCGCGTCTCCCTGACCCCGCACGTCGACGTACCAGCGCAGTGCCGGATCCTGTTCGTCCTCCGGTGCCACCGCGTGGAAATCTTCCCATGCGGAGCTTCCGACGATATCCAACCCGGTGCGCACTCCGCCATCCGCGCGCTGTTGACGGTAAAAGCAGAAGTCGATCATGCGACGTCGTCCTTTCCTATGCGACGGTAACCTCACAACCCCAACTCGTCCAGACCGTCCAGCAGGTCGTCGAGTTCGTCGCGGTCGCGGGGCGGTCTTTCGTGTTGCCTCTTCGGAATGCCCACCGTCATGCCGACCGCGTCGCGGCCGTCGCGGACCAGTTCCACGTCGCGCTCGGCCGCGGCCAGTTCCAGCGCCGTCTTCTCCGGCGCGCCGAACAGCTTCGACAGGTCGATCTTCAAGCCCGCCACTTCGCCGTCCGCCCCCGCGATCGCCGGCGTCTTGTGGCCCGGGAAGATGATCGCGTTCTCGGGACAAACGCGGCTGCACGCCGGGCAGCCCTTCTTGCAGTTGTCCTGCTGCTCGACGAGGATCGTGTCCTGGTGATCGAGGCCGTACACGCCGAACAGGCAGAAATCGATGCACTCCATGCAGTTCGTGCAACGCGTGTAGTCGATGACCGGGTACCAGCGGCGGGCGGTGTTCTCCGAGGTGACGTCGAGAATGGGGCGTTCGGCGGGGGACTCGGTGGCTGTGCCGATGCCGCGCCCCTCGCCGGGGGCGGGCTTGAGATACCGCGCGAGTTGTTCCGGCTTCGGGCTGCCCTGAATCCAGTCCATCAGATCGACCGTCCGCACGCTGCTCTCGTTCGCGATTCGGCGGATTTCGTCGAGGAACACTTGCGGCTTCGCCGCCGCGCGCAGGTCGATGCAGGTGATCCGCCGGTCCGGCGCGCCGCGCAGGCCGACGACGCCGTCCTTCGGCGCCGGCTCGGATTCGTCGCCCTCGTCGTCCTCTTCGCCGTCGCTCTTGAGCAGCGTGTGGCCGAATTTCCCCTTCACCCCCTGCCGGGCGAGCGTCCAGAACGCCGCGCGGGGATACAGCC